>JBKCVM010000143.1:0-42774 GCA_046317855.1 Oligoflexia bacterium
AAGGGCTTTTCAGATTGGGGCTCAGAAAGAATCGAATCAACTCTCTTTCCGTCCAGCTCGATAGATACATCGCGTACTTTCAGTAGATGGTCCGCGTCTTGAATCTCGAACTTTGCATTGAGATCTCCGGTCTGCAGGCCAAAATCGAGGGTTCCCTTTAAGCCTAACCCCTTCCCTTTCGGGGCCGTAGCAACTAGCTCAGACGCAAAGAATCGTCCGGACTTCACTTCAAAACGTGACCGGATTTGATCATAGCCAGAACTCCAGCCTTCCACTGGCTTCAAGAGTTTCTCGGCAAGGGCTGGAAATTTTTCAGAAGCCTTCAAAATTGCTTCATTGACTCCATTTAAAGCCAACTGACCTACATTCCAGGATGCAAACCCCCCATTAAGAATAGAAAAACTTCCGCGGACGGCCAAGCGCCCCTGAGCACTGCTCCCTTTGAATTGAGACGAAAGCGTCCCGTAGAAAGGATGCTGAAACAGAGCAAGCGGGGTGCGAAGGGCCTGACCCAGGTCCATTCTCTGCAGCTCAGCAGAAAAAGAATAGTGGGGCTCAGGCGCAGAAAAATCTGCCTTTGCTTTTGCCAAAATCGTTCCGCCGTGAATTCGTACCTTCAATTGCTTGAGCTCCAGCTCTTGCTTGGACTTAGAATCCAGAGTCAGCTGAAGATCCGTAAACGAAGTTTGAGCATAACGAAGAGACTTCACTCTGACAGACGCTTGACCCACAGGCCAAGAGCTCAGCAGCCCCCACCTCAACTGGTCTGCATCCAGCTGGTCTGATTGCACCTCCAGGTGCATCACAGGGGTCGAACCTTCTTGAAAAAGATTGTTCACTCCCCCCGAGAGCAGAGCGGTCGAAGATCCAGGGCCAGAAAAATTCAAATCGAAGCGGTCCACTCTGCCAGTCGAAAACTGAATCGATCCAGCAACAGATGCACGATCTGGAGACACTAGCAAGGCGGGGAGCTCAAAGCCTGCTGAATGAAGAATGATCTTGCCTGAGTAGCGCAGCGCGCCCGGAGGGCCACGCACTTGGGCCTGTAGTTTTGCCTTTCCAGTCAAACGATACGACTCCAGCGAGCGCGCCAAGTCACTGAAAGAAGCCAGCGGAAGCTCGGGAGACTCTATTTTTAAAGAGATCACCGGGGAGAGGCTCGAGTTTGCGCTTACCTGTACAAGGGCACTACCACTTACATCGAGCAGAAAGTCATGGACTCGAGCTTGGAGTGAATCGATCCGAATCCTGCTTTCGTTGGGCTTTGATTCGATTGCGACTTGCGCGTTGAGCATCGCCGCCACTCCAGGCGATTTCGTAACCAAAGCACTGTTGTCGCTCAAAACTTCAGCTAAAACCTCGGTAGCATCGAGCACCGCCTGCGCAGCCCACTCTTCTACGGTCCCCTCTCGAACCATCGGTCGCAAATCTAGATTGAGTGTCGCCGGTCCTGATAACCTGACATTCTTTCCGATCCGAGTGTCGAGCCTAAAGCCGATCCCCAAGCGGCTCTCATGGATAAGTGAAGCATCGGGCCAATCCAGAGAGATCCCCTCAAAAAAAATAGAATCCTCGGCCTGGCGGGAGAGGCTTGCATTTCTAACTTTTAAGTCAAATCGTGTTCGAGCAAAAACACCCGGAAGGACCCAAGGCTGCAAGTCACCGGATTCGATGTTTGGAGTTTCGCCATTTTTTAGAGAGAAAATGCGTGAAATCCCTGGCGTCAAACGAATACTCGGGCTCCCCATTTCCAAAGTCACACGCGGAGCTCCAGCGATCAAAGAGCTCAACGGCAGCAACAAACGGGCATCAGATACAGAAACCACTTGACCACCGGATGCATCAAATAGCTTGAGGCCATCTACCTGTATGTTCAACGCACCCCAAAGACTGAGCTTGAGCCTTCCCAACTCCAATCTGCCATTGAGATGACGATTAACGAGTGCCATCAGGCGGGGCCGGTAGTGGTCGACTTCAAAAAAATAGGGGAGCGTCACCAGTCCCCCTAGTAGAAGTAGAAATGAAACTCCAAAGATGACCGCTAATCTCTTGAAAGTGACCATTTTGCTCACCCCCCCTGAATTCGGGATTTCAAAAGCTGCTTGAGCACTTCGGGATTTGCTTTACCGCCCGAGCGCTTCATCATCTGCCCAACGAGAAACCCCGCCACTTTTTCTTTTCCTGCCTTCAACTCAGCCAGGGCCTGGGGATTCTCGGCCAGAACAGCCTCTACGATCGGCGCGAGCGCAGCGGCACCACTCACCTGCTTCAGCCCTTCGCGCTCGATGAGGACAGCGACTTCGCCGCCCTCCTCCCAAGCTAGACCTAAAATTTTCTTTGCTGCTGTACTCGAAAGCTGGCCCGCCTCGAGCGCGCGACCAAGATCGGCCAAGTGGCGTGCTGAAAGCTCTTTTATCCCTTCGAGTCGGGAGACTTCACCCACGAGAAGGCGAGCCACAATCGACGGCACACTCCCCGTCATTTCTGAAAGGGCGGCCTCAAAGAGGCCCCGAAGATTGGCATCCAAAACAATCCGCTGCGCATCAGCGCGACTGAGACCGAGCTCTCGCTCCCAACGCTGACGCTTTTGCGCAGGAAGCTCCGGAAGCTGCGATTGAATTTTCTCGATATCAGCTCGGCTCACACTCACAGGGAGCAAGTCAGGATCTGTGAAGTACCGATAGTCCTCGGCCTCTTCTTTGCTGCGCATCGGAAGGGTTTGATCCCGACCCGAGTCATACAGCCGCGTCTCTTGCTTCACTTCTTTTCCGGATTCGACCACTGCAATCTGGCGAGCAATCTCGAAATGGAGCGCTTTTTCGATAAAACGAAACGAGTTCACATTCTTAATCTCAACGCGAGTGCCCAGGCGGGTCGCCCCCCGGGGTCTCACGCTCACGTTAGCATCGCACCGAAAGTTTCCCTCCTGCAGGTTTCCGTGAGTGATGCCCAACGCCACCACCAGAGCATGCAACTCTCTCAGAAATTCTCCCGCTTCTCCGGGCGAGGAAAGGTCCGGTTCTGTAACGATCTCGATGAGGGGCACTCCGGCACGATTGAGATTGACGAGAGTGACTCCAAACTCATGGGCACTCTTGCCTGCGTCTTCTTCGAGGTGAATGCGCCTGATTCGTACCGATTTTCCGCTCTCAATGGAGAGCAACCCCTGCTCACAAATCGGCTGATCATGCTGCGAAAGCTGGTAGCCCCGGGGCAGATCGGGATAAAAGTAGTTCTTTCGCGCCATCAAGCTCTGATTTTTGATCTTTGCACCGACGGCAAGCCCAGCTCGCACCGCAAACTCTACTGCCTTGCGGTTTAAAACCGGAAGCGTTCCAGGATGACCGGTGCAGACCGGGCAAATCGCCGAGTTGGGCGCCACTTCAGACACACTCACACCCTGCGGAGGATTTGCTGGGCAAGCGCAAAAAATCTTGCTGCGAGTGGCCAGCTGGCAATGGACTTCCAGGCCAATGACCGCCTCATAGGCGGAGCCATCCTGTTCAGCGCTCATGACTCCTCCAGTGCTCGACCCGCCGCAAGCAAAGTGAGCTCACAGTGGTGCGCGGCCATGAGTTGGATCCCAATCGGAAGCCCCGATGAGTCCCTGCCTGCAGGAATACTGATTGCCGGCAGCCCCGCAAGGTTTGCAGGGATGGTGTAAAGATCGTTGAGGTACATCTGCAGCGGGCTTGCAGACTGCTCCCCCAACTTGAAAGCCGGGGTGGGTGCCACCGGAGACGCGATGACATCGACCTCCCCAAAGGCCTCTTCAAAATCGCGCGATACCCATTCTCGCACCTCACAGGCCCGCCCGTAGTAGGCCTCGCTCAGACCTGCTGAGAGGACGAATGTTCCGAGCAGAATGCGTCGCTTGGCTTCTTTGCCAAAAAGCGATCGATTTTCGCAGTAAAACTCTTCGAGTGACGCCGCACTCCGGGCCCGATCCGTGCGACAACCAAAACGCACGCCATCAAAGCGCGAAAGATTGCTTGAAGCTTCAGCCACAGCGATCACGTAGTAAACCGAGAGAGAATGATGGACATGCGGAAGACGAACCGGCACTAGCCTAGCGCCTTTTGACTCGAGCTTTGCAAGCGCTGAATGGCAGACCTTCTTGACTTCAGGATGAAGAGCAGAATCATCCGGAAAAAACTCAGCAGGCACGCCGATCTTGAGACCTTGCAGCTCCCTGGCCGGAACAAGCGCAGCACTCGAGCTTGTGGCATCCATCGGGTCCTTTCCTCGAATGGCCATGAAGACTTTTTCGACATCCTCCACGGTCGCGCCCATGGGCCCTACCTGATCCAATGATGAAGCAAAAGCCACCAGTCCATGCCGGCTCACCTGCCCATAGGTGGGCTTCAGCCCAGTAATTCCGCAAAATGAAGCAGGTAACCGGATCGAACCTCCCGTGTCCGAACCAAGAGCCACCGGAACAACCCCCGCGCCGACGGCAGCACCCGAGCCGCTACTCGAGCCCCCCGGAACGCGCGTGAGATCGATCGGATTGAGAGTGGGTCCAAAAGCGGAGTGCTCGCCAGAGCCGCCCATCGCAAACTCATCCAGGTTGCACTTACCAATGATCACCGCTCCCGCCTGCTCCAGACGAGCAACACTGGTCGCGGTAAAGGGTGAAACATAGCCCTCTAGTATTTTGGACGCGCAAGTGGTGCGCGCCCCTTTCCATTGAAGGTTGTCCTTGATCGCAACAGGAATACCGAGCAGCGGAAGCGCATCAGGAATTCGGCCTCCGTTTCTAGCAAGCACGGCATCCGCCTGCTTTGCAGAGTCTCGGGCTCGATCAGCCGCAAGCGAGATGAACGCATTGAGATGGGATGCGGCTGCGGCGCGCGCGAGCGCCGCTTCGATTTCAGAAGCAAAACTCGCTTGGCCGGAAAGCACTTTTTGGTGGATCCGACCCACAGAGATCATTGCGAGACCACCTGTGGGACCTCGAAGTACCCATTCATTTGACCGGGCGACAGCTCGACCAGAGCCTGCCCCCCCTCGGTCTGAAGACCCGTGCCGGGTTCGTCCTCACGAAGAGGCATCCCTGTTGACAGGGCGCCCTCAGAACGAGCGGGGCTCAATGCCTCACCCGAGACTACATCAGCCAACTGCAGGGATTGAACATGTGAAAGAATCGCTTCAATTTGCGGTCGAAATTCTTGTTCCTCGGACTCTGAGAGCTTGAGTCTGGCCAGTCTGGCGATCTTCTTGAGGTCCATCTTTGGCCTCTTTCTCTTTATTCGAGCACCACGAGTTGACTCCCCACATGCGGTGGATGCATGTGACAGGAGATAGCAAAAATCCCGGCCTTATCCGCAACGAACTCAACCGATTTGGTCTTGTTATCAATTTGTTCTTTGATGTTGAAATCCGGAAGCCAGAGCCCATGGATCGATGCCTGGCCCTCGAGTCGGGTCTGCGCTTCGATTCGGACTTTATCCCCTTTTTTTACAACCAAGGTGGATGGGAGCCAGAACTTAGTTCCATTGGCCTCAATGGTATAAATTCGAAAAACGCGCTCGGCCGCCCAAGCACCCGCAAAAGAAAAGGCCAGAGCGACAACCAGAGCGAGAGATACAAAACGAATCAGACGGTGTTTCATGCCCCAAGACTACACTGGGCTAGCCTGAGAGCAAGTATGCCGCAACGTAACGCCAAAGAAACTTGCGGCGCCCCCCTCCCCCTGAAAAGTCGATCGTAACGCGGGCCTCCATGCCAGAACCCTCAGAGGCAACGATCTTTCCGCGCCCATATTCGGGATGCTCAAGCCAGCGACCCTCGACGCCAGAGTCATCCCAGTCGTCATCATATTTGGCAGACTGAACCACGGAACGGGGGGTCACATGACGTGACGAGCCCAGTCGATAAGAGTGCCCTCCGCCGCCCCGCGAGACATCCTGCATCTTCACAAGTCCATTCGGAATCTCATCTAAAAACCGAGCAGGCTCCTGGTAGTTAAAGTTACCCCAAATGCGCCTCATAGTGGCATGCATCAAGTACAGGACTTCACGGGCTCGAGTAATGCCCACATAACAGAGGCGCCGCTCTTCTTCGATGTCCTCATCAGTGGTCTCCTGCCACGCCTTGACTGAAGGAAAGAGCCCCTCCTCCATTCCAACCAAAAAGACGACAGGAAACTCGAGTCCTTTTGAAGAATGCAGAGTCATCATCTTGACCGATGGCCCGAGCTCACCACTTGCCTGCACGTTCTTTCCAGGCTCGGGATCAGAGACCAACGCTGACTGCTCAAGAAAAAGAGTCAGAAGCTCAGGCAGGCGCTGAGCGCGCTCGCTCTCAGGCACTGTCTCCAGCACATCTTCTTCAAATTCTTGCAGGAGCGTATCGAATTCCTCGAGGTTTTCGATGCGCGCTAGAGATTCTTCAGTGCCCTCGTTGCGGAGCTCGCGCACATAGGCAATCTCGTCGAGCACCAAGTGATAAAACTCAGACAAGAGGAGTTTGGGCTGCTCGACCATGAGCTTTTGAATGAGGTCTACGAATGCCGCAAGCTTACGCGCAGTACCAGCTGAAGTGATCGATCCCTCTCGCGAGGCAAGTTGAAGCGCCGCCCAGAGACTGGTGTCGGAGCCGGGTTCGCCCTGTTCGGAAAGCTGGAGCTGCAGCTCCTCAATCTTGTCGATGGTCGTTTTACCGATTCCACGAGCAGGTGTGTTAATGATGCGCTTGAGGCTGATAGAATCGGTAGGATTCAAGACCACCTTGAAGTAACTCAAGATGTCTTTAATCTCCTTGCGATCGTAGAACCTGAGACCGCCCACGATCTGATACGGAATTTTTTCACGTCTCAGAACATCTTCGAACTGCCGACTCTGGGCGTTGGTCCGATAAAAGATAGCAAAATCAGAATAGCGGCGGTCTTCTGCGGCTGTGAGACGCTTGATCTCGGAGACCACGAGCTCGGCCTCGGCCCTTTCGTCGGCCACCTGGTAGCGCTGTATCAGCTCGCCCTCGATGTTTTCGGTAAAGAGCGTCTTGTCCTTTCGCTGCCGGTTATTACGGATGACGTGCGAGGCTGCGCGGATGATCGTCTGTGTGGAGCGATAGTTCTGCTCAAGTTTCACGACTTGCGCGCCAGGATAATCGCGCTCGAAATCTAGGATGTTTCGAATATCGGCCCCTCGCCACTTATAGATGGATTGATCCTCGTCGCCCACGACGCAAATATTCTCGTGCCCCCCAAACTCCGCCTTGGCCAACATGGAGAGCAGCAGGTATTGCGCTCGATTGGTGTCCTGGTACTCATCCACATGAATGTACTTGAAGCGTGCCTGATACCGCGCTCTGACTTCAGGATGATCCCTAAAGAGGCGGTAGGTCATGCAAAGGATTTCGCCAAAGTCGATGGCGTTATTAGCAAAGAGATCCTTCTGATATTGCTCGTAGACCCGCTTTACTTGACGATCAAAAAGATGATGCCGATCAGGAGCCATGTCCTGCGGCTCAATGGCATCGCACTTGAGACTATTAATGGCGCTCTGAATACCTTTGGGTGAAAACTGCTTTTCGTCGATCCCCAACTTGTCCACCACGCTCTTCACCAACGAGAGCTGATCCGAGTCATCATAGATGACAAACGGCTTGGTGAACGGGGTGTGCATCGCCTCACGTCTCAAAATACGAAGGCAGACCGAATGGAAGGTTCCGATTTCGGGAATGCCCATCCAGCTTCCGGTCGACCAAGGGACGGCATCAAAAGAAATTCCCAGGATCCTTCCGACCCGCTCACGCATCTCTGCTGCCGCCTTATTCGTAAAGGTGACTGCCAGGATGTGATGAGGTGCTACTCCGCAGCGATCAATCAGCCAGGCGATGCGCGAAGTGAGCATTTTGGTTTTACCTGATCCAGCACCCGCTAAAACAATGAGCGGTCCCTCGGTGCGCTGCACTGCATCGGCCTGACGAGGGTTCAAAGAAGAAAGGATTGGGTCATTCATGATCCGAAGTCCTTTTGAATCCAGAACCCCAGCCTGTGCTCTGACTGGCTCGAATCACGAAAGAAAGTCTTGCCACCTCACGGTCATAACACTGTCGAACATCGTGGGCGAAAAGAAGACCCACCACTTTAGACTCAGAATCCACGACTGGTAAGCAGCTCTGTCCGATGAGAGCTCCCTTCACTCCAGCTAGCGACTGATCCACCTGAACGGAAGGTACTTCGATTCCGGAGCGGTAAAGCAGATCTTTGGCTTCAAGAAGCCCCTCTAATCGCTCGTGCGCAGCTGAGCCTGAATGCTGCCCAGATTCTTCCATGGCAGCCTCCATGGCTGCTTCAATGAGATCCACAGTGAGGAGTCCGCGATAAAGGCCCGCAGAGTCCACGACTGGTAAGAATGGATAGTGACAACTCAGAATTTTTTCGTGACAGCTACGAATCGACTCGCGCTCTCCGACCGTCTCAAAGTTGGTAACCATTGCAGCGCCCACCTTTAAAGACTTCAGCACTGCAAGCGCTCGGCCATCGACGATCGGAAATCCCTTTGAAACTAAAAGCTGGTCCACCCAGCCAATTCTCCCCAGTTTTTGATCCACCCAACGCGCTACCGTGGCAGCCAAAAGTGCTGGCAGCAAAAGGGTGCCATTCTGGGTAAACTCAAAAGCTAAAACAGCAAGAGAGATCGGTGTCCTCAACCAGACCGAGCCAAACGCTACTGCCCCGATCATTGCGGCGTTTGCAGTCATTGCAGCTGGCAAAATCTCACCCGCAAATCCCCTTACGAGTAAATACGAAAGTGTTGCCCCAGCCAAAAACGTAGGCCACCAGATGCCCATCGACCCCATTCCAGACCCGAGGGCCGCCAAAGTAAGAAAGAGCACGGACAAAAGCTGTACGGACTCCCAAAGTCCCAGCCCACCTTGGAGCAGACGATCAAAAAGCATCGGCATCGGAACCAAAAACTCTGGAGCCAGCACCACAAGAGAGCCCAGAAGAATCGCAGAAACCCAAGTCATCGCAGAGGCCTGAGCAGAGGCCTGAGCAGAGGCCTGAAATTTTCCAAACCGCCCAGCAACCCCCTCGATCAGCTCACGAACCTGACCAAGCCCCAAGAGCCCAAAAGAAGCAAAAACTGAAACACAGACGACGAGGACAATCGCCAGAAGCCATTGGCGCCAATCTAAAAGGTCAAAGCCCCACAGAGGCGCCAGGCGCTCCTGAGCCTCAAAAACCGAAACTCCGGCGCTGGAAAGCAATTTTGAGAAATAACCTGTACTCAGATAAGCCGAGAGAGCAGCCAGTACAGACGATAAGACCCGACCCCCAATGGCAAGCTCAGAAGCAACCAGAACAGCTGCAAACGGAGCCCCAAAAGCGGCAGCAATCCCAGCTGAAAGCGCCATTGCAGCATCAGAGCGCCGCGCCAAATCTGACCATCGCAGCGCCGCCGACCGACTGCGCATGGCCACGGCCTGAACCATCTCAGAGGCACCACCCTCGGGTCCCACTGCAAACCCCAGACTGCTCAAAATCCAACTCGTAAACGACCGAAAAGCCCAACGCCTGGAGCGATCCGGCAAAGCAGGTGAATGCAAATGAATCAAAAGATCAGGCAAGCCATCGTAACGCTGAAGGTCTCCCTCTGACGCAATCCCAGCACGCTTTATGCCGAACCATTGCACGAGCGAAACCACAAAGGCGAGAGCGACCAACAGAGCGAGAGTCCTGATTGGGATAGACTGGCTGAGAAGCGGACCTAAATCAGAAGTACTTGCTAAAGCAGAAACCAGGCTCACGCCAGCGGCCGAAATCAGCCCATAAAAAATCGGGGCAATCATTCGACGGTCACACTCTTGGCTAAATTACGCGGCTTATCGATATCCGTGCCTTTCAGTACTGCAAGCTCATAACTCAGAAGCTGAATGACCGGAGTCAGCAAGAACGGAAGAAGAGATTCATGAATTTGAGCCTCAGGAAGGGCAATCCAGTGCCGGGAAACTTTTTTCAGGACTTCATCTCGAGGATGGCCGACCCCAATCACTTGGGCCCCCCGGGCCTTGACCTCTTCTAGGTTGGAGATGGTCTTTTCACGCCAAGCGTCTGAGGGGGCCAAGACTACCACCACCATTTCTTCGTCGATCATCGCTATGGGGCCATGCTTCAACTCGCCGGCTGCGTAGCCCTCAGCGTGAACGTAAGCAATCTCTTTAAGTTTGAGGGCTCCTTCCAGAGCCAGAGGGTAAGACGTCCCTCTTCCGATAAAGAAAAACCCGCGTGCCCGCTGAATGTCTCTTGCGATTGATTGGACTGATTTTCTAAGCCCAGAAGAAAGATATTCTTCAAGAAGATGCGGAAGCCGAATCACCTGTTCAAAAACCAGATCGAGCTCTCCCCCTTGAGCCGGGGCAAGCCTGCTCTTGCCGATCGCGGCCGCAAAACACAAAAGTGCCAACATCTGCACAGTAAACGTTTTGGTTGCAGCTACCCCGATCTCCGGCCCTGCGCTCGTAAAAACCGTGGCTTGAGCTTCACGCGACAGCGAGCTTCCACGCGTATTTGTAATCGCAAGGGTCGGGACGCCCTGTTTTTTCAGCTCATGAATGACTGCAAGCGTGTCGGCCGTCTCGCCCGATTGAGAGACTCCGATCACCAAGGTACCCGAATCCCAAACAGGATTTCGGTAGCGGTACTCGCTGGCCAGCTCCACTTCGACTGGAACCCGCATCCAGCGCTCAAGCCAGTACTTACCCACCATCGAGGCATGCCAAGCCGTGCCGCAAGCCACAATCGCGATGCGACGAGCAGACGAAAGAAGCTCAACTGCGGGCTGCGCAGCCAAGGGAAACGACTCAGCACTCGCTCGGTCTAAGATGCTATTGAGAGTATCCACGAACGAAGCCGGCTGCTCGTGAATCTCTTTGAGCATGTAGTGATCAAAACCCTGCTTATCGAGCGCCCCTGGAGTCCAATCCAGACGGGTCGTCTGGCGGTCAACTCTCTTTCCTGAACGAAGCTCGCTAAATTCGATACCCGAACTCGTTCCCACCACCAGGTCGCCGTGCTCCATGAAAACCACGTCGCGAGTGTACTCAAGCAGTGGCTGCGCATCGCTTGCAACCATGACGCCGCCTTCTGGGTCAACAGCCGCAACCATGGGGGCCCCCATTCGCACTCCAACGATTTTTCCGGGCTCACGCTCACTCATCACAACAATGCTGCAAGCGCCCTGGATCTGCAAAAAGCTCTCACGAACGGCGTCGAGCAGCGATTGATTGGAGTTCATTTTTTCGAGCACTAAGAAACCAAAGAGTTCACTGTCGGTCTCAGACTGTGGACGGTGCCCACGCTCCAAGAGCTCCGCTCTAATCTGCTGATAATTCTCAATGATTCCGTTATGAACCAAGACCACATGGCCCGTACGATGGGGGTGAGCGTTCTGAGTGGTGGGCTTGCCATGCGTGGCCCATCGAGTATGTCCAATGGCGCATCGTGACCCGGAAGCAGCAGGCAGCTCACCCAAGAGTCGTTCGACGTTTTGAAGCTTCCCCTCGGACTTAGTGATTTCGATCTTTGAATCCGAAAAATAGGCTACCCCAGAAGAGTCGTACCCTCGGTACTCGAGGCGACGCAGGCCCCCCACGACGACATCTACCGCGGGCCTCTTTCCGGCATAACCAACGATTCCACACATTTCAGTGACTTCCTTTAAAGCGGCGAGCATATCCCGCCTTGTTCACTTGTCGACTGCGTGCCACCGCTAACGCTTCTGACTCAACATCCTGAGTAATCGTAGAGCCTGCCGCAACGTAAGCTCCACGACCAATGGTCACTGGAGCAACTGCTTGACAGTCACTCCCCACAAACACTTCGTCTTCAATTCGAGTCAGATGCTTAGACTTGCCATCGTAGTTGCAGGTTACAAAACCGCACCCAATGTTCACTCGTGAGCCCACCTGCGCATCTCCCAGATAAGACAGGTGCGCGATGCTCGTCTGAGACCCGATTCGAGCCTTCTTGAGCTCAACAAAGTTGCCAATCTTAGTTCCTTCTCCGACTTCACTCCCGGGACGCAGGTGAGCATACGGTCCAATACTGGCGTGAGCACCTATCACTGAATCTTCAATCACCGACCCTGCCTTAATGACCGCGCCTTCGTGAATCACCGTTTTTCCGCGCAACACCACTCCAGTTTGAATCTCTACTCCTGGTGCAACCTGAACAGTAGACTCAATCCAGGTTGCTTTGGGGGCGTCAAAGCGGACCCCCGAGAGGGCCAACGCACGAATCACTTTGCTATTCAGGATCTCTGAAGCCTCCGCAAGTTCCCACGGATCATTGACGCCGCGCAGATCCCCTGGGCTTGACCATTTGAGAACTTCAATTCCGTGACCCGCCCCTTTAGCTGCGCGGGCAGCCTGTTCGACCACATCCGTGAGATAATACTCAGCCTGAGAGTTCTTGTTCGAGAGCCTCGACAGTGCGGCCTTGAGAAAAGCACCCTGAAAAAAATAGATCGAAGTCGCTACTTCGCAAATCAGCTTTTCGCGTGGCTTGGCATCTCGCTCTTCTATGACACGAAGGACGGCTCCCGCTTTACCGCGCCTCAGGACACGACCATAGCCCGTGGGATCCCGAAGTTCAGTGGTGAGCAGTCTCATGAGACTGCCTCTTGAAAGCGAGTCACACATCTGAGTGACGAGATCCACACCCACCAACGGAAGATCCCCAGGGAGCACCAGTACCGGAATCTTTTTCCGGGCCACTTCGACCCCCCAATCGGAGTCCATAGCGCAGCGGGCCGCATGCCCGGTGCCTTTCTGCTCAGGCTGAGCAACAAAGGTAAGCTGCTCGTCTGGAACGAGCCCAGACAAGCGCACCGCTTGCTCGACCTGCTCACTGCCATGGCCCACGACCACTGCAATTTTGGCTTTGGGCCGCGCTGCCATCACTGCATCCAAAATATGCAGCACCATAGGTCGCCCCGAGACCTTGTGTAGGACTTTAGGGAGAGCACTTTTCATGCGCCTTCCGAGCCCTGCGGCCAAAATGATAACTGCGACTTCTCCCACTGAAGTTTCGCGATAGTGAGGCATTGCGTTTTTCCTGTGCTGTTAGCGGTACAGGAAACTCGAAATTCCCTCAAGTTGGGGGGCAGTCCCCTGGACGAAATGTCCCTGATAAATTCTTATAAGAGTGAATTCTTTTAGTTGACGGTCCTTAGAAGTCCTTATAAAAACCTTGTGAACATGCAGTGCCAGGCCTAAACTCTATGGGGAATAACGGGGGGGGAAATTCGAATGGATGCGAAGACTCTCAATCGATTTCGCAAATCGCTACTCGAAGAAAAACAGCGGATTCTCAATAACTCGCAGAATGCCGTAAAAAACGAACTGGTGGTCTCACAAGACGATCTAGCAGACGAGACGGATCTTACCGTCAGTGAGATGAACCAAAATCTCATGTTCAAGCTGCGCGATCGCGAGCGACAACTCCTAAGCAAAATCGACCAGGCTCTGGCCAAGATGGACGACGGCACCTTTGGCACCTGCGAAGACTGCGAAGAACCCATCGAACCGCGCAGACTAGAGGCCCGGCCCGTTTCGACGCTCTGCATTGCGTGCAAAGAGCGTGAAGAACACAAGGAAAAGATCTACGCCTAACCCTTTCGAGGCCAATCCAGGCCCCTGAAGGTCTATTTTTTGACAGAGCCCCGGCACTCCCGCCGGGGCTTTTTTTTGTTCCGTCATTTTTCAAACAGCTGTTTTTTTTAGTTTTTTTAAGACGTAGGTGGGCTTTTTTGCCTCAAGCAGCCCCCCCCAAAGTCCGAATCGTTACCCAGAAGGTTCTGGAGCAGTAGGCCAGCTCAACATAGCGCTCGGGAGGCGCGTGAATGGTAACGAACTACGACGGTGAACAAGTGGAAATTCCTCAGACGCTGCCGATGCTCCCTGTGCGGGACATCGTTGTGTTCCCTTACATGATCATCCCACTCTTTGTGGGACGTGACTCATCCATCAAGAGCGTTGAAGAAGCGCTCGCTCGCAATGACAGACTCATCCTGCTGGCTTCTCAGAAAGACATCAGTGACGAGCACCCTGCGCCCGAAGGCATTTACAAAACGGGCACCGTTGCGATGATCATGCGTATGCGCAAACTACCTGACGGTAGGATCAAGATCCTGACCCAGGGGCTCTGCAAAGCGCAGATCGACGAGTTCAAAAGCCAAGATCCGTTCTTTGAGGTAAAAATCACTAAGATCGAGGATCAGTCCACCACTCCAAAGAGTGAGAGCGAAGCCCTCATGCGGAGTGTCCGAGAGCAACTCGAGCGCGTCATCTCGCTCGGAAAAGTGCTCTCACCTGACATCTTGATGGTGCTGGACGATATTCATGACCCGGGCAGGCTTGCAGATCTCGTCTCTTCGAATCTCGGCCTCAAAGTGTCCGAGGCCCAGGGAATCCTGGAGACCACCCATACCTTTGAGCGACTCAAGAAGGTCTACGAGATCCTAGCTCGAGAAATCGAAGTCCTCACGTTGCAAGCTAAGATCCGCTCGCAGGCAAAAGACGAAATGACCAAGTCGCAAAAAGAGTACTTTTTGCGTGAACAGATTCGGGCCATCAAGAGCGAACTCGGCGACAACGATCAAAAAGGCGAAGAAATGGGCGAGCTCAGAGAAAAGATCGCCAACGCCAAAATGCCGAACGAAGTCGAAACTGAAGCTCTCAAGCAGCTGGGCAGGCTCGAGCGCATGCATCCGGATGCGTCAGAAGCATCGATGCTCCGCTCCTACTTGGACTGGCTCATTGAAACTCCGTGGAGCAAACAAACACCCGATAATCTGGATCTTTCGAATGCAAAGAAAATCCTGGATGACGATCACCACAATCTCGACAAGATCAAAGAACGAGTATTGGAGTACTTGGCAGTTCGTAAGCTTAAAGAGAAGATGAAGGGTCCGATCCTCTGCTTCTCTGGCCCTCCTGGAGTGGGCAAGACTTCACTCGGTCGATCGATCGCCAAAGCCCTCGGACGCGAATTCGTTCGAATCTCGCTCGGAGGTGTGAAAGACGAAGCTGAAATCCGCGGCCATCGCCGCACCTACGTGGGAGCTCTACCCGGCCGCGTCGTTCAAGGAATGAAGCAGGCGGGGACCAATAACCCAGTGTTCGTGCTCGATGAAATCGACAAGCTGGGAAGCGACTTTAGGGGAGATCCTTCAGCCGCACTCTTAGAGGTGCTCGACCCGGAGCAGAATAATACGTTCCGCGATCACTACCTCAATGTCCCGCTGGATTTGAGCAATGTGATGTTCGTAGCAACCTGCAATAACCTCGACACGATTCCGTCAGCGCTCCGCGACCGCATGGAAGTGATCCAGCTCTCGGGCTACACTGAGGAAGAAAAATTCTTCATTGCCCGACGCTATCTCGTGCCCAAGCAGACCGGAGAGAACGGTCTCAACAAGGACACGATCGAAGTAACCGACGAAGCGGTTCGGACCGTTGTTTCACAGTACACCCGAGAAGCAGGCCTGCGAAATCTGGAGCGCCTGGTCGCCACCTTGTGCCGCAAGACCGCAAGACTCGTGGCAGAAGGCAAAAAAGAAAAGACGGTGGTCGACAAGGAGCTGGTCTACAAGTTCCTCGGCCCAGCCCCGTTCACTCGTGAGGATGAACAGGAGCGGGATGAAGTCGGTATCGCCACGGGCCTTGCCTGGACTTCAGTAGGAGGAGAAATCCTTTATGTTGAAACCGCAGTCGCACGCGGCAAAGGCGGGATCGTGCTCACAGGCCAATTGGGCGATGTCATGAAGGAGTCCGCGCAAGCGGCCCTCGGGCTCATCCGTTGGCGGGCCGAAGACTTTGGTCTCGACGACGAAGTCTTTTCAACGACCGATATCCATGTGCACTTTCCTCAGGGAGCGATCCCCAAGGACGGCCCTTCTGCCGGGATCACCATGGCATCAGCCATCATTTCTCGGCTTACGGGCATCCCGCTCAGAAAGGATGTGGCCATGACCGGAGAGATCACCCTAACCGGCAAGGTCCTCCCGATCGGCGGCCTGAAGGAGAAAGCGCTCGCCGCCATGAGGCACGGGATCAAGACGATTGTGATCCCAGAAAAGAACCGCAAGGACCTCGAGGACATCCCCGAGGAGTTTCGCAGCCAGCTCACGTTCGTCCCCGTCAAGACGATCGACCAAGTGCTGGACGTGGTCTTGTCTAAGAAGATTGCAGGAGAGAGGGTGCGCCGCTCACCTGTAGCTTCGACGGACGAGCCCCCCACTCGAGCCAGCCGGTCAGGTAAATCTAAAAAGACAGGTCTAGCTGCCGGTTCGGATGATTTTGCGGCATAATCGGTAGTCGTGACTGCACTAGAACTTCTGGTTTGCGGAGCACTCATTGGGTGCTCCGCATTCCTTTCATCATCCGAAGTCTCACTGTTTAGCCTGTCGCGCTTTCAGCTCCGGTCGATCCGCGACCGCTTCAAGAAAGCGCACAAGACCATCAAGAAACTACAATCTGACCCGGGCGGAGTCCTGGTCACCATCTTGGTGCTCAACGAAATCGTCAACATCTCTCTCTCAACGGTTCTCACGGGTGTGATTGACCGAATGATGCCCGGAGAGTCTTGGTCTTGGGTCGTCAGAACACTTGCCGGAATAGCAGTGACCATGCCGCTCTTGCTCTTTTTTTGCGAGGTCACCCCAAAGACAATAGGTGTCCGAGGAAATACCCTCATTGCTCCCCTCACCTCGCAGCCTCTGTTTGCACTCTACACGTTCATGGCGCCCATCCGACGAACCGTCAATGGGCTCATCCGATTCGTCGCCCGACGCAAATCTTCACAGTCCCCTCTTTCTGATGAAGCGCCTCTGAAAGAAGAGGATTTTCTAGTCATGGCTGAGGAGGGCCAAAGAGAAGGTGCGATCCACAGGAGTGAGCTTGAGCTGATTCGAAATGTCTTTAGTCTCGATGATACCGAAGTCCGCGAACTCATGACTCCTCTGGCGCAGTTTCCCACACTGCAGGAGACTCTCACCATTGAGCAGGCTATCGAGCAGATCCGAATTCATAAATCTCCCCGTGTTCCTGTCCTCACTCGAGACAAAAAGCGAGTAGTAGGCATTCTCTATCTCAAGGACTTACTGAGGGCCCGCCTGAACCCAGCCCTAGGACACGCGCCCCTCTCAGAGCTCATCGTTCCTCCGATTGTGGTTTCGTCTGAACTACGAGTGAACCGTCTTTTTAAAAAACTCCGGCAGTCTAAAACTCACATCGCCATCATTGAAGACCACAACCACGAGGCAGTGGGAGTCCTGACCCTCGATCAGATTCTAGATGAACTCCTCGAGGAACTCGTACTGACTCCGCCTGCTGCAGGAGGATCCATCCGGTGATCTTTGCAGCAGTGGCAACCCTCGTTTTGATTCAGGCTTTTTTTGCAGGAGCAGAGATTGCTCTTTTGTCAGGCGATCGACTCGCACTCCAAAATCTGGCCAGAATGGGACACTCAGGCTCAAAAAGCGCTTTGGCTCTCATCCGGCAACCTGAACGCATCTTTTCAACTACCCTGTTGATGACGAGCCTGTGCGTCGTGACCAACTCCGTCCTGATTGCACTCTGGGTGATTTCCTGGAGTGGCCCCGATTCGGACCTCATTGCGATTCTCATCACTTCACCGATCATTGTCCTACTCGGTGAGCTGATTCCTAAGACTCTCTTTCAACTCAACGCAAGCCGCGTGGCACCTTGGGTAGCCCCCATTGTGACCGGCACATTCTACGTTTTCTACCCCATCACTGCGATTCTAGGCCGCTATACTTCAAGACTTTCACGCGCCATCGACCCCATCGAAGAGCTCATAGTAGGAAAGAAGCGCTCGACTCGCGAAGAACTACGAGCTCTCATTTCTTCTCATCGAGCGGACCTCGAGATTCCGACAAGTCAGAGACTACTGATCCGCCGGATCTTGGACTTCAGAGGCACCGAGGCGCACCATGCCCTCATCCCGCTGGTTAAAGTAGACGCCGTCGAACTCGAAGCCTCAGTTCGGGATGCACTGGAGAGCTTTCAGCGCCACCGCCATTCTCGAATGCCAGTGTATTCTGACCGAATCGACAACATTGTGGGTATTTTAGACGTAGCAGACCTGTTCTCTGCCACGGATGTCGAACTTCCGGTCCGAAACTTCATGCGCCAGCCGCATTACGCTCCTGAGGCACAAGAACTCGAAGATTTGATTCGGGAAATGCGCTCTAAACGCACCGAAATGTGCATCGTTGTGGATGAATACGGTGGAGCTGTGGGAGCCCTGACCGTCGAAGACATCATCGAAGAAATTGTTGGTGAGATTCGAGATGAGTTTGACCCAGAGGGCAGTAGCTACCGAGAGATTTCAGAGGGACGCTGGTGGATCCCCGGCAAGCAAGAAATCACCCAGCTCAACGAAGCACTTCAGCTTGAGATTCCAGAAGGCCCCTACGAAACGATAGGGGGCTTTTTACTTCAACAGTTTGGCCGAATTCCAGAAGCTGAGGACGAGATTCACTTCAACACTCCGTCGGGACAATTCAGGTTTGTGATTCAGCGCGCCAACGCGAGATCGATCCAAGCAGTCATTCTAGAGAGACTAGATCGGCCAGAGCGGCCTGGAGTTTAGTCAAAAGACTGACGCAATCAGACACTCCCTTTCGGCGCTCTTTTTTCGTACAATCAGAGGGGGCTTCAGGAAGGGGCCCATCCCATGACTAAAAAGGTGCTGATTGTCGATGATGTCGCATTCGTCAGAAAAACCCTGGCAGCGATTCTTTCTGAGCATGGATTTGAAGTCATCGGTGAGGCAGCAAGCGGTCCTGATGCCATTGAACTCTTTCAGCGGATCAAGCCCGATCTAGTCACCATGGACATTGTAATGCCCCGAATGAGTGGCATCGAGGCCACCCGTAAAATCATCAAAATCAATCCAGAGGCCCGAGTGGTCATGATCTCCGCCATGGGGCAAGAAACGCTAGTGATGGAATCCATCCATGCGGGCGCGAGAGATTATATTTTAAAGCCATTTAGCGCCCGAGAGGTCGTCAAGACACTGGAGAATTGCCTTGGTCATTCGAGTTCAGGGACTCCGCTCCACAAGGGTGAACGTGAAAAGGATCAGAAACTCGGATGAACTTCGAATTTGATTTTTTTGGAATGGATCGACTCTTTAGCCTCCCGCTCGAAGACCACGAGCAGCCAACCTCGGATCTTGCGGATTGGATCATGGTCCCGCTGCTCAATCACCGAAAGAGCTGGCTGCTCCTGCAACTGGATCGCAGGCAGTGGCAAGAATCTCATGGTGATGAATCGGCAGCTCTGGAGTTAGCCAATGTTCTCGCAGCTCGAAAGCTTGCTGAGTGCGACGGCCTAGCGCTTGGAACTCCAAGCTGGCTGAGCCCCCTTCAACTGAGACAAGTTCAGGCTTGGGTTCAAAACGCGGTCGACTCTGGAGAAGGGCGCTGGGCGCAGAGCTCGCTCCCTCGATTTTACTGGTACTTGGTTGCGGATCATCGGCCCGGCGGCCATTCTGGAGAGCTTGGATGTTGAGACTGATTTTTTCACTGATTCGCTGGAGCGCATTTGCAGTCGTGGTTCTCGTGCTTGCCCACCTCATTGAGTGGAAGAACCGCACCCTCTCCGATCACATCAAAGTGACTCTTTCTCACTTTGAAACTCCGCGTCGGGTCTCGCGTGAAACGCTCGAGAAAATAGAGCGCTTTTCAAAAGAAGAACGGGCCCGTCTGGACAACTTACTGTCCGGACAGGCCCGAAAAGATTGATCCGGCAGTTTTAGCGAATCGCCGCGCCAGATCGAGCCTTCTTGATGGAAGCGACTTGGCCAGTCGACAACTGAGCCAACGCCTTAGCCGCAACCTGCCTGTGACAAACCCGTGCCTGACCTGGAACCTGAGTCATAGGCATTTCGCCTGACGGGGCCTTGCCCCAGACATTGCTTGCGCTCGCTCCAGAAGTCGAAACGAGCCCCACCACCGCAACCACCGCCAATATCCACTTCTGCTTCTGCATAGTCATCACCTCACTGAGGTGACACTAGAGCAACAGTGATGCCAATCGGACACACCCGTAACCACCTGAAATCAGGGACCAAACCAAAGCCCCGTTCAGGTGTGTCAGTCGAGATCCAGCACAGGTGTAAAAACTCTGTACAGGCTAAACCCTTTTCTTGAGACAGTTACTTCTTCTGCTGGGTAGCCACGCCAGACTTGGAGACCTCTTCTTCTTTTTTGCTCTTAGACTTGGAGACGAATTTCTCAGTCTCACTCGTGACCGATTTACAGTCTGCCTGGGTCTTTTCTCCAGCCCATGCTCCAGGCACGGTTGCTCCCACTGCACAGAGCACCAACAAAATTGCAATTTTTTTGACCATCATAAAGTTTGCCTCCGTCTTCTTTTCGGCCAGTTGCCATTGGAACTTAAAAAAACCTTCGTTCATTAGAACGAGAGGTTCACTCCGGCCGGCCGGATGATCTCCAGAAGGTTCTGAAACGCGCTCGTCACTTGCAGAGCCACTTTTTGCCCAGCTGAACTATCAATTTTGTCAATTTCACCACTGTTCTTGTAACTCACTCGGATGGTCCCCAGCTTAGGATCGGTGATCTCGATAGGCTTTGAGTTTTCATTGTATTTAAAATCAAGCCTTCTTTTGTCTTGATCCACTAGTGCGCGAATCCGCCCATTTGAATCATAGAACAGACTCACGAGCCTCCTGTCCGAGTTCCGTGCAGTTTTTAAGTTGCCACGATCGTCATATTCAAAGCTGGACCAACTCGAGCGCTTCTTATCGACGCGCGATACTCTATCGACTCGAGAGACCTTACCCACCTTCTTGTCATAGGAGAGCTGGGTGACTTCAGCTGGAGTCTCTTTGCGCACGACTCGACCTTTAGCATCATACTGAAAACTCGTCTCTTCGTTGCCCCGCTTGATCATGAGAGGCAGCCCGCAGCACTCATTATAGGTGGTCTCTGTCCGGTCGCTTTCGGAGATTTGCACCATGCGGTAGGTCCACTCTTCTCCATCCCCTTTGGTGCGATTGAAGTATTCGTATTTCACTTTCGTTGCCGACTTATCCTCTGGGCCTTTGGAGGACACAGAAACCGTCACATGGCCCTTGTCCTTAAGATCAAAAGCGTAGTCGTACTCTACTCGTGTTCCATCCCGCTCTTTGACTGACTTAACCCCCCCCATCTTCTCCCGACCGTAGTACTCGACTTGCAAAGTAGTCTTGTCGGCATACGCAATTTCTAGCAGATTATGTTGACCGTCATCGCTGTACTTGTACTTGTAAACATTTCCGTCCACATCCTTGGACTGAGACAGCTCTCCAGAAGAATTGTAAGAATACGCTGCTTCTTTTCCGTTTTCGCCTTGGATTTTTTCAAGGAGCCCCTTGGAGTTGAAGCTGAAGAACATTTTACGGTTGAAGTTATCCACTAACTTTTCAAGACGTCCCTCTTTACCGTAGGTAAAGTCGATCGAATTTCCATTTCGGTCCTGCACTCGAACCAACCGGCCTTTTTCATCAAACCGCTCGACTTTGCCATTATCGTAGGAGCGCTGATAGCCATCCTTGGTTCGAGTCACGACCTGATAGGCAAAGCGATTGCTCGTCAACTGAGCCCCTGGTGCTAGCTCTCTTGCCTTCAGTTTTCCCTCATTCACCAGCGACTGCCACTCATCATTTCTGAACATTGCGTCCGTACGGAGCTTCTTTTTGTATTCGTCAAACGCTTTTTGGCTACCAAACCGGCCCGTGTCCTTAACCGAGTCCGCAATCTTTTTAATGGCATCATCGAGGTCTGTTGGTTTCAGAGCTGCAGGAATAAAGCGGTTTTCAGCACCACCTCCGTACTCCTGAATCACAACGCTTCCATCTGCTGATACGGTCAGCTTCACCTCATATTCGTTGCCCCAGCCGGGACCAAAAATTCCAGAAAAGCTTGTCTTCGAGTTATAAACCCGTTCAATTTTTGGCTCAAAACCGCCCTGATAGACGATGTCTGTATATCCTCTGAAGAAGTTTCCGTTCTTCAAGCTGACATTGGCTTGCACGCTGGCGGACAGAAATCCAAAAACCACGCTGGCAGCAAAAGAAATAAACTTAAAACGAAGCGGCATCATGAAAGTTCGTCTCCTTAAAGACTTCGATTGAAGAACCCTATGATGACAAAGAATCAGAAATAAAAAAACAGGCTCCATGCGCACAGCGCAGACCATCCAGACCGCCAGTCGATTGACACCGGATCAGACCTCAATCTTAATGACCCGCAAAATAACAAAGAGACCGACCAGCTCAAGTAACAGGATCACGACCAAAATCGCCCAACCTACAGGCGTCGTTAAGAGCGGCTCCATGAACTCCGGGTCAGACTGGGAAATCACAACTCCAAGAAGCGGTGGCACCGCCATCACGATCATCCCTTGATAGAAACCCTGAGCCGTCATCGCAGCAATTTTGTTTTCGATCTTTACTCGCTCTCGAATCGTCAGGACAATCGTGTCGAACGTCTCGGCTAAGTTTCCGCCAGTCTCCTTAAGAATATTGATTGCGGTCACAAACATCTCAACATCTTCAGCAGGAACACGTCGAGCAAGATTATTAAATGCCTCCTCAAGAGAGACGCCCAGCTTGTTCTCGTTCATGACGAGGTTGAACTCTTGCTTCATTGGATTGGGCATCTCCTGCACAACCAGATTGAGTGCCTGAACCACGGACAGGCCTGACTTGAGCCCATTCGACATCAATCCAAGACCGTCGACCATCTGGGAGACAAAGAGTCTCACACGCCTCCGATAGAGGTAATCTACGATCGGGCGCGGAAGCTTCCATCCAATCACAGTAGCGATGAGTCCAAAGATCACGGCAGGCCCTAGATTAGGAACGATGAGGAGAAAAACGATCGCCCCAAGACCAAAGCTCAATAGAAACATGTAGACGAGAATTCTCTCGGGTGGAGTCTCCACAAACATCAAACCGAGCTTTTCAACAATGTAGTCGCGCGTCCCCAGAGACTGAAACCTGAGCCAGTCCAAAAACTGGCGGCTGTAATGATAAGAGATCCCTGCCACAGCAACTCCAAGAAGCAGTAGTCCCGAGAGCTTTTCGACTCCCATTCCCATCACCCCGCAGCAGAAGTGGGCGCCTTGGGACTAAAAAGGCTGCGAGACACTCGCATGCCCTTGGCTTCCATCTCTTCAACAAATTTTGGTACAAATCCTGTCGGCACAAACCTTCCAATGATCTTTCTATTCTTGTCCATGCCCTCTTGTTTGAAGACAAATATATCTTGGAGGCTGATGACATCTCCCTGCATTCCAGTCACCTCGGTGATGTAGGTGATTCGACGGCTGCCGTCACTCAGTCGCGTCTGCTGAATGATCAGATTCACTGCAGAAGCAATCGTCTCCTTGATCGCCTTGGAAGGGAGATTTACGCCGGCCATCATCACTAGAGTCTCAAGCCTCTGTAAGCACTCACGGGGATTATTCGAATGTAACGTAGTCATCGATCCAGAATGCCCAGTATTCATGGCCTGAAGCATGTCTAGTGCCGCACCATCTCGACACTCTCCAACAATGATTCGATGCGGTTTCATGCGCAAAGTATTCTTAATCAGATCACGAATACTCACTTCTCCTTCTCCCTCAATATTTTTGGGACGAGTCTCCAGTCGCACGACGTGTTCCTGACCAAGCTGAAGCTCTGCAGAATCCTCAACAGTGATGATACGCTCGGTAGCCGGGATGTAATTGCTCAGTACGTTCAAAAGGGTCGTTTTACCTGAACCCGTGCCGCCGCTCACAACGATGTTGAGTTGCGCCTCGATACAGCAGCGCAAGAAATCCATGATCTCGTCAGTAGCAGAACCTTTAGCGATGAGGTCTTTGGCCTCAAACCGCTTCTTCGGAAACTTTCGTATTGTGATCGTCGGGCCGCGCAGCGCCAGCGGCGGGATGATGATGTGCACACGCGACCCATCCTGAAGACGAGCATCCACGTAGGGGGTCTTTTCATCGACTCGCCTGCCGAGTGGCATTACGATTCTTTCAACAACGTTCATCATTTGCTGTTCACTCGAAAAAGTGACTTTAGAGAGCAGATTTTTTCCAGCCTTTTCGATGTAAATCTGATCTCGTGAATTGACCATGATCTCGTTCACAGTCTCATCAGCAAGGAGATCCTCGAGGGGCCCCAGCCCCAGCGCCTCGTCAAGCACCTCTTTGACAATCTGAGCCTTGAGCTCACGCGTGGTCAAAAGTGAGCCCGTGTCCTCAGTTTGGAGAATGTCCAAAATTGCCTTTTGAGTCTTCTCTCGTAGTATCGCGCGCTGTTTGGGGTCAGCGGTGTCGGTATTGGTCTTCTTTAAGTCGATGGCATCGATTAATGCTTTGTGAATTCGCAATTTCATGGAGGTCCAGGCATCCAAAGGAGCGGCAGCGCTTCGTCCACCAGGTCCAGACTGCCCAAGCCCCCCGCCCTGCGAACCATGAAAACCATGAGAACTATGGCCACTGGGATCGACTTTAGCGGCCGCAATACTGGGTTTTTTTAGCTTAGAAAGATTCTCGAGCAACTGGACTTGCTGCATACGGCGGACGAGATCATGAATGGACTTAGCCACTGAAGACGCGGGGGCAGCAAGCATGACGGGAATACTTTTAGAGAGAGCTGCATCACAAGAGGCCACGTCCTCTGGCACGGCACCAAAAACCTGCCGGCCCAAATTTTTCTGAATCATTGCCGGCGTAATGAGAGTGGATTGAGAGAAACGATTGATAATGATTTGGACCATTTCGGGCGGAAACAGGAGCTCCTGAATCTTAGACAGAATGCGCTTGGTCTGGTTAACCACAATCACATCCGCAGTGGTGACCACAAAGATCGCGGTAGCGTATTCAAAGGTCTTAAGCGCCACAGGATCCATTGAACTTCCGCAGTCCACGATCACGCATGGAAAATGAGTGGTCGCCGCTTTCAAGAATTTGCCGTAACCTTCGAGGTCCAGATCCCGAGCGGAAATCGCGTCCCTCGGGGCACCAATGTAGCTGTAGCCGGCTTGCGCGTTGACCAGCAACGGAGTGAGCGCCTTCAAGTCTACTGGACCTTGAATCTTTGACACATCCACCAAAGACTTGGAGGGATTTTGATTGAGGATGATGTTCTGGTCACCCAAGCTGTTTAAGTCCGCATCCACCAGGAGCGGTCGTTGACGCATGTCCTGCATCCAGGCCAGCATGAGGTTGGCCGCAAAGACACTTTTGCCCACTCCGCCTTTACCGCCCACGACTGCAATAATATGGCCGGCCATGTTAGTTGATCCTCACCCTAAAGTTTCTCTTCAAATCTTCTGTGCCCTCAGATGCATTTTCGATCACTTGGGGCGTCACGAAGATCACAAACTGGGACTTCTTCTTTCTGTAGGCTTTACCCCGCAGTACCGTGAAGAGCGGATCCGCTGGTCCTCCGGCTGCACTCGGGTCTTTGTTGAAGTCGGTGCCCACTTCTTGCGAACTCACCCCAGCCACTGCAGCACTTTCATTGACCTTCACGTAAAGCTTAGTGGTGACGTCATGTGTCGCAGTAATGGGTGCAGCGCCGCCAGCAGGCGCCTGGCCCACCAAATTGATCTGACTCAGATTGAGATCAAGCGCGACATCGTCATTTTGAAGAATGGTAGGGGTCACCCCAATCGAGAGGCCGACAGGCTGTTTACCGCCTTGGACTGTTCCGTTAGGGCCCGCAAAAACGAAGGGAAACTCGGTCTGCTCACGGAGAGTGGCCGCTTGCCCACTCCGGGTGATCAAGTTGCCAGTCTTAAGAATCCTTGCATAGCCGGCATTCTGCGCACTCTGAAGTTTAGGAAGGAGGCTCGAAATCGTCCCGCTAAAAGTAGCTCCTTGGGCCCCCACTCCGCCATCGGTCCTCGTACCAATCGTAATCTGCGGATCGGCAGTAAAACCAGGCTGCCACTTAAACGAGAACACTTTGTTATAATCCTTAGAAAGCTCAACAAAATACACAGTGACCCTCACGAGCTTCTCAGCTTTTTTGGCAGGAGGGGGCTTGATCTGGATGAAATTATTGACGATCGCTCGGGCTTGGGCAGGCCTCACCACGGTTGGGTCCTTTTCGAGTTGGGAGCCCGGTTTAAGCTCCGGCAAGTAGAGACTAGCTACTTTAACCGCGCGATTAGCCTGATCGACATCATCAGCCGTGCCCTCTAAAAAGATGAGCCCGTTCACAACCCGCACCGTCACGTTAGGCGCAAAAGCCCTGACGTCCTCTTGTATTTTTCTGCCTACGACTTGAATCGCAAGAGGGGAGAGAGTGGCTAGGTTCAGCACCTGATCAGCATACGCCTTGTCAGTAATAACAGAGAGCAGTCTGCCGTAATCATTGGGAACCAAAACTTCTCCATCCACCACCACCTTCTGGCCGCTGATCTTAACCTCAATCCCGTCTATGTCTCTCAGGAGAGTCCGGATATCGTCTGCAATCCGAGTCAAATTCGTTGCATTTACCCGGACATTCAGAATGAGCTTGAGCTCTCCGTCCGGATAGTTTCGAACGTAAATCGTGGTCTCCCCGGCTTTGAGTCCGCGAAGGCTAAGCTGCTGTTGATCCCCGATCTTGATGATGTCTGGAATCGCGATCTGAAGATTAGTGACTCGGAGATACTTTTCTTCTTTGTCCGTATTGAAGTCGATATCGATGACTTTCTCCTCACCCACGCCCAGCAAGACCGTGCGTCGATCAGACTTCTTCTCAGAATCATCTCGGGTCAGACGCGAAGGCCTTGCGGCTCCCTCCTGAGCAAATCCTGCCCCTTCTTGAGCCCAAGAGCCCAAAAGCAAGATCATCAGACATAAAATCGAGAGCAAGACCGACTTTTTCATCGTCCAGCAGGCAATCTGCCCCCTCCTCCCCGATTGACATCTGGCAGCAGATCTCTCATTCCAACAGAAACCACCGGAACTCGTTCAGAATCGTCATTGTGCCGCAGCGATAAGAAAATTTGGGCGTCTCCGGCAGACTGGAGCAACGCCAAAGTGGCCACTTGGGCCGGCTCGACCTCAACGGTCACCGTGTTGTAGCTTGCATCCTCTGCGAGTGACTTCACTTTTTCTTTTCCACTGATGGGGTCTGCCTCCACCACTCTAGAGGGATTATTGGTCACCGACTTACCCACAGCCAGCACGACCACATCTTGAAACAACATCCTGGCAAATCGATTCTCCCGACCGCCCCCCATGTCAAAAACTCCGACCAGGTCCACTCTGTCTCCAGGCTTCACCAACTTCGAGACACCGGTGAGTTCAGTGACTGAAACAGAAATGGCTCGACGACCTGGAGCAACCTGCGGAGACAAGCCTGTTCTGACTGATGGCTCCTGAATCTTAGTGAATGAAATCTGTTCGCCTTTTCGAATCGGAACAATGGCAATCGTTCCAATAAAGCGCCGGAGATCTTTTCCGCGAGCTTCCTCGTCTTTTTCTCTCGGATCAGCATAAATGGCCCCGGGCTCAAGAAAATTCTTTGGAATCGCTCGATACTCGAGATTTTTTTCTGTGATGGTCTCCATTTCTTTGATGTCTTTCTTAGCCACCATCACCAGAAACTGGGTGCCAAACTTTTTTCGAGCCTCATCTTCAACGGATTGCACGTATCCCTGCACCAAGAAGACTGCTGCGATGCCCATGACGACTGAAATCAAAAGCGCCCTATTGTTCATGAAGAACCCCCAGTGCACACGCTGAGTCCATTCAAGCTGTTTTCACCCCAGTCGATTTCTCTGCCACCTGAAACGCGTACCGGAGTGCAGATTTCAACAGTGTTTCTTACTCTCACCTCACTCCGGCGATTGGGCTCAGCGCGGGGTTCATTGCTCCCCAAAAATGTGCGACTTGTACTGATCCGTGTGACCGGCGCATCAGGTTCAACACTGTCACCTGAGAGCGGCTCCTCTGAAACTCCGATCACCATGCGGTTGGTATTTTTGGAAACGAACTGGTCCCTAAACGTTGAGAGCCGCGGGTAATACGGGGCGTTATCTGCGAATTCAAAAATTCTTTGGCGCGAGTATCTCTGGTTAACGATCGAAGTCTGAATACTCGAATTCAATCTGAGCATGAGCATGAACATTCCAGCCATCACTGGAAGAACGAGCACGAATTCAAGCAGGCTCTGTCCGCTTCGATCAGCAGCCATTGTCCACATACCCCCTGCTCGACATCTCTTGTTCACACTCACTTCGGGTGGGCTCTCGTCCTAGCCAACTTTCAGAAGTAAGCGAAAGGGTTCCCGGCGGCTGCGAAGCTCCGCTTGCAGCAGTTCCTGGCCCCGGTCTGTCTCCAAAAAGGCTCACAAACAGTCGACTCCTAAAAGTATATCGGACACCTTGAAGCCAACTGTTAGCGTCTTCGGTGGGATCAAAGCCTGGACCGGGCCCAATCTCGGCTCCAGCCACCCCATCGCCCCCGATTCCCCGCGCAATCGATTGAAATCGTTCGGTTCCTGTTTCACCTTCTGATTTTTTGAGGAGCCGAACGAGAGTCAGGCGGGCTCTCTCCTGCTGGTCGGCAGGATCGGCGCCTGAGGCCTGGTAGGCTCGGGCTGCCAAAAAAGTGGCGTATTGCACCAGATTTCCGTAGGCAAAAACGTAAGCCACTTTAGTGAAGAAAAGCAGAAAGCCAGCAAACAAGATCATCGTCAGGACAAACTCGAGAGTCGACTGTCCTTGCTGCCTTTGGCGCCTGGGGGTGCTCAATTTCGAGTCTCCGGATTGATGAAGAGTCGGATGCTTCGGCCGTCGGACGAGAAACGCGGATGTTTGAACCCGCCGTCTTCGGGGGCCTTAGCCTGCGGATTTCCAAAACGATAAGTTGCAGCAAAGCGGTTACGAATGGGATCGAGCAAACGGTCCGCTACCCCGGTGGCCTGAAGCCCACGAATCACAACGAGGTACACAAGAATGATCAACGACACTAACAAGACGTATTCGGTGAGGGCTTGTCCGCTCTCATTTTGCCTCAGCGAAGCCATTGAATCACCTCGGGAAGCTGCTCTAAGCGGTACCCCAGAGCAGCAATGGCCATCGGAATAGCAAAGGGCAGAGTAGCTCCTCGATCCACACGGAAAGCCATGGGCTCGAGCTCCTTGAAGACCCAGGCTCTGAGAAAGCTCCAAAATCTGCGCGCAAAGTCCAAGAGCGTTCCTCGAAGCGCGAGTTGCACCACCGCAAGTGCGGCTCCCATGGCAATGCTCCAGAAGGCTACATTCATTGCAAAATGTGGCCCTCCCCAGGAACCAAACACCATCAGTAGCTTTGCATCGCCGGCCCCCACCCAGCCTGGAATGAAGAGCGGAATAAAAAACAGAAGACCAACCCCTGCTCCGAGCAGCGAACCAGCAAAACTCAACCCAGAGGGCATGGCCCAGTGAAAACCAAGAGCCAACACCGTGGCAGTGAGCGTTAGCCAATTTGGAACTTTTCGAAATCGAAAATCAGTGAACACTGCCAGGGTGGAGACCCCGGCAATGGCAAGAGAGATCCAGAGCTCGTCAGTTCTTCCAAGCACCGAGCTGGGTCCTCCCCGTCTTGAGGTCCTTTTCGAGCTCGCCTCCTAGAACCAGGATGCCTCGCTCGATGGCAGTTTTAAGGCCTCGCGCAAACAGCACGGCAAGGGTGATCGAAAACCCCAAGATCAATACGTACTCAGTGATTCCTTGGCCTTCCTCTTGGAAAATCAGGTCGCAGACACTATTTTTTAAGCGGCGAAAGGCGACGGATCTCATCACTCCCCCCCACTTCCCCCCACTCCAATATCGCCGGGAATTCACCCAACGTTACTCTTCTGTGGCTTCGTCGAGGTCGCTACCCACTTTGTCGACAAGGCCCTTCATTTTGCCCAAGAAGCGTCCCTTGAGCTGATTGAAGAGCAAGACCACCATGAACAAGATCAGAATATATTCGGTCATGGACTGGCCCGACTCATCGCGAGCCAACTTTCGGGCGAGCTCGGAGGCTCTCTTCCTCACGACCGACCAATCTGGCTTGAAACGATGCTGATTCATATCTGTAGTGTCGGACACCCTTTCAAAAAACCTGAGACCCTTCTTTAATTAAACAAAGACAAATAAAAACAGTCAACTATTGAAATTCCCAGATTAATTTAGTTTCCTCTGGATAACTCGAATCACTGGTAAGGTCTTGTTTTAAAAGGGTTTCATCCGCCTTAAAGGCCCCAAATGTGCCAACTTCGAGCCGATCTCCGGGCTTTAAACGAAACTCAATGACTTCAGGCTCAAGGTCAGAGACCACCCCTAAAGCAGCCAACGGAAGCCGCCCCGCCCAGGGCTCGGCCCCCCTCCATCCCACGTCCACGAATCTGCCCCAAGTTCGGGGGATCAAAAGCTCGGTCCACTGACCCTCTCTAAACAAACGGGCCGAGATTCCACCAATCGAGGCGATGGCCAAAGTTTGTCGATCCAGATACCCAGCCACCACGGAGGCCGCCCCACGTTGATTGGCGCCCTTCTTTCCATTCATTCCGAGAACTTTTCGATTGGCGTGTATGAGCGCATTAAAAAGTACGTTTCCCGGAAGAGAAAGGTAACTCCTGAGCACAAAGGGCAGAGTGGCCTCTCGATCACCAGCCTCTCGCTTGAGAAACTCCACCACCGATTCACAAGCCAAGCGAGCTGCCGTTCGGCCGGCAACACTCCCGCCCAACCCATCCGCGACTGCCAGGATTCCCTGGGTGGGCAAGCTCACGTAATGATTTTCAGTCTGCTGGTCGGCTGCAGGAAAATCCTCAACCCAAGCTCGCGATACGCAAATGGCGCTACTCAATTTTTGGTTCCTCCTGAATCACATATTTACTCAGTTTGCGCCGCGCCCTCTCATAGTAGAGATCATCTTTTGGGGCAGTGGCCACAATCTGCTCGAACTTTGCCTTGGCCTGCGCAAAGTCACTATAACTCTCAGCAAGAACCGCCTCAGTATAGAGCGCCCTAATCTGATCGCTCAAAATCCCACGTACTCGCTGCAAGCCATCCACAGCCTCCTTGCTTTGGGGATCAACCTGACGTGCCTTCTCATAAGATGCAAAGGCCTTAGCAAACTCGCTCTGAGACTCCAGCTCGCGGCCCTCTGCAATCAGGGGCTCCACCGCAGACTTCAACCCCTGCTTGGCTTTACGAATCCCAGACTGTGCACGCTCGATCACTTTTTTATCCTGAGGTTCAAGCGCAAGCGCCGACTCATAAGTCTCAATGGCCTGAATCCATTTACCTTCTTTTCTTTGAAGATCCCCTGTTGCGATCACGCCAGAAGCACGTTCATTCGTTTCTCTAATGAGGCGATTACGTAACTCAGCTTCGCGCTGCTCGTCTTCATACTGCTGAATGACTTTCTTCCACTCGGCAATCTGCTGATTCTCTGGATCAATGGCGATCACTTCTGAAAAGAAATCACGCGCGCGGTCATACTCTTTGCGACTCATATGACCCTCAATCTCGAGAACGAGTTGAGCGACCCGCTCCCTCACCTGTCGCTCAGCTTCTTTTCTCTTGCGTTCTTCTTCTTGTGCGGCCAGCCGCTGCTTACCCTCAATTGAGTAGCGCTTAAGATCCGTAGCGTCTTTGTACTCTGCGACGTACTGAAAAATTTTATCAATCTCGTAAAGAGCTCGATCAAAATCTCGATTTCGAAAATACTCCATCGACAGATTGTACTGTGAGTCCACGAATTTCTGGAGATCAGGCGTCAACTCGGCAAAGCTCGGGAGCACTTTCTGAGGTCTTCCACTTTGTGAAGCCACCGGCACTCCAGAGGCAGCTGCCGCAGGAGCCTTGGATTTCTTGGATTTCTTTTTTGGCGTTGGAGTTTCCTCTAAAAAGGTAAACAACGCAAAAACCCCAAGCAGACCGATCAGAGCTACTCGGAATCGCCGCGCAGGTGGGAGCGCTTGAAACTTGTCGATCAGACTGGGACCCGCGCTGCCTGAGCCTGCAGATGAGATTCCGGGGATTCCCGGAAAATTTGAAACTCCCGACACTCCCGCAACGTTCATTACGGAGCTGCCGCTCGTTTTAAAACCTATCTGACCATCCCCCTCGAATGGCAGCTCTGGAGAGGGGTCTGCCGCCCCAAAAAGTTGCACTTCTGGCTCGGGCTGCAACCCCGACGAGATCGGTTCCTCAAGCTTCAAGAACTTGGCCGCTTTTGCCGTGAACCCGGGACTCACAGACTGGATGACCATCTCGACATCCCCAATCCGCACCACGTCGTCACCCGAGAGCACATGCTCGGTCACCTTGGCTCCGTTTACGTAGGTTCCGTTGGCCGACTGCAAATCCACGATCCGATACGTTGCCAAAGCCCCTTGGCCCGACCTGTTGATCAAGGCATGTTTTCTGGAGGCCTTCTTGTCCTTTACGACCACATCGCAACCCTTGCCGCGACCGATGGACACTTCCTCTTTATCGAACTCTACTTCTTGAATGTTTGCATTTCCGACTGTGATTCGAACTTTTAGCTTAACGGCGCTCGACCCCAGCACTGCGGTCTTAGCGTCTTGAGGGACCTCAACCGCATCTGATCCAGCAATCTGAGAAACATCCAACTCTTGCGGGGACAGAGGGGCTGATTGAACCGCTCCATCACCGAGAAGAGCCAAAATCGGGTCCGGAGCAGACTCGTCGCTAGGTCCATCCACACCTTCAAGCTGAGGTACGGAACTGGCTTCTGCAGGGGTCTCGGGACGAGTGGCAGCCTCGATCTCCAAGGCAGGCTCACCGACCCCTTGCAGTGAATCCATGGCTTCAGTCGATTTTGCCAGAGCGGGCTCAGAGTTTTCAGATCGCTGACTAGAAATTTTAAGCACGAAGGGCCCGATGTGAATTTCATCGCCCTCTTTCAGAAGCGCTGCATCGCACTCAGCCCCATTCACAAACAACGGAGCTAAAGGACTCTTACGTTCAATGCTCAGGCCACTGGCAGAGGACCGAAGCACTGCGTGCTGCCTCGAAACCGCGCGATCCTCGAGACGGACCACACATCCCTCGCCGCGCCCAAGGAGCAACTCACCCTGCTCAAGCGGCTGACTTTTCAGAACCTGGCCATCCCGCTGAATAGTGAGGAGGGCGTTCATCCCGAACCTCCCTGGCCGTCACTGTTTTCATTGCGGTCAGCCGAGCTCTCCTGACCCGCTGCCTTGAGCTGTTCGACTGCTTCAAGGTAGGCCGGATGGGTACGGTCGGTGCTCAGCATTCTTTTGACTGCCTCGAATGATCCTCGGGCTTCTCGTACTCTGCCGATTTCAAGCGCCTTTCTGCCCGTCTCTAGCAGAAGCTTCACCTCGTCATCCATCGCCTTAGTGCTATTGTCTCGATAGCGCCGCGCCATTTCATGATCGGGGACGATCTGCAGCACCAAATCAAATTGGGCTTTTGCTCTGAGATAATTACCGGCCGTGAATTCACGAAACCCCTGTTTAAAGAACATTTCAGCAGTCTTATTGCGGGCAGGCTCCTCAAGCTTAGGGAGCAACGAAGCGAGATCTTGCTTCTCAGTTGAAGCAATTTTTCGATCCGTTGTTTTCTTTTTCTTTGCCGAAGGGGATTGCCCCTCTAACATCAGCAGCGCTGCTCCAACCGCAACCGCGGCAAGCACCGCAATCCTAAGCGTTTGCTGAGGCCGAGTCGGAGTCGCAAGCTCTGCCCCAGAAACAGCACCAAATGGATCCATCAAACTTCTGGCTCGTAGGCTTTTTTCTTGTCGTGCCAGTTGCTGCAATTCAATTTGACGAGTGGCCGGAACAGGGGCCTGAAGCATCTGAGTCGCCGACTCTGCTCCCAAAAACTCGAGTACGGTCTCACCTACAGTCAGAAGGTCAGCACTCTTCAGAACTGCACTCCTCAGCTGCTTTCCATTATGCAAGACCCCGTTTGCACTGCCTAGATCACGCACTTGCCAGCCCACAGGGCTCGATGAGATCTCTGCATGAAGGCGAGAAGCCTTCAAGTCAGCAATCATCACATCACTATCTTCTCCTCGACCTACGGTGACCCTCGAGTCCTTAATCACGAAGATCGTCCCGCGATCAGCACCTTTCAGAACTCGCAGCCGCGCAAGCTCGCCTACCTGGCGGGCCACTTGAGGAGTTCTGAACTTTAACACTCTTCCGGAGGTTGCCATCTCTAGCCCCCCTCCGACCGTTGGGCTGCCAAAACGAACCCTCGGGGCTGACCATTTGCCGCCAGAATGGCTGACATCCTTACACGAAATGGAATTCCAGAAAATTCAAAGGCCTCAGTGAGGCCCCCGGGCATTCCTACGCATCGAGAGAACATCTCCTCCAGCAGAACTCCAAAGGACTGCTCGCGCGAAAGCTCCTGAAGAGCTCGAGTCTCTCCGATTTCGAGTCGAATTCCAGTCACTTCCTCAAACGCTGTATTCAAGTAAAGCGGCCGTCTCTCAGAATCACAGACTGCCATTGGAGAGGCCTGGCTTTCACCTAGCATTCTAAAGCTTGCCACCAAATCATCAGAGAGCCCCAGCTGCAATCCTGCCGAATCACCGCCCCCATCTCCCGATGAGGCCGAGGCTAATGAGGCTCTCTGCAAAGCAATTTCGATCATATCCAAAAGTTGCCCAAGTTCGGAAAACCGAATTTCTCGGGTCAATGCTAGCTTCTCACCCTTAAGGGACCGATCCACCTCTTCATAGAGGACCTGCAGAGGCTTGAGCGTCAGACGATAGAGCACCAAAGCCACGACCGCACCCAGTGCCCCCAGAATGAGCAGAGCCTCCATGTAAATCACTGCCATCTCGCCCACTCCAAGTAAGGCTGAGCTTGAATCCAAGGTAACGACGCCCATGGCCACCGGGAGATTGCGGCCTTCTTTTGGACTAAAGAGGATCATGGGTTCAATCGCCACCACAGAGCCTGAGTCGAGCGACGAGACAAAGGTTGTGGTTCTGCCCTCATCCAAAAACAGTCTTTTGGCCTTCCGAGCCAAGACAGCAGCTGCTCCCTCTGAGAGATATTGATTGAAGCGCTCAGCCGGAGCCAGAATTCGAGAATCGAGATCCAGCAACAACGCTTGGCGGACTCCGCGTGAGCGCGAGATCGCAGGCGGAATAGTCGTCCTACCCTCTTGCTGCTGCTGAATTCCAGCAACGTTCTGCTCTACCAATACACGAGCCATCACTGTCGCCCTACGCTCAAGCTCACGCACCAGTAACGCCTCTTCGTGAGCAAGCTGAGGCGCGACAACGAAAAAAACAGCGAGTAAGCCAAATGCGCCAAAAGCCCCAAAAATCAGATTTCTCCACTCGTACCTGAGCAGCAACGAGTAGAAAAACGGCATCACTTTAAATTCGAAAAACCAGATGAGACGACCTTTGGCATCTCGGGGTGGACCGGCTGCCATCGGGTTGAAGGTTTGCGGGACCGCTGGGGTCTGAAGACTGCCAGCGGACCTGGCACTTGGCTTGTAATCGTAGGCTCCCAGCTTTACGGGTAAGGCGACGGCACGCTGAGGGGCGTCTTTTTGAATCTCTGAAAGCTCAAGTACAAACTCTCCCACGCTCACGCGATCGCCCGGAATGATGCGACGGGGCGTCCGAGCCAGAATCCCGTTCACGAAAGTCCCGTTCGCGCTGGATTGGTCTTTGACGATGACCTCTCCATTGCGCACTTCAATCACACAGTGTTTTTTTGAAACTTTTCCAGAATTCAGGACGAGCGTGTTCTCCGAGAGTCGACCCACGGTCGTCTCACCATCATGGAGCGGATAAGCGTTGCCGCGAGTCGGTCCCGCGACCACCGTCAACCGATACATTCCACCTCGTCCCCAGGCAAAAGCCCCTTCGAGTCGCTCACTCCTCCAGCAAGCTCAAGCACATCAGAAGCACACAAATCCACTAAAGCCACCCTCCAGGGGGAGACCCTCTGTCGCACTGAGCTCACCACCCACGTCCCCTGGCGTTCTTTCGAACGACGCAGAAAGACGACATCAATCGGAAATCTCATCCAGAAAGTATGGACACTTGAGCAGCGCGGAAACCACATGGCTTCGCCCTCCGTGAGCCCATCTTTCCCGATCAGACCCCTAAGGCGATCCCAAAAATGCACCGCCTCAAAACACTTTTCGGCAATCACTGCTTGATCTTTGAGGCGGACCACCTTGACCCAGTTCAATTTCCACCCCCCTGGATGTATTGCACCAGGATCGGGCCCACGATCATGAGCATGACCGCAGGCAAAATGAACAAAACCGTTGGAATCAAAAGCTTTTGCGCAGCTGCAGCGCCAGCCTTCTCAGCTGCTGAGAACCTCTGAGTTCGGATTTGGTCACTTTGTTGACGCAAGGTTCTGCCAATCGGAGCCCCCATTTGGTCGGCAGAAATCAAAATCGCCACAAACGAATTCACTTCCTGCATGTCCAAGCGGCTAGCCATCTCCCGCAAAGCCTCCGCACGTGAGGATCCGATTTTGATTTCTTTGAGAACCTGTTCGAGCTCCTCCACAAGCGGACTTGGACGAGCCTTCTCGACTACTTTTCCGATCGCTCCTACGAAATCCAGCCCGGCTTCGGTAGACAGAGCTAGCAAATCCACGATAAACGGCATCGCTCGCCTAACCTGACGTTGACGCGAGCTGATTCGACTCCTCATCCAAAGGTCGGCATAAAAAAATCCACCTACGGCCGCCAGAACCAGGTCACTGCCCGATACTTTATAGACATCAAATACTGTCAAAAAAATGCCGATCGCCGGAAATAAGAACGCCGTAAAAAACTTAAATGCGATGAATTCATCAGGATTGAACTCTTCCCTCAATCCCGCAGCAATCAGCTTGCGGCGATAAGAAAAACGGTGCCCCTCCCAGATCGGCTTTCCCCGGACCCAAGAAAGAAAGTAACGATTAAAAAATCGAGAAAGCTTGACCAAGCCATTGGAGGCCTTTCGGTCCTTGCCGGCCGCCAAATTTTCTTCGGCAGCGGCCGCCTCCTGCTCCTGGGACAGAAACTGAAAGAGAATGAAAGTCGCCAAAAAAATGAACAAGTATCCGGCGTAGATCACCCAGGACCCACCCGAACTGGCTGCAGCAACTGAAGATAGAACCCCTGAGTCAGGCATGGCAGACTATTTCCCTGAAAGGCTCTTCGGTATTCGTTAGCCCATCTTGATCAGGATATTATAAACAAGCGTCATTTGGCATGGCGCCCTACGACTCAGAGAAACCCTCATGAAAAACAATCGCTTTTACGCACTTCGATCACTGGCACTCCTGGGCATTTATTACAGCTTAACTAGCTCGCAGGTGTTTGCAGCCCCACCTTCAACTCCATCGGTTCAGTGGGATTCCTGGTATACGGTCACTGCCTTGCCCTCGACCCCGTATGCCTATTACCGAGAGACGGTTGAGACCACTCGTGGTCGCATCCATTTCAAGACGCAGATGTGGAAGAACGAAGAAGGTTACATTAACGAAGAGCAACTCGGCGCGTTTGCGCTCGACAACGAACTCCTCACCCCACTTTTCTATAATTTTCACTCCACCTACCGAGCCAGTGAAATCACGTTCGACGGAACAGCCACCGAATCGAAACTCACAGTAAGAATAAAAAAAACGAGCGAGGATGCTTCCGAGAAACCCGTTGTGACTCGCACTTTGCCATCAAAGACGATCTTTTCTAGCTTCTTTCCAGTTTGGCTTCGTAAGCAGCTTCAAAAAAATTCAACCCAGGGAACCTTTCTTGCCATTCTTGAAGACAGTGAGGCCGCTGGATTTGAACCGACTCATGGCAGCTTTAAAGTCGTCCAGCCTGATGAGTTTTCAAAACAATCAGACACTTCAAAAATCGAAGTCCGCTTTACCTCAAGCACGAGCCACTGGTACGTTGATAAAAGCGGAAGAGTGGCCAGAATTGACATGCCTTCTCAAAAGACCCGAATTGATCGAGTCAATGAAGCAACTGCCCTAGCGTTCTTTGACAAAAAGAAGGGTCAAACCCAAGAAAAGAAATCCACGCCCCGAAATGGCATTCAAGATCAGAGATAACCGAGCCGTTACGAACGGCGCGAATCCCCAAGCTCAATCAACAAAGGATTAATCCACAAAGGCTTCATGATAAAACGAGTGTTCTCAGCCGGCGCAACACTTGCGATGATTTTCATCGCAAGCCGTGCCATCATTCGCTCGCTCCCAGGTGATCCACTCGAGACTCTCATCGCCGAGACGGGTACAAACCTTTCGGCAGACTTACTGAGGCAGGAACTTGGTCTTGATCTCCCCTTTTGGGCTTCTCTCTTTCATGACGTACGCTCTCAACTTGGAAGATCGCTCGTGAGCGGCGATCCAGTCCTTCCGACACTCTTCAGCCGACTCCTGGACACCCTTCTGCTTTCAACCTGCGCTCTTGCCATTTCTGTGGGGATTGCTCTCATTGCGGCGCTTTGGGCGGCTCGCTCGCCTCGATCCTCGATTCGATCAAACCTAATAGAAAACAGTGCTCGACTGGCTCAACTTGCACCGACAGCGTGGATCGGACCTCTGGTTTTCTATACCTTTGGGATTCTTATTCCGTGGGCTGAGTTTCGAGGTTCTTTTATACTTGCCTGCCTCACTCTTGCCGTTCCGCTTTCAGGCCATTGGACTCGTCTCGTTCTTCTCCGAATTCGTGAAGAGGTCATTGAACCTCCGTATAAAGTCGCTCTCGCAAAAGGACTCACTCTCTCATCCGCTCTCACTCGACACGCGCTGGCTCCGGCTGCCGGGGCCCTTCTTTCGATCTTGGGATCTCAATGGGGCGCACTCTTAGCTGGAACCTTTATTGTTGAATCCATTTTTGATCGACCAGGCCTCGGCACGGCCTGGATCCAAGCAGTTCTCCAGCGCGATTATCCCATGATTGAAGGTGCAACCTTTATCGGAGCTTCATCCTGCCTACTGGGGATGTTTGCCGGTGATTTCTTGCAAAGATGGTGGGACCCGAGGAGTCACCGTGAAAATTCTCAACTGTAGACGGCTAGCTATCCTTTGGCTTTTGATCTGGTACGGCGCCGCTCTGGCTTCTCGCGTCTTTTCCTGGAGTCCAAACTCTGGTCCAGGGTCTGACCCGGAGTTTCAGCTCAGTCGCGGTCTGCTGCCAGGATATGACCTTTTTGGGCGGGAGCTTTTATCCCTGACCCTTCAGGCCTCACTTCGAAGTACGGCTTTTGCCGTAGCTGCAGTGGCCACCGCATGTGGTGCGGCCCTCGTCATTGCAGCGACAGTATCCACTTTGCCTCGTCGATGGCTTTGGCTTGGAGAATCTCCTCTAGAGTTTTTTGTTGCCTTTCCGTCGCTCTTGTTTGCTCTGGCCATCGGCGCGTGGAATGGCCCGGGAAGCTCCACCCTATTCTGGGCCCTTTTACTTGGAACTGCTCCGAGCCTCAGCCGCGTGCTGCTGGCAAGATCACGTGAACTCAGCTCAGGTCAGTTCGTGCAAGCAGCCAGAGCGCTGGGAGCATCCCGACTCCGCGTGGTTACGAGACACCTCATCCCCCACCTGATTCCGATAGTTTCTGTCAAATTGCCGGCTCTTCTGATTCATGCACTTCTTACTGAGGCCTCTTTAAGCTTTATCGGCCTGGGATTTTCGATCGGGACAGAGAGCTGGGGAACGCTGCTCTCCCAAGCTCGAGATACTCTACTTGAGGCGCCAGAAATTTCTCTCAAGGTGGGACTGCCGCTCCTTCTATGCGTCTGGTCTCTGGAGCAAGTTTCAAATGCTGCAGTTCCCAAACCAGGCCACCCCGAGTTACGCTAACCTCATGTCCTCACTCCAGGCGGCAAAACAGGCGGTTGGCGAGCTTCTCATGATGGGCTTCTCCGGAAATTCAAAGGGGCTCGAACTCGACGCCTCTACTGCGGCCTTCATCCGAGATGCACAAGTCGGAGGGGTCATCCTCTTTTCCCACAACTACGAATCCCCGGCCCAAGTGGCCGAACTCATCAACCAAGTCCAGTCCTGCCGGACTCAACTCCCTCTCTGGGTCTCGGTCGATCACGAGGGCGGCAAAGTTCAACGTTTCAAAAAACCCTTCACACGAATCCCCGAGGCGGCTCTTGTTGCCGAATCCGGATCGCCCCAACTTGCTTTCGAGATCGCCACTCTGATGGCGCGAGAACTCAAGTCCGTAGGGATTAATCTTAACTTCAGCCCAATCGCGGACATTAACACTAACCCCAAGAACCCGGTAATCGGTCGCCGCTCTTACGGAGAATCAGAGGATCAAGTCTCCAAATTCGTCAGTGCCATCGTGCGGGGCCATCTCACGCAGAGAGTTCAGCCCTGTCTCAAGCACTTTCCTGGCCACGGAGACACTACAGTTGACTCTCACTACGCACTTCCCAGAGTTACCACCCCCATCGAAACACTCCGAAACCGAGAATTCCGTCCCTTTCAGAAAGGCTTCAAGTCGGGCTGTAACTTCGTGATGACTGCGCATATTCTTTTCCCGCATCTGGATGCTCAATTTCCGGCCACACTTTCAAAACAAATTTTGCGCCCTTTTCTCAGGGAAGAGCTGCGCTATCGACAAATCATCGTGAGTGACGACATGGAAATGCAGGCCATCACGGATCACTACGGTGCCGAAGAAGCTCCACGGCTTGCCATTGAAGCAGGCTGCGACCTGCTGATTTATCGAAGTGAGGCCGCCGCACGCACGGCACACTCGGCGCTCGTGAGCGCCCTCGACAGCGGCAAGCTCGATCCCGAACTGGTCCTCACAGCGGCCGAGCGCTCGCGTTCACTCAAAAAAGAAGTGCTCCTGCCCTATCGCGACACGATCATTGCAGACGTCATGAAAGGCATTGCAACGCCTGAGCATGCAGAGCTGATGGCCAAGCTTGAGGCAGGCACCAAGGCCGGATCAAAATCCTGAGTATTCTTTAAACTCGCCAAAGACACCTCGTAGGGCATCCGCGATTTCCCCAAGCGTTGCCTGCGCGCGCACAGCCTCAATCACCAGCCCCTGGATGTTTCCATTTGATTTGGCGCCATCCACCAAGGCGCCAAGAGCCGCCGCATGTGGAGCCACCGCGCGACGCTGGCGGTAAGCCCTCACCCGCTCCACGCACTGCCTTTCAATTTCTGGAGAAATTCTTAATAGCTCCAGCTTCCCGGAGTCTTCTTTTTCTGCAAAGCAATTTACCCCGACGACTTTGAGCGTGCCAGAATCGATCCTCTGTTGATCCAAATAAGCAGAATCGAGAATTTCGTTCTGAATGTAGCCAGATTCAATAGAGGCAATCGTACCCCCGCGCTTTTCAATCTGTTCGAGGTATTCCCAAGTCCTGCGCTCCACTTCGTCAGTAAGCGACTCAATGAAGAAGCTCCCTGCAAGCGGATCCACCGTCTGAGTGACGTTGGACTCGTAAGCGATGACTTGCTGCGTGCGAAGGGCGATCCGAGCCGATTCTTCAGTGGGTAGCGCCAGCGCCTCATCAAAAGAGTTTGTGTGAAGCGACTGAGTACCACCCAGCACTGCTGAGAGCGCCTGCAGAGCCACACGAACGATATTGTTCTGAGGTTGCTGGGCCGTGAGCGTAGAGCCACCGGTCTGAGTGTGAAAGCGCAATGCGCAGGACCTTGGATCCTTGGCGCCAAAGCGCTCACTCATGATCTTGGCCCAGATCCTTCGGGCAGCCCTAAATTTAGCCACCTCTTCAAAGAAGTCACTGTGCACGTTGAAAAAGAAAGAAAGCTGACCCGCAAACTGATCAACCGGAAGCCCTCGATCCACCGCGGCCTGCACATAGGCAATGGCATCTGCAAAGGTGAAAGCAAGCTCTTGCACTGCAGTCGAGCCGGCTTCTCGAATGTGGTAGCCAGAGATGCTGATCGGGTTCCACTTAGGGGTGTTTTTTGAGCACCAATCAAACATATCCGTAGTAACCCTGAGGGCTCCCTGCGGCGGATAGATGAAATTTCCGCGGGCGATGTACTCCTTGAGGACGTCGTTCTGGACCGTACCTCGAAGTTCCGACGCTTTTGCCCCCTTCTCTTCGGCAACAGCCACATAAAAGGCCAGAAGAATGGATGCAGTTGCATTGATCGTCATCGAGGTCGAAACCTTCGAAAGATCAATTCCTCCAAAAAGGGTTCGCATCTCATCAAGAGTTGAAATGGAAACGCCCACTTTTCCCACTTCACCCAGCGAACGGGGGTGATCGGGATCGTAGCCCAGCTGTGTGGGTAGATCGAATGCCACCGAAAGCCCCATCGTCCCCTGAGAAAGAAGGTAGTGGTAGCGTCGATTGGACTCTTCGGCCGATCCAAATCCCGCATACTGCCTCATCGTCCAGAGACGACCGCGGTACATGTCCTTCTGAACGCCGCGAGTAAATGGGAGTTCTCCCGGCCTCCCTAATTTTGCGCTATCCACGGATCTCGGGCCGTAGCACTCCTCGACGGTGATCCCCGAGCGAGTCTCAAAGGAGATCTCAGACTTCCTTGTGCGATCAGCCATTTCCGTCTCCCAGCTGCATGAGATCAGCTCCGGTTTCGACAGCTTGCCCCTCAGTCACCGTGACCTTTACCACTACGCCCGCCTGCGAGGCCTTGATCGGGTTCTCCATTTTCATGGCCTCCATTACGAGCAGAATCTGATCCTTCTCGACGGTTTGCCCTTGGGCCACCATGACTTTAACGATTTTTCCGGGCATCTGGGCGCGTACTCGAAC
>JBKCVM010000144.1:0-23559 GCA_046317855.1 Oligoflexia bacterium
GTCGGCGGACTGGATCTTTTCAACCGTGGGCTGGATCATCGTCTGGATTTTGGGCTGGATTTTGGGCGCGCTCCTCACGGCATGGCTATCTACCTTGGTCGCGATCCCTTTTCTGGACTGGCTTGCAGAGCGCTCCGAGCGCTTTGCCGAACCTCCACTTGCACCGACCCCAGCACTGCAAGGTTGGTGGTCCCGTGCTCACTGGCGAAGGCTCAAGCTCGATTTCTGGAAGACAGTGACGGGACTGCTTGTTTCTTTATTAGGGGTGCTGTTCTCGGCGATCCCCGTGGTGGGGATCGCAGGTCCAGTGATTCTTTCACTAGGGCTTACGCTCCAGTTTGTGGGCTACGCTCAGACGCGACGAGACGAGGGAGTTCTTCAGTCACTGCTTTTCGTGGCTCGACACCCGGCGCTCTCGCTAGGCTTTGGCCTAGTACTGCTTGTTGCCTTTGCGGTGCCGTTTTTTTCTGCTCTCTTGCTCCCGGTCGCTGTGGTTGGAGGCACGCTGATTTACGCGCAGGCCTCAGCCTCTTCGAAACCAGAGACACCCTCTCAATGAGAAAGCCACCCTCGGGACTCTCCCGGGGTGGCTTTCAAGCTATGACGCAGTGCTTAAGTAAAAGGTGTCCAACACCCTAAGCGCGCTCGCTGGCAAGCTCCCGAATCGCCTGAGCGATGGTGCCGAGCTGCGGCACGCTTGCCGTTTCGAGCGGATCGGCAAGACCAACCCCTGGCGTAAAAGCGCCAGCAAGAAGCCGTGGCCGCGCCTCAAGTTCGTAGAACAGCTCGTCGACCGTGCGGCGAATCAAGTGCTCTCCAAAGTTCGTCACTTCGGTGTCCTCGTTTACAAAGAGAACGCGGCCGGTCTTGCGCACCGAGCTCACAATCGCATTCCAATCATAGGGCCAGAGCGTACGAAGATCGATCACTTCAGCCGAAATGCCTTCACCCCTGAGCTCGTCGGCTGCCTGTGCACAGAGCGGAAGCGTACGACCATAGCTAACCACAGTCACATGCTGACCTTCACGCACCGTCTTTGCGACCGAGAGCGGAACCGAATAGTCGGTGACCTTGGGCCAGCGGGCTTTCCACTGCGAGCGATCACCCAGCGGGGCATCGATCATGGACTTGAGTTCTTTTTCATCCGAAGGCTCACCCGGAATCAGCTCTTCACCGCGAACGCGAGTCAGGGCCTTCGGGAGCAAGAACATCGTTGGGTTAGGATCCTTCAGACATGAAATCATCAGCCCGTAGGCGTCGATCGGCGTCGAAGGCATCACAATCTTCCAGCCCGGAATATGGGTCATCGTCGCATCAAAAGAATGCGAGTGATAGATCGATCCACGAATCCCGCTTCCGACCGGGGTCATGACGGTCATCGGCAGGTTCCACTCCCCGTTGCTTGCCCAACACTGATTTCCGGCAAGTTTGAGCAGATCGATCGTATTGTAGATGTAATCGCAGAACTGAATCTCGGCCACACAGCGCGAGCCAGCAAACGCCAAGCCCATCGCGGCTCCAATAATGCCACGCTCATCAAGCGGACTGTTCCATGAAGTCCTGAGGCCCTGGGTGGCTGTGAAAACACCGCCCAGGGGCGGGCCCACATCCTCGCCAAAAATGTCGTTTACGCCCAGATTTTCTTCGCCGTAATGCAGGGCCATGCGAATGGCCTGAACCATCGTTGCCATTTAGAAGTACCTGCCTTTCTGTCCAAAATACGTAAAGTCGTAGATCGTGGAAGGATCGGGCATCGGTTCCTCTTTCACCCGCTTTGCCATGTCGAGCATCTCAGCGTTGTAACGCTCGCGAAGCTCGTTTGCTTCCTTGGGTGATACAATTCCGGCCTGAGCCAGCTGCGCTTCGAAAGTCGTGATTGGGTCTTCTTCACCGGTCACCAGATTTGCTCCGGTCGCCGAGCTGTGGCCATAGAGACGGGTCACGGTAGCTTCCAACAAAAAAGGCTTTCGCTCGGTACGGATGTAGCTCATCGCCTCTTGAATCGCGTACCAGCTCTCCTCAACATCCAACCCGTTGATCAGTCGAGTCTTGATTCCAAAGGCCTTGCCGCGATCGGCAATCACACGGTCACCATGCTGGGTGCAAGCCGCAGTAGAGATTCCCCAAGCGTTGTTGGTCACAATCATGAAGAGTGGGAGCTCTTGCTCGGGGCGGCTGGACCAAACCAGCGCAGAAGCAAAGTCGCCCTCAGCAGTGCCCGCATCGCCACCTGTCACCACAGTCAGTGAGTCACCGCCGTGACGTCGCTGCGCAATGGCCGACCCGATCGCAGTTGCATACTGTGTTTCAATCGTCGAAGTGATCGGCACCACGTTCCAGTGCCTGGCCGACAGATGGTTACAGAAGTTACGGCCTCCAGAAAACGGATCTGTCACGACGTTCTTCATCTGACGGATCACATCCATGGGATCAAGCCCCATGGGCATCAGGATGCCTGAAGACCGATAGTGCAGATGCCAAAAATCATAATCCAGCCCCTGGCCCACCTTGCCCTGCATCCCCAGCGGAATGGCAAACGCTTCTTCACCCGGACCACCGAGCCAGAAGTAACCGTCCGACTGCTTGTACATCTTAATCAAGCGTTCTTCGAGTGCGCGCGTCTTCACCATGGTGTCGTGGATCTTGACGAGCCGTTCAGCTGAAAGTTGGAAGCTCCCTTTTTTTACCGAGGACTTCGTCACCACAGGCTGCTTCACATTGGACAACTGCGCCTGGGACAACTGCGCCTGTTTTTGAGACACCTGTTTTTGGGAAAACTGACTCTGGAGTTGAGGAGCGAGCTTCTTACCCATGCTGGCCGCAAAGGGGGGAATCTTTTTGTTGTTCGAGGAGTCCGGTTGCTGTCCGGACGATCCACTTTGGCGGGAGTTCTGTCGTTTCACAATTTCCTCCTAAAAACCGATGAGTAACCAAAAATTTTTCAGCGAACCTACCTGATGCAAAGAGTTAGTTCAAGCTCTCCTCAAGCTCTCAGGCAGCACCTCGCCCCAGCGTGCAGAGACCAGGGGGTCAGCGCAAGCTCCGGAGCAGGGTATTCTGAAGCTTTCGCCAGCGATCTTTTTTTATCGGGTGAATGGGGTCACTGGGGTTACTGGGGCTGTCAGGGCCTCCAGGAAAAAAGATCGCCTCACTCCAGTCCGGCTTGGCTCGTTCCCAAAGGAGCAGAAAATGCCAGAGCGCCACGCGCTCAGCGGGAGCAAGAACGGTTGCATTTCCATTATCCAGCCCCTCCAGAGACGGGAGATTTGATTTCATCCACGTCATGCCCGATTTGAGATTGATCGTGAAAATTTTCATCTCGCTAATCAAATACGCCGTCTGAATGGCGCGCAACGCCATCGCTGAGCTCATCAGATCCGAGGCCTGCCCCGGAGTGTTCAGGGTTTTTCTAAAACCCCCGTCTCCGTTTTGAGCCTGAGCAATTAAGCTCAACGCTCCAACCTGAATCAAGGTATCCAGCTGATCCACGGACGCTTTACGATCCTGTCCAGGAAACTGAGCATCTTCGAGTACTCGGGCTCGGAGCCTAGCACACGCAAGAATCATTCGCGCAAGCGAGCTCGTGTGTGCCTGAGGCCTAATCATAGGCGTAATTAGAGGACTCGCCTCTGGCGCAGCCTGAGAAGCGGACGAATCTGAAGAACTCCCCGCAGGAAGGGCCTTTACAGATAAGAGCGAAGAGGACTCAAAAAATTTCACGCCCAGACCTTCTCCAGGAAGGATCTTTTCTTGTTTTTCGATCAGAGCGTAGTCCGGATGAGTCAAATTACGAAAGACTCCTGCCAAAATGGCATACCCCAGGAGCCGCGACTCCACAGGAAGCAAAATCGTCTGAGACGGATCACTGATGGCAGCCAGATCTTTTTGCGGCCCCAAGAACGAAGAAAACTCGCCGCCGGCCCCAGTCATCTCCAAGAAATCCGCAATCGCTTCGAGCAGAGCTGCATGATCCCCTAAGTGTTGCTCCGCACTCTCCGGCCCAATGGCTCGGGGCCTCCCTGCAAAATCGAGTGCCAACTGATGAGGAAGGATTTGAATGGGAGAACCTTTTTCTGCAGGCAACTGGACGTATTTTTCCCAATCCCAGGGCTGATAAACGAGGCTTGAGTCATGCGCTAAGGCGCCCCAACCCCCAAAGAGCGCGCCTCGAAGATAGGGGCTCTCGCGAGAGAACCGCGGAGGCAACTGCTTCAGCCCGCCTTCGATCAGGCGGTACTGCGATTCGATGCGTGAGTACTTTGCGCGCGCTCCGCCTGTGAGCACCAAAAGCTGCTGAATCGAGGACCAGAACGCAGCTGCCGTTTCGGAGCTGATGCGACCCACGACCTCCGGGTTGTTACTCTTCTCGCGTGCTTGCATCACACGCCTTCCCATGCGCGCCAGCGCTAGATCCGCTCTGAGCCCATGGGCAATTCCATCCAGTCGATGCGTCAGGCCGTGTTCAGGCGACTCTTGATCCGCCACGAAAAGAGGGGCATCCCGCTCCAAGATCAGGCTCAAAGGCCCCACCTGCGCGCGTTTTACACTGGGCGGAAGAAACTTTTCAGCCACCCACTCACCATAGGTCGCCCTCATCTTAGAGAGCTCTTGCAGCATCCCTTGACGAAATCTTTCAGGGAAAACTTCTTCAAACTTTTTACGAATCTGCTCCTGCACCTGAGGATCATTGCGAGCTTTTTCGAGGGCGGGCTTGGCTGCGGCAAAAAAATCCCGTCTCACGCCGCAATCCGAAGTCAGCGCCCCGCAGGTGAGCCTAATCCAAGCAAGCTTAGCTGCCGACGGCTCATGCGTCGTCTGATCATCCAGCTCACAGGTGGGCCGAGCCCGAATGATCACATTCGCCACACACTCTCCCACGTCTTCTGCGGCGGACTTCATGCCCTCAGGAACTTGACCGGCTGCCACAAGCTCCATGAAGCCATCAAAAAGGGTGGAGAGCTTGACCCCAACGACTTCGGATTGAAAGGCCTTGGCCTTCTCGCTGTCAAAAAGCAGGTCGTAAATGGTTGTAAATTTTGCCATCAAAAGCGCATCCAAGTAGACGGCCTCATGCCGCCTGGGGCCGGCTCCCCCCAGACCGCGGGCCCTGCGCATTTGAGCGAGCTCAGAGGAAAGCTTTTCAAAAAGCTGTTCCCTGGGCTCATCGCCCCAATCATGCCTGTCACGCGTGTCAGGCCCGCCAGAATCGATCTGGGTCCGGATCAACTCTTCGATGAGGGCGATTTCTTGTTTTCGATAAAAGCTAGGCTGAGGGTTTCTGACGTCATTTCTGTCGTCATTTCTGAGGTCATTTCTGGGGTCTGGGGGCCCAGACCCCCCATTCGCACCCGCGGCCAATGAGGGCTTCAGCGCTAAGCTGCCCCCCAGAATCAGGATCCCGACCCCTTTAAAAAAGAATTGGGCCACAGACCCAGACCGATTACTATTTGCCCCAGACTTTCTCACCGACGGAGCTTTTAACATGAACAGGACCCTAAAGTCATACTGTTTTAGTCAACTTTTTTAAATTTAGTTTACCCGTGATTTTCTATTCTTTTCAAGTCCTTGCAAATAGACCCTTGTGGCTAATGACTTTAGTTTGGGTTTGGGCTGGGGTCTGGGCCGGGGGGCTCACCCACCCCACTCAGGCAGCCATGACCCAAGTCCTCCCCCAAGGAAGGTACAAGCTCGGGGTAATCTTTGCCCGCACGGGCGAGATCCGGGATACCTACGATGACGACGGAAATCCGGTTTCGCTCGTTGCCCCGTACCAGCTCGAGCTCTCTTCACGGAACTTTCGCCGTGCCGAACCTCGCGTCTCGGAACTCGTCAACTTCCTGAACAACCTTCCCTACCAATACGATGCGGGCAACCGCGGTACGGACAACGGAATCCGCTCGACCACTCCGGGATCCGGCCTCCCTTCGCTCGGCGACGCCCTCTCGCGCGGCTCGCTCGGCGTAGACGCCTACGGGCAGCGCGAGCAGTGGGTTTTTCAGTTTCGGCGTGGCATCACCGAACGCTTCAGCCTCGGGATTTTCGTGCAGGTCATCCAGCAGAGCCTGACCCTCAAGACCCAGATCGGCGGGATCAATACTGCAAACGACATCTACCAATACTTTTCGGGCATCGGAGGCACGGGCCAATTAGGCCAGTTTGCCGACGGCCTGGGGCTTCTTGCGCAGATCAATACCGGCACATTTCAAAGCGTACTGGAGAGCAAGGGCTACGACAGATTTTCAGACCGGCTCGAAACGGGCCTGGGCGACCTGATCATCGGGGGCCGCTACCAGTGGAACAACCGCAGGCTTGCGCCCGGCCACTTCATGGCCGCCTTCGAGGGCAGGCTCATGCTCCCCACCGGAAAGCTCGCGCGCCCCTCGCAGCTCACAGGCCTAGATTTTGGATCCGGTGCAGTGAGTGTGATGGCTGGACATAACGTTTCACTCAGGCTCGACGGCCGGTGGCAGGACCACGCCACCTCCTGGCTCCCCCTCGTGGGCAAGAGCGCCCACAACATCCTGGAGCGCATCGAAGTGTACCATAACATCTCGATCACCCAGAACTTTCCCTATGAGCGCATCCGACGCATTCGCGCAAACGAGGGAGATTTTCTTCCGGACGCCTCGACCGAGGAGGCGGTCACCGTGGCTCTCGGAAACTCATGGTCCAACACAGTCGGAGCAAGCTACCAGATCAATCCGACCCTGAGCTTCACTGCGCAGCTGGACTGGATGTTCCGCAACAAGGACCAGATCCTGACGGCAGGACCTGACACTTCGCGAGCCGAGTACCTTGCCCAAGGCACCGACGGCGACCTCAAGACCCTCCAGCTCCAGATCGCTGCATCGAGCATCGGATCATTTATGCGCGGCGGATGGCCTGTTCCGGGAGAACTTTCATTTACTTGGAGCCAACCCCTGGCGGGACGCAACCAGATCCTGGCCCCCTACGGCCTCGCGGAGCTTGCGCTCTACTTTTGAGGGCGGTAAGCCCTAGAAACCATGAACCCTAGCCTTGGCGCTCCGGCCCTCAGTCACTTTCTCCTCGGAAAAACACGTATCATCGCGGCCTGGATCTTTGGATTCGTCCTGATCCTCACTGCGCGCAACTACCCAAACATTCCGGGCATTGCGCTCTGCTTTCTTGGAGCGAGCTTACGGTACTGGGCCAGCGGCTTTTTACGGAAGGACTCCCGCCCCGCAGTGGGAGGCCCCTACGCCTGGGTCCGCAACCCTCTCTATTTGGGCACTTATCTCATGGCCGTGGGTGCCACTCTTTCAATCGAAAACTGGCCCCTCATGGTTTCAGTCACCGTGCTCTTTGCCGTGACCTACCACTTTGTCATTCTCGAAGAAGAAACCAAGCTCCAAAAAATCTTTGGCGCCCCTTACTTGTCCTATTGCGAAGCAGTGCCACGGTTCTTTCCGCGACCCTGGCCTGCCTCGCGGTCGGAGCTTGAGACCATCAACCCGGAGCCCTCGCACCACCGTTTTTCTAGAGATCTTGCCCTTCGCAATAAAGCGTTCGAAGCTTACGCCACTTTTGCAGTGATTGTTGCCGGAATTTCAGCAATCGCCTGGGTGTGGAAGACATGGCTGGCCTAAGTGCAGGCCTCAAGGCTCACCCAAAACTGAACACCAAGCGCCGCAACCCTTCTCGCTTACTCTGGGGCGTTTGCTTTTTTCTCTCTTTTTTAACCAGCTGCACTCGCTGCGGACCCACTCACTCCGATCCCCGTGGAGCAAACGGCCGTGGGAGCACTTCATTTACTGTCGGAAAGGCTCTGTTTTCATTTAAGTACCCGGAGGTCAACGAGCTTTCGATTTCAAGCCAAGATCCATCGACTGGATCGCGCTTCAGCGCCCATTTTAGGCGTCAAAACGAAAAATGGTTGATTCAATCCGGCCCAGAAGGCTCTGAGCTTCTCGACCGAAACGCCAACACTTCGTTCATCAATCATCTCTTGGACACGCTCTCAACTCTGCGCATGAGTAAACCTGTAGAAGCGGAGAACTTGCCCCGCGCAGAATTCCTTTCACGCCTCGGGCTCACGCCGCCCTCTCATTGGCTTCGGTGGGGCACGGCCAACCAGTCTTTTGAGTTGCAGCTAGGCTCACGCGCGGATGCCTTTGGGTCTCATGCCTCCGCCCAGGGACAAACCTTCTTGGTCGAAGGGGCAGCTCTCAAAATGCTGGAGTATGTCACGGACTTTAGAAAACTTCGTCACTCCAAACTGATGCTCAAGACCATTGACGAAGTGGACCGAGTCGAAATCCGCTGGCAGACCTCGCCACCTCAGCTCCTCAGGGCTGAACGGGACTCTGGACACTGGGTGGGGCGTTTGCCCCGCAGGGTTGCCCCCGGAGTCCTCGCTCCTAAAATTCAATCGGCCATTGAATCGCTGCCTCAACTGGAGATTGCTGAGTTTGATCTCCCAGCCAGCGCCTTTAAAAAAGCGTGGCTCTCCATCTCTTGGATGGATCGCCATGACGCTCAGGTCCTGATTGAAATTGACACGGATTTGCTAGCCCGAGCAAGCGATCGTCCAGGATCGACCTTTAGGCTCCACGAGTCGGCGCGCGCTCTTCTTGTTGCTGCACGCTTTGGGGGCTAGACTCACCCACTTGCCAAGCTACTCCTCTGAACTCAAACGAGACGCGGCGGTCAGTTTACGGATATACGCCTCATCCACTCCATTCCAGTTCTCGATCAAGTGATGCGCTCGCAAAAGCCAAGGTGAATCCTCGGGCACGGAACGGCAGTGCGTGACCGCCACGACCCGCGCCCCGGCGGCAAGGCCCGAGGCCATTCCTGGCTCCGAGTCTTCAAAGACCAACACTTCACCTGCATGATAACCCAGCCGCTTTAAGGCCAGAAGATAACCATCCGGCTCGGGCTTGCTCCTCGGGTAATCTTCAGCTCCAAGAACAAGCGAGACCTCACGACGAACTCCCAGCCCCTGAAGGGCCTGCTCGATTTCGTCACGATAGGAGCCAGAAACTACTGCAATCGTAAAATCCTTGGAGAGTCTCCTCACTGCTTCAGCAGCTCCCGGAACCTCGGCAACCTCAGTCGATAGCTTCAGACGATAAAGCTGGAGCACCTCTTCTAAAAGCTCCTGACGACCGATGGTGGCTGGCAGCCGATGATCCAAGATTTTGAGCGCCGCCTGCCAAGTCCGACCAATCACTGCATCCGCTTGCTCTAATTCTAGACGGTGGCCATACCGCGCCAGCACTTCTGAAAGCGCCCGGGCTGCCACAGGCTCTGAGTGGATGAGGGTTCCGTCCAAATCAAGGAGTAAGCCACGAATCATAGCCTCACCCTACTGGCGCATGGGTTGCAGCTCCAGCTCAAAGATAAAACGATCAAAGGAGTCCCCTCATGCTCAAAGAAGTGATTCGTACTGGCGCCCACACCGTCGACCATCAAACCCTAGTCAAAGACGTTGCGCGTCTCATGAAAGAAAAAGACATCGGCTGCGTGCTGGTTCAAAATCCGCAAAAGGTCCCAGTGGGGATCATTACTGACCGAGACCTTGTCCTACGGTGCCTGGCCAACGGCATCTCGCCCGAGAAGGCTCGCGCCCAAGAAGTCATGACTGCTGCAATCCGCACGGTTCGCGAGGATTCAGGCATCTTCGAATGCATCCGAATGATGCACGATGCACGGGTTCGCAGGCTTCCTGTCGTAGATTCGAGTGGAAAAGTGGTGGGAATGATCTCGTTTGGTGACCTGCTCGGCATTCTCAGCAAAGAGCTCGGCTCACTTGTTGAAAACTGCACGCATCCACTGGATGAACAAAAAGCAGCCAAAAAAGGCCTTGCAGCGTAAATAGCGCAGAGCTCCGCAGCACGAGAGAAAAGCAGAACACCATTTCTCAAAATCAAAAAAAGCGCATTTTTTTGCGATTTGTTGTTGCGGTAACAAAATTTGGCCTCTACAAATTTTTGTCAGGAGACCAAAAACATGGCTAAGAAAAAGCAGAAGTTCTCGTTCATCAATGAACTCCACGCACACGTCCTCAAGACCGCAAGCGTCACCCGCAAGGGTGAAATTCGCATCAAGCGTTCTGACCTCAAGAACGCTCTTGAGACTTGCCTCAACAACGGCGCTAAGGCTGCCGCTGGCGGCGAGCGCGTTCGTTTTCCTGTGATCGGCACGCTGATCCGCAAGGAAGTGAAGGCTCGCAAGGCCGGAAAGGGCGTCAACCCCTTTACCGGTGAACCCATGGAGATCAAGGCCCGTCCGGCTACCAAGAAGCCCCGCTGGTCCTTTCCCCGCAACCTCAAGGAAACCTTTGCCAACAAGAAGTTCTGGTAAGGTGAGGAGCGGTTTTTAGCCGCTTTTTAGTAACAACGGCGCTTCCCTCTGGGGAGGCGCCGTTGTAGTTTCTGGATCCATGAAATGGATCACTTTTCTTGCCCCAAACGAAAAAAAACCCCTCATTGGTTGGCTCAACGCCGCTGCCGACACAGTTCACCATCACACTGCGCTTCCGCGCACGATGAACGAGCTGATTGAAGCGGGCCTCGAAAAAGCTCTCTCCTTCAATTCAGCCACTCCGGACCGCTCCTGGCCTCTGAGTGAGGTGAGGCTTCTCTCCCCTATTCCTCGCCCCATCTCGATGCGCGATGGCTACGCCTTTAGGCAGCATGTCGAGTCAGCCCGACGTAACCGCGGCCTCCCTATGATCGAAGAGTTCGATCAATTTCCTGTTTTCTATTTTACCAATCACCTTGCAGTCACAGGCCCAGGTGAAGTGCCGGTACAAAAAAAGGCACAGGACAAGCTCGATTTTGAACTCGAGGTGGCTATCGTCGTCGGAAAGAAAGGCCGCAACATTCCTGCCTCAAAAGCAGACGAACATATTTTTGGCTACATGATCATGAACGACTGGTCCGCGCGCACTCTCCAGATGGATGAGATGAAACTCTCGCTCGGGCCAGCCAAAGGAAAAGATTTTGCTACTTCACTTGGGCCTTGGCTCGTCACCCGTGATGAACTGGCTCCGGCTTCAATTTCAGGGGCAAGCGGCGAGCGCCACAACCTCAAGATGCGCTGCTACGTCAACGGCAAGCAAGTTTCGTTCGGCAACCTCAAGGACATGACCTGGAGCTTTGCCCAGATCCTTGAGCGCGCAAGCTATGGAGTGGAGCTTCAGCCCGGTGAAGTCATTGGTTCAGGAACCGTGGGCACGGGATGCTTCTTGGAACTCAACGGCTCTAAGATCACAGACAACCAGTGGCTTAAGCCAGGCGATAAGGTGGTCTTGGATGTTGAAGGACTCGGAAAGCTCGAAAATACAATCGTCGACGCGCCTGAGTCCTACCAGCAATGAAACTCTATCATTATTGGCGGTCCTCAAGCTCATGGCGCGTGCGTTGGGCCATGGACTACAAGAAGATCCCCTGCAGCTTGGTTCCAGTCAGCTTGCTTGACGGTGAATCAGAATCAGAAACTCACGTCGCCAGAAACCCCATGGGGTACGTGCCCGTGCTCGAAACCCCGCAGGGCTTTCTGACCCAGAGCTCGGCCATTGTTGCGTGGCTTGAAGAAACCCACCCTAAACCTTCGCTGCTTTGGGGCGATTCGTGGAATCGTGCGCGCATCCGGCAACTCGGAGCGATCATTACCGAAGACACCCAGCCCGTGCAGAATCTGCCCGTTCTCCAGCTGCACTCAGCCGATACGGCTGAACAAAAAAAGTGGGCACAGCACTTTATTCGAAAAGGACTAGGAGCTTTTGAAACCCTTGCCACTCAGACCGCCGGCAAGTTCTCGGTCGGGGACGAGCTTTCCTGGGCTGATCTCTGTCTGATGCCCCAGCTTTACAATGCCGCACGGTTTGAAATTGCAGCTTCTGAGTTTCCGCTCCTCTCTCAAATTGGCTCTGAATGCGAGAGACTTGAAAGCTACCAATCGTCGCATCCGAGCCGCACCGAGCCCAAATGAAAGTTCGCATCGGGGGAATGCACTGCGCTTCGTGCGTCTCGCGAGTCGAGAAAGCACTCCTTTCTGTTGCTGAAGTCAGACGTGCTGAAATCCAGCTCCTGAGCGGAACGGGGATTCTGGAGACGGACCCCGAGTTCGAAAAGAATCCCGACTGGGCCCGACTTGCGGCTGCCTTGAAATCGGGTGGCTATTCCATCGAACCCATCGATCCCGCCTTAGCGGCCCCAAACCCAAAAAAAGGCCCAAAAGGAGAGTCAACCTGGGACTCCAAGCCTTTTCCAGCAATCGCAAGCTTGCTTTTAGGCACAGGGCTGATGCTGACCATGGCCCTCTTTCCGCGCGCCGAGCTGAACTACTGGCTTGGGCTTGCCGTCGCACTCCCGGTTCAAATTTTCTGGGGCCGCCCGTTTTTATCCGCAATTCTCCGATTTTTTACGAGCCTCAGGGCTTGGCAACAGAGCACAATGGAAAGCCTCGTCGGAATCGGCACGACCGCATCCCTTGCGCTTTCCATTGCTCAACCTCACCATCCCTATTTTGAAGTGAGTGTCTTTCTGATTGGCTTCGTGCGGCTTGGAAAATGGCTTGAACTGAGAGCAAAAACTCGAACGGGCGATGCCGTTCGATCGCTCCTTCATCTCAACCCTCCCATGGCTCTGCTCGTTTCAAGAACGGGTCAGAGTCCGGACCCAGCAACCCCGGTCACGGTGAGCGCCTCGAGCCTGAGGGTCGGCGATCACGTGAGGATCCTTGCAGGAGAACGCATTCCTGCAGACGGACAAGTGCTTTCAGGTCACTCGACGGTGGATGAATCCTGGCTTACGGGAGAGAGTCTTCCAGTTGAAAAGGCAATTGGCATGAGTGTGCTGGCCGGAAGCAAAAATGGCCTCGGCACTCTTGAGCTCAGAGTGACCTCAACCCCGGGACAGAGCCTTCTTGCCCGGATCATCGAACGCGTTGAACGCGCACAGATGAGCCGTGCCCCTATTCAACGATTGGCCGACTCACTCTCAGCTCGCTTTGTGCCCGCGGTTCTGGGAGTCGCCCTCTTGACCTGGATTGCGTGGCTCTTACTTGGCGGGTCTTTGGGACAGGCCACCCTTCACGCAGTTTCGGTGCTTGTCATCGCCTGCCCGTGTGCGCTTGGACTTGCCACACCTGCTGCATTGGTGGTGGGCCTTGGCCGCGCCAGTCAAAAGCAAGTGCTCTTTAAAAACGGCGCCGCTCTTGAGACTCTAGCCCGGGCGCGCACTCTCATTTTTGATAAAACCGGAACTCTCACTGAAGGCCGAGCCAGGCTTTCGGCCTTTTTGTCTCTTGACTCTTGCTCTTCTGAATCAAGAAAGTCTGCCTCAGAATGGTTGGCAGTTGCTGCATCGGCCGAGCAGGGATCTGAACATGTGCTAGCGCGTGCCCTGATTGAGGCAGCTCACGCTCAGAATCTCACTTTGAGCCGGCCCGATCGATTCGAAGTTCTTCCAGGTCAGGGGGTTCGCGCCTCGATGGACGGAAAATTTATCCTCATCGGAACAGCCCGATTGCTTGCAGAACAGGGAATGTCCTTGTCTGCACAAGCAACGGACTGGATCGACGCCCGCTCTCGCGAAGGCGCAACCTGCATTGTTCTTGCTCAAGACTTTCAACCGAGAGCGGTCTTTGCCTTCAGTGATTCGATTCGACCCGATGCGCCTGAGCTCATCGCCTGGCTCCGCAGGCAAGGAGTGGGTTTAAGGCTAGTTTCGGGAGACCGGGCCGCGACTGCACTTTCACTGGGACAGAAGCTTGGGTTTCAACCCTCAGAAATCGAATCAGAGATCCTGCCTCACCAAAAAGAGGCGTACTTGACTGTGCTCAATCAAACCATTGGGCCTGTGGCGATGATCGGAGACGGAATCAACGATGCGCCTGCTCTTGCGCGCGCTCCGGTTTCAGTCAGCTTACTTGGGTCTTCAGAAGCAGCACTTGACTCTGCCCAGGTCATCCTCATGTCGGGCAGGATTTCAGACCTGAAGACGGCAATTCTGACGTCCCGCTCAACACTCCGAACGATTCGACAGAACCTCTCGGCCTCAGCGCTCTACAATATCCTGGGTATTCCGATTGCGGCCGGAGTTTTTGAGTCTACCCTCGGAATAGGCCTCACCCCTGAGCTTGCAGGCGCTGCAATGGCCGTCAGCAGCGTGAGCGTGGTCCTCAATAGCCTACGCCTGAGCAGGCTCCCTCCTGACCGACTGGCTTTCAAATGAAACCCTTGGATCAATCTTTTGAAATTTTAGAATGCCTCAACGGAAATACCCTCAAGGACCCGGTGACAGGCCAGCCCATGCACTCAGCCATTGGACCTGACCCAGAGGCCCAGCAAATCTATCTAGGACCTTCAGGATTTTCAGATCTTTTGGAGCTGCAGTCTTCTTTTCAAGGAAGCTCTGAGCCCAGCTCTAAACCTCTCATCCTCTGGGATGTCGGGATGGGAATTGCTGCAAATGCGATTGAGGCTCTCAAAACCACTCTAAAGAAATCAAAAGAAGCCCACGGCAAAATCCGTCACCTTGAAATCCATAGTTTTGAAAACGCAACCCATGGTCTCAGAACAGCGCTTGCGCAAAGCCACCGGTTTGGACACTTGATAGATTTTGAGGAGCTCTGTTCGACCTTGCTGTCTCAAGGCCACGCCAGCCTCGAAGAGCACCAGTGGCGACTGCATGAGGGCGATTTCAGACAAACTCTAAAAAACGCTCCACCTGCTGATGTGATTTTTTATGACTTCTACTCTCCTCGAGCATGTGGCGAGCTTTGGAGTGTGCCCCTCATGCAAGCCGTGCTAGCCCAGTCCCCTAGGGCAGTGCTGGCTACCTACAGCGCAGCCACACCGGTGCGTTTGGCATTGCTCCTAGCCGGCTGGTGGGTAGGCAAGCCCTCTGGCTCTGTCCCAGTGACTTCTCTAAAAAATGAATCGACTCTGGCTTGTGGGGAGCCCACCCTTTTGCCTCGGCATGCAACCCTACTCGGAGAATCGTGGCTCCTGAAGTTCAGGTCATCTACGCAGGCCCAACCCTACGGCGACGAAAAAGACCCTTGGGCCAAGGCTTCTTTTGAGTTGCTCGAAGAGAAAATCAAGAGCCATCCCCAGTTCAGAAGCTAAACGTGCCACCGATGAATATCTGCAGCATGAGATCTGACTCCCCCCAAGGACGATCTCTAAAAAAAGATTCCATGTCTCCCACCTCTGGAGCGTTGGCAGTATAAAAATCATAACGTCCGCCCGCTCCTAACCTCACCGTGCAGCCGTTTCGAGAAATGATGTCCGCTCCGGCCCCAAGCAAAACGGAACAGTACGCCGCACCGTCGGCATAGCTTCGTCCTGAGACACCGGCTTGCAGGTAAACCTTGTCATCGTGGCCAGTGGTTGAAGTGCCCAGCTTGACTCTCGAATCAAAAAGGACGGCAGTGCCCGCTTTTCCAGAGGAATCCGAAACTGCCCCCACTTCAAATCTTGCACGGCAACGTCCAGAAAAAGACACGGCTTCATAGCCACCTAAAATCTGACAGTAGAGCCGTGTGTCTTGGTATTCGACACTGCCAGGAATCGGGCCTGAAAAACCAAAAGACTGAAGATTCAACAGCGCATCCAACTCGTCGCGATGATCCATAGCCAGCCCCGGCCGTCCCCGAGTCGTCAGATCCCGAATTCCGGCCTCACCCAGGGTATAAAAGCCCCCTGCACTTCCAGGCCTCCCCTCAAAAAAACACCTCAACGTATTAAACTCAGCCATCTGACTGGATGAGCCAGCGCCAGAGGCCCCTCCAGAGGTATCTGCAGAGCCGTCGGACAAATCTTGAGACGAATATGGCAGCGAAGCTGGGCCGGAACGAGATGGAGGCGCATCCACTCGAGACACCCAATCACGCCTAGACACTTCGGTTCTTCCATCGATTCCAAAATCCATCTTCTCGCCTGGCCGAACGAGCTTGAACCCCAGAGCTTGAGAAACCGTCAAGCTCAACTCATCTCCAGGCAAAGGGTCATCCAGACTCCACAACCGAAGCCCCCCCTCAAGTGAAAACCTCCAAGCTTCGTTTAACTCACAACTCATCAAAGAATCGACCCTGCGCCGATACCTTTCACGATCCAAGATCTGCTGCGCCTGAAACCCAGAGCCCGGAATGGGTTCTGCAAAATCTAAGACATAGGCATCACAAGTGTTTGCACCGATCAGAAGGGTACCGAGTCGCTGCTGAACCAGATAGGAGAGCTCAGCTGCAAACTTGGCGGTGGCATCCGGTTTTTCACTCAAAAGCGCCAACTGCTCGAGCCGCTTTTGGGCAAGATTCTGCTTGGCCGTGCCTTGCTGCGCAAGGCAGGGCGTGCCTAAGGCGAACCAAAACCCAATCACAGGGATCAGAAATATCCATGCAGCCAGTCCCACTCTGGTTCTGAACACCCGCCAAGCCCCCTTTCAGTTTTTCAGGCTCTAGAAATGAGTGGCCGTCTCAAGCCGCAAAATGCGCTCCTCAAGCGAGGGGTGAGTGGAGAACAGTTGCCAAAAACCCGCCCGCTTTCCTGAAATTTTCATCGACTGCACCGCTGGCTGAGCTTCAGTGTCGATGAGGCTCATCGTCCGCTGCAATCCCTGTAACGCCGAAATCATCTTATCTCGTCCGGCCAGGCGGGCTCCGCCTGCATCGGCCCTAAACTCTCTAAAGCGCGAGAATGCAGCAACGAGCATCGAACCCAGGAGCATGAACACGAGCTCCAAAACCATCGTAGTCAGGTGGAAGACCAACGGAGAAACACCGCCGCCTTCACGCTCGCCGTCCCGGCGAGAAGCCATTGCCTGCGCAATCGCAAACGCGATGACTCGTGAAAGGAACATGACAAACGCATTCACTACCCCTTGCACGAGCGTCATCGTCACCATATCGCCGTTGGCAACGTGTGCCACTTCGTGGCCCAAGACTCCCTCAACCTGTTCGCGACTCATCCGCTGCAAGAGCCCCGTCGACACTGCCACCAGAGCACGATTCTTGGTGGGGCCAGTGGCAAAAGCATTCACTTCAGGGCTTTCGTAAATACCAACCTCGGGCATCACAGAAATGCCCGCCGAACGCGAAAGACTGTGAACGGTTTCAAGAAGCCACTGAGCTTCAGCACTCTGAGGGCGCGAGGCATCGATCACCCGTACGCCCATCATCATTTTGGCCATGATTCGAGAAATGAGCAGGCTGATGAAGGCACCCCCCATGCCCCAAACTAGGCAGAAGCCCATCAGACTTTCGTAATCAAGACCGTAAGAGGTGAGGTACGGACGGATCCCTAGAACACTCGTCAAAAGCGAGAGAGAAACGACCACGAGCGCGTTGAGCGCCATGAACAAGAAGATTCTTTTACCCCAGGCAAACATAGTCTTTGGTGACTCCTTAGTTGCTCAATAAAATGAGGACTTTTGGCCACAGAGTCAAGCCCCTGGGTCACCCGCTTGACGGTTTTGCTTTCAAAATCACACGGTTAAGCGGTTTTGAAAAAGTGGCCATCGCAATCCCGGTGGCCACTCCGAGCGCCGTCAAGAACCAGAAAAACTGACTTGCCGTGAGGATCTTCTGTTCAAACAGAACGCCAATGTAACCTGACAGGGTATTTCCCAAAAAGCTTGAGAGAAACCACATTCCCATCATCATCGAAACAATTCGAACCGGAGCCACTTTGGTGACGAGCGAAAGGCCGATCGGAGAAAGATAGAGCTCGCCCATAGTCAAAAGCAGGGCACAAACCACCGGCCAAAATGCGCTTCCTTTTTCTTCGCCTACGAAACTTGCGCCAACGACCATGACGATGAAAGACAGCCCCAGAATGGTTGAACCAATGGCCATCTTACCGACGCTCGTGGGCTCGGTTCCACGGCGAGCCTGCCAGGCCCAGAACATGTCAAAAAGAGGAGCGAGCAAGAAGATAAAGAGAGGATTAAAAGATTGAAACCAAGTCGAGGGCACCTGGAATCCAAAAATAACTGGCCAAGCAGTCCGCTCATCCGCCCAGGTCTGCATGGTGTTGCCCTGCTGCTCGTACACAGCCCAAAAAACGACATTCAGCAAACACAGCGCCACCAGAGCCCAAACCCGCTTCCATTCTTCAGAACTGAGCGGCTGCGAGGGCGACTTTTGTGAACCGTGTGCTGCCACTCCAGCCTTTGCAAGACTGAGAGTATCGGGAGCTAGGTGTTTTTGACCCAAGGCATAGACCACAAGTCCCAGCACCATGCCGATGCCTGCAGCACCAAAGCCGTAGTGCCACCCCAAGGTCGCAGCAAGAGTGCCGCACACGAGGTTGCAAATGAACGCGCCTAAATTGATCCCCATGTAAAAAATGGTGAACGCTCCGTCTCGGCGGGGATCGCCTTCGGGATAGAGGGCTCCCACCTGCGTGGAGATGTTGGGCTTGAACGCGCCGCAACCTACGATCAAGAAGGCAAGCGCGATGAAGAACATGTTTTCAAAGGCCATAATGAAATGGCCGATCGCCATCAGAATACCACCGAGGAACACGGTCTTTCGCTGCCCCAGGTACTTGTCGGCAAGCCAGCCCCCGAGAACTGGGGTCAAATAAACGAGGCCGGTGTACCAGCCGTAGATCACAGAAGCATAGGAGCCTGCCGTGGTGCTGGGATCAGAATTGATCCAGCTCCGAACGGTTTCCCAGCCAATCACTGCCATGGGATCGCCATCGACTCTGGCCTCGCCACCCTGGAGGACTTGCCTGGAGGCCACAAACAAGTAGTTCACCATGTAGAGCTTCATCAGGCCGCGCATGCCATAATAAGAGAATCGCTCCCACATTTCGGTAAAGAATAGGACGAACAGTCCCTTGGGGTGGCCAAACCAAGTTCCAGAGGCTTGCTGACTCGTGCTCATAGGCGCCGAAACCTACCCTCGCACCCTGGTGTTTTCAACGCTTTGTGTTAAGGGCTTGCACTTTTTTGAAGTGCTCTACTCCGACAAATCGAGCGCAACTCCCGAGGTCAAAAGCACCCACCACTTTCCTTTTTGTCGACCGGGAACTCCTGACCGGGCCGATACCTGCTCGACCCTGATGTGATTCTGGGTTCCGGTCCAGCCAGAGGCCATCACTGCAGCTACAGGAATACCGCCTACCTGCTTTAGCCCAAACGCAAGTAGACCGTTTGCTTGAGCTTGTAGCTCAAACGGAAAATCCAGAAGGCCCGTGCTCGGACCGGATTCAGCTGAAATGGCCTGAGTTCCAAAAGCTGGGTTTCCAAAAGCTAGAACCCTACCGCCAGTGCTCTCCCCGAGCTGGCGCAGCAAGAACAGGGCGCCGTTATTTTTTGCCCATGCCTGGACCGAGCTTGCAACTAGGATTGCCCGGCCCTGAACATTCCAAGTCCACACACTTCCATCCACTCTCAGTACAAAAAACTGGCCAAGAAGCGCGTCATCTAGTGAGGCTTGATCAGCGCGCGCAATGGAGAGGATCTCGACTGCATTCTTGATTGAATCCTCTAAACGACCCCCGTACTGGGGCGCCCCAGACGCAGCAACGGTTCCATCCGACTTAATATACGCTACTGCTTGCTCAGTCAGAGCAAAGGCTTTTACTGATGAAGCACCCGCAATTTTTGAAGTGCTCACCAGTGGAGGTAATGTCACCGCCACGAGCTCACGCATGCCAGTGATTCCTACGATATTTGCTCCACTCACTTGAACCCCATGGATCCCCGCATTGGGAGATGCGGGAGGGCTCCAAAGGGAAGTCGTACTGCTTCCGGTTGATTGAGAGCTATCACTCACCGTGGTGCCCAGGCTTCCAGAAGCAAACTCTCCCAAAAAGCCTGCTTCGACGGGATAGATGCGGCCAATACTGGGAGAAGCCGCCAGAGAAAGTCCGCCTCCAATCGAAGGTGAACCATAGGTGTAGACCCCTTGGTACCCCTGACTGACAAGACAGGCGCCCTGATGGGGATCTGGCGCATTCTCTGATGCTTGGGTGCAGGCCACTTGGGTAACCCAACGTGCGTCGGGCGAGGGCACGACAAAAGCTTCCCTGGCGTTTCCCCCTCCATAGCGAGGGTCGCCTAATAAGTAGGCGCTTCCGTCTGCAGTTAACGCAGCGACGACTCCACGGTTTGTTTCAAGATGGGCCACATTCTTAAGCCCTGCAGGCGCGGTCGAGTTAGCCAAACTTCCGGAGAGCTGGACCTGGCCCGCTACATTCACACTCAGGCCACCTCCAGCAAATTGACCCGTGTTTTGGGTGGCCGCAAGTTTGACGATTGCTTGAGAGGAGCTCTCTCCAATCGAAGTGGAATCCCCGCCTTGATCGTGCCTGCCCCAAGTGAAAAGCCTGCCGTCGGTTGCAAGGGCAGCAAATGCTCCCTGAGTAGAGGCAATCTGCCCTGCTTCACTACTGATCGAATCGACGCGAGCATAGGTTTGCGCAGTGTAGTAGCCCGCATTGACTGCGTCACTTTTGCCTCCGCGGACTGGGTCCCCAAAGGAAGCGAGCCCGCCCCAGTCGGCCACCATGGCCACTGCGGCAGGTGCCGTGGCAAGCGCCTTAAACAGCGCAAAGCTGAACGAAAAAGGGAGCAAATTAGCATAATACTCAGGGTTGAGATGCCAGGGAGCCATGTGCGTCGGATTTAAGACATCCCGCATTTCACCGCCCTGGCCTCGCACACCAAAGCTGTAGGGAGTATGGGTGCTTGAAATGAACGCAAAGGCTTTTTCAGTGGCTCGCACCGAGTCCTCCTGAACACGCTCTTGCCAACAGGTGGCAGTTCCACCATCGGTTGGGTTCTGCGTTTCAGGCGGGCAGGCTGTTGAGAAAAAACTTGGCAGGGCCACATAGTCGGGCTCTCCGACTGCCCCCCAAGTCACGGGAGTTCCGTCGGTTCGCAAAGCCAAAAACGCAATAGAATTAGAGTAGAGCTTTTTGACTCCCGATAGCAAATTTGCAACTGAACTGGAGCTGCCTCCAAACTGAGGGTTTCCCCAAGTCTGAACAGTGCCATCTGCTCGTAGTGCGGCAAACGCGCCATTTTTTGTCGCCTTCACTTCAGTCACGCCAGAGGCAATAGAAAACCCACCTCCAAAAGAAGACGACCCCAACGTGGTGACCGATCCATCTGAATATAGAAGCGCAGCTGCCTCCTGATTGACAGTGACTGAAATCACACCGTCTCCGGTGGATTTGGTGGAATACGAGCTCAACGCGCCATTGGTGAGCGCACCGCAAACCACCAGGGTGCCGTCCATTTTGCGCGCAAAAAAATCACGAGCACCAACCCAGAGCTTGATCACACCTGAGGCTAGAAGGGCTGGAGTCTGGTTCCATGGACTGCACCTTCCGATGTCCCTTTTGCCTGATTCATTGCTCACCTGCCCCCAGGTGGTGACTTTACCGGTGACTCCGTTGAGTGCCGCAAACCCAGCCTCGGTCGATACTACTTCACGAACATGTGAAAGACTGGCCGGAAAAGGCTCCACTTGGGCCGCCTGACCACCGGAAGCCGGGACGGGACTGACACAAGAAGAGCCCCCCGAAACTCCCCCCGACACTCCCCCCGACACTCCCCCATGACTACAGCTACCCCGCACTTCAACGGTTCCATCTGTACGCAAAAATGCAAAGGCTACACGATTAGGAGTGATTGCCTTGATTCCTCGAGATGTTTCACCTGGGAGCACATGCCCCCCACCAAACTCAGATGCCCCCCAGGTCTTGGCTCCTCCATCAGCGGAGTACGATGCAAATGCAGCCAAATTGGCGTGAGATGTTCTCTCTTTGCCGCCATCATTGAGCTCTTCGTTGAAACTACGGGCAAGCTTGAAAAGCCCCGTCCCGCCTCGAACAGTTAAAATGAGCTGAATCGCAGGGCTCAAAAACTGAGCACGCCTTGCCTGCACGACGATTTGCGCACGGGTCACTGCTTGGGAGGGCGTACCCGAAATCGAGCAATCGGAGCCCAGCACGAGTCCTGCCGGAAGCGCCCCACTCACCACTGTGCATCCATCCAGCGGGCTAGTGCCAGAGGCCACGGCCATCACAGGCCTAATTGCTTCATTCTTTGAAAAACTATAGCTCTGCTCAGGATAACTAATCACAGGTAAAGTGACGACCTTCAGTGTGACGTTTGCATCCGCAAATCCGGTCTGATTTGTGGCGCGTATCAGGTAGCTTGTCGAGTTTGCCTCAAGCGCGGGAGTTCCAGAGATTGCGCAAGTCGTGGGATGAACGCTCAGCCCTAGAGGCAAGGGAGCATGAGGAATAGGCACCCCGCAGCTGGTCGGTGCGCCTCCTCCCAATGAGGGAGTCAAAGAAAAAGGGGCGCCCACGGCTGCAACCTGCGGTGAAGCATAGCTCAAGCTGGGGGCCTGTGGATTTACGGTTACAAACAAAGTAGAGGTCGCAGATCCCGCCAAATTACTTGCCGTGACGGTGACCGCAGTCCTCGCAACTACAGCGGTTGCCGCTTGCCCAGAAATCCCGGAGATCACGCATTGCGGACTCAGTTGGAGTGCTGCCTGAGTAAAGATCTGCTGACCTGCTGCATTGGTACTGCAAGCCGTAATGTCTCCTCCGGTCGAAACGGGAGACAAGAGCTCCCCAAAAACTGAACCTTGAGTAGTGGTGATCTCGTTTGGCCCGTAACTAAAAGAAGGAAGGGCTACGCGATTCAAATTCACAGCAGGTGAAATCATTTCCTGCGAAACATTACCGGCAGCGTCCTTGGCAAGGACATGAAGATAGTAGGTGCCGTTTCCGCTTGGCAGTTGCGCGAGAGAAGCCGTATCAAACGAGAGAATCGACCCCACTGAAAGAGTCTGCCATGCGCTCCATGATGAAGCTTGGCTGGCCTGGCCGGCCTGAGGCGTAGCCAGATGACTGAGTAAAAACCGAACCTGACACTGGGGCGAGAGATCTGCACAGGTGACTCTCCAAACGGTATTCACAGCGGGCTGGTTCGATGGAAGAGCTCCGCTCCAACTCAAGACTGGAGCGGTAGTGTCTAAAACGTACTTTGCGTTTGAACGAAAGCACTCAGACTTGCCCTCTCCGCGTGTCCCTTGCCTTTCATACTCAAAGTAAAAGTTTACCTCTCCATCAGGACTACTGGATGGCACTGGAGCAGGGATATTCGAGACGTTTGCGGCCTGAGCAGTTAACTTGGCCACCTGCGCGCTCTCTACGCACTGTGAATCGGTGTAGACCGAGAGGACATCCCCCGCCTCCAGACCCGATGCGCTTACTACGGCTGCGCGCGAGCTACTGTAAGTTGACGAAGGCTGAACCAGCGAGAGTCCTGCCCCGTTTGTCATCTTGCGCCACATTGAAATCAGGGGCCCTTGGCCACTGCAGCCCGCTAGCGCTACTGAGGCAAACATCAGTAAAACGAATGTCCGACCCCTAAAAATCAAGAACACAGAAGACCCCCAATGGACTTAAGAATCTCACGGCGGCTTTGTATGAAAAAGTTGCGTCAGATCTGACACAGGGCTGCGGTCGCGTTGACTCATAAAGAATCGTACCGAGCTGGGTGATGGGAATAATGAGGCGTGTCCTCGTTGACTCATAATGAGCGCACCGTA
>JBKCVM010000145.1:0-3675 GCA_046317855.1 Oligoflexia bacterium
CCTGGCCACGGTCTTTTGATTGATCCCCAGAAGTTTTGCGGACCTTCGCATCGAGACACACGATACGAGAAGCAGACGCAGCGTCTCGTTTACGGACCGAAGGCGTTGGCGCTTCTCGAGATTGTCGGTTTCTGGGGTCCAGGTCTGCTTGCAGCTAAAGCAGCGATATTGCGTGATTTTTTTGCTGTCGCATCTTCGAATGTAGAACGAGTTACGACCACCGGGCCTTAAACAACGAGGGCAGTTTGGATTCATTTGCTCGGGTTGAGCAAAGTTGATTCCAAACCAAAGGGTTAGCGTGGGCAGTTCATAGTGGCTGGGGGCAGTTTGATTTTTTTTCTCCCTGCTTCAAGAGCCCAATCTCCCGCAGGCGTTCTTCAAGATACGAGCGGGCAGTGTGGTTTTTTGAAAGAGGCACTTCCCCGCGCGGATGCAGAAAGAGCGGCATCGAGTAGCGGGGCAGTTTTGCCTCAGGCCCGTGTGGATTCACGACCCGATGAGTAGTCGACACATAGTATCCACCGCTTGCCATCTGCAGCATGTCGCCCGCGTTGATGGCCAGTTGCCCGGGATCGCAAGAGATGCCGATCCATTTTCCGTTTTTGTCCTTCACTTCAAGTCCCGGCGCAGTTGCTGCTGGGAGTAGCGTGATCAAGTTAATGTCTTCATGCGCGGCGGCACGGATGGCGCCTTGTTCTTCACCGCCTGTTAGGGGCGGATAATGGATCGGCCGCAGCAGCACTTCTTTGCTGTCTTCGATCATTTGGGGGAGTGGCATTGAAAACTGTTTTTTGATCTCGGCCGGACTCTCGTCTTCGATCCACTTGAGGAGTTCTGAGGCCAAGCGCGACATTCCGTGGAACATTTCCCAAGTGCGGTTGGGCACGCCCGCTGGGAGTTTATCCCAAACATAAAGGTGGTAGAATTCTTTGAGATCCTTGACGGAATGATCCTTGGCGTTTTCGGTTCGGAACGGAAAGTAACCGGACTGGAGTTTTGGGTCGTACTTGTACTGGTGCTTGGCCTCTGTCTTGAAGAAGGCCTCCCAGTCGGCAAACACATGGTTGATCAGTGAGTGCGGGATGGGGTGGTTTTTGAGCACTGCAAATCCTGTTTCGTGAAGGGACTTTGCAAATTGCTTGGGGGCATCGGGCGAACGGTAATCCACACTGAGTACGTTCATGGGCGCTGTCTTAGCTTGGGCTAATGGGGGTGCCAACTTTTTTCAAAGGAAGGGGCCTGTCTGCAAAAGGAACTGAAACAGTAATCGGTAGACAAAAATCGTCAAGTATGACACCTAGCGGCCCGAAAGAAGGTCGTCATGCGCCAAGTTCTTGGTTTTCCATGGGGAGTTCTCCGTTCGGTTTTGCTTTTGCTCGGTGTGTTGTGTGGGAGCCAGAGTACTGGGAAACCCTATTTGGCGCAGGCTTCAGAAGTATCGTCAGAAGTGTTGAGTGGGATAGCTAGTAAAGGCCCAGGCTTTTCGTCAGATCCTGATCTTTGGCTAAAGTTGATCGGTCACACCGCCTCAGAAGCTAAGGCATTACTGGGCCGTTTTTTTCCGGGCCAGGCAGATAAGACGATCGCTATTCGTAGCGCGCTCCTGGCGCTGACTCCTCATGAAATCACTTCCAACGCTGAGCTCGCTCAAATCCTCAGATTACGCCCAAATCAATTGAAACAAGAAGATGCGGACCGTCTTTTTCAGCTCACCACGGCGTCGCTGGCTAGACGAATGTCACTGGCTCAGAAATCTGCAAGCGCTCCTGAAACTCGATATGCGGCAAGTTTGAGATTTGAACAGAAGCGGCTTTTAAGTCGGCTTTTGGGTGAAGTGGCTTCTGGGGATTCAGGGGTAGTTGAAGGTGTTCAAGATTTCACCAGGCATATTCATGTCTTGGTGGATCGAGGGGTCATTGAGCCCAATACTGCCTTGGATTTGGTGAGAGGGATTAAGCCAGACCTATTGAAGTCCGCTGAGGTTTTGGACGCGCTGAAGGTGATTCTACAGGCAAGCAGTGGAGCAGGTGCAGAGTCGATGCAAGCCACAGCACTTGCTGCCCAGATCAATACAGCCGGGGCGGCCGGAGTGCGGGCCATTCGAGAGCTAAAACATCAGTTTGCGGAGAGAGTTCTGGCTGAAGCTCCAGTTAAGCCACTGGCTCCACCTGTTGCTCCACCCACGCGGCCTCGACAGATTCCGGTTCCAAAGCCCAAGAAGCCAGGTGAACCAGTTCCGATGATTCCGGCCAAGCCCTTGGTTGATCCCAAGGATATTCAGCCAGAAGACCTTTATCGATCCGATCGCAAACTGGTTAGGTTCTGGGATGAAATTCCGATCGGTTTACGTCGACTGATGATTGATTCGGTTAAGGATGAACGAGAGAAACTGACTGCTCAAATACTCGAGTCATACGGCCGAGTCGATGGCGCGACGCTGGCTCATCATGTGGTGCGTCTTCAGAGTGAAATTGAAGCCATTGAAAAGCAGGGCAGCAATAAAGAAGCGCTTCTGGCCATCATCAAAAAAATGATTAATGAGCGCTACGGTCAAAGCGCTCGTTATCTAAGGATTGATATTACAAAGAACCTGCCGTCGCCCCAGTTGCTGTCGGAAGGGGTAGAGCGCAGTGTCCCTCACCTTGCTGAAGAGTGGGATGCAGGTTTGATTCATCGAACTGAGCTCAGGCATCTTTGGCAGCAGGGAGAGGGATGGATTGGGATGCAGGAGTTTGCGTTTGGATTTGCATCAGAAATCGACCAAATTGTGCCTGGGTTAGCTAAGAAATATCAAGAACTCGATCGGCTTTATCGTCTAAGTCAGCTCATTCAGCTTGGGCAGATTCAAACACCAGCGCAAATCGACGCAATTCCAAAAGAGATGATCAGTGCAGGTCGAGAGATTGTGGCATCCACGTTTAATGTCACCCGCAATGACCAGGGAGACCAGCTGATTGAGCTTGAAGAAGTGAACGGGATTGCAGTGGGCAGAAACGCTTGGGCAACAGCCCACGAGGCCAGAAAAGCAGCCGCACAGATGGCCACCCCAAATGAAGGAGCACTGCGGTTTTTGCTGCCACCCCACCGGAGAGCAAGATTAGACTCCGCGACTAACAGTGCGCGAGCTGAGATTAGGCAAGGAGTCTTTGGCCCAGGAGTGGTGAGAGAATTTCGTAAACGAATCGCTCTACTCTTGAGTGAAGGATCCAGTCAGCAGATTGCAGATCAAGATTATCATTCTGTGGCGGATCGATTTTTTTCTCTGGGCCCGGATTTTTTTAACGATGCATCGCAGGCGATTTTTCATTCGGACTTTTACAGAGATCCCCAAAATCAGGTGAGAGCCCGTGCTCTTTTGCTTGAACTGGGAGTTTTGTTCCAATAAGCGGATAGGCCATGAAGGCTCTAAAAAATGCGCTAACCTTCCGTGGGGCTCTGTTGTTTTTGTGGGTTACGCATGTGTCTGCGGCTATCGCAGCTGCAGGGCCTGGGGGTATTTTTCGAGCGCTTTTGAGTAGTGGGATTGAGTCGAGCGCTCGTGTGGCGGGGCATCTGTTTCCAGATCATCCAGGCAAGGTGCTTGAGTTAAGAAAGGCACTTTTAGCTCTTAATCCTAGGCAACTGTCATCAGATCCTGAGGTGGTAGCGCTTTTAAAAAAAGAAGTGCACGAGCTT
>JBKCVM010000146.1:0-11577 GCA_046317855.1 Oligoflexia bacterium
GGCGGATTCCGGCGGCCTGGATGTCGTAGGCCTGGCTGACTGAAAGCTCAGGATGCGCGTGGGTGAGCGGCTTGATCTCACGCGCTTCGAGGCGGGCGGTGTGAAGAAGGGCAGCAAGCGGGTCATGGTTGATGCGGCTCATGCGCGCAGATTGCCGGGATGGGGCTCAAAGGGCAAGGTCTGCCCGCCGGCAAAAAACAAGCGGCGACCCGGAGTGAATCCGGATCGCCGCGGATGAGTGGACCCTGCGGATCGCCTGAGAGTCAAATCACTCGCTGAGCTGGGGTGCTGCAAGCAGGATGGCGATGTCGCGCTGGCTCAGCACCTGGCCGTCCTGATCTGCGTCGAGGCCGCCGGAGCGATGAAGGGCCGAGACCAGATCCGCGAAGGCGGCATAGTCCTTTTCGGTTGGGTCGGTCGCAGGTGCCTCGAAGTTTCCGGCAGCCGAATCAAAACGTGACTTGGCTTCCTGCAACAGGGCCTGGATTGCCGGCTGCTGGAGGTACCGCATTTTTGCTGCAAGTACCTTCATCTGGGATTCGGTCGAGGCAAACCTGATCTGAGCTGCATCGGCTGACAGCTCGCCCTTCTTAACGGCCGCTTCGACAATCCTTCCTTCAATCGCCTTGAGGTAATGGGCTCGGGCTAATGGCCGCAAGGCTTCAGGCGTACGGCTCATCTTTGGAAAGAGCTTGAACCTGGCCAGTCGCTTCAGGATCTCGCTGTTGGAGGTATTTTCCTGGGCTCGTTCGGTCTCCTCACGAGAATCCAGCAGCGATTTCACGATTGAAAGCTGGTGCACCCCCTGCGAGTGCAGGCTGGCCTGGAACTGCCCTGCCTTGAATGGCGCAACCACGCGGGCCAACCGTACCGGAGAGAGCTCCGTGAGGCTGATCCAGGAGGCCATCAGTTGCTTCTGCTGCAGAGTGAGCCTGAGGCTTGAGAGGTCGCCTACCGCCTTAAAAAAGCCAAGCTCGCGGCGGAGCTCGACCGTCGGAATCTTAAAGAGTTCGTCTGCGGCGGTTCGGTCGCGGCCCTGGGGGGCTTTTGCGGATGCCATGGCTTCTGCAAGCCTGCTGACGGCGATGAACTCCTCGGCGAGCTGCCTGTAATTTGCGGCATCCGAGCGCTCGGCGTGCCGTAGAGACAGCGGCAGGGACTCTAGCGACTTAAGGAAGGCCGTGTTCTTGGCCGTGTTTTCGAGTGCGCCCGCAAATGAGGCCAGGATGCGATCGACGAAAGACTCGAACTGGTTGACCAGAAGCTTCTGGTCCCAGGATTTGCTGAGCTTGTTGGAAATGAGCCTCAGCGCCACGGACTGCGGATCCTGCTGGTCCTTCTGGGCAGCGGCCGCTGATTCGAGGGCCGAGATGAAAACATAAAAAGCGCCCAGACGGACCAGTCTCTGCCGCAGCACGGGGGATATGGAGTCGAGCACGTTGGCTGAAATCGACTGGGTCTTTTCGTCCAGAATCGACTTCAGAATCGACTCATGTCCGGACTCCGCGAGCAGCGCCGCCATGTGCGAAAGCGTGTAATCGCTCAAGTTCACCCATCCATCGGCATTTACGTCAAAAATGGCCTTTGCTCTGAGTTCCTGCAGGCTGATCGAAGGGTCCTGCATCCGCTCGCTGAGCACGACCAACGGGGCGCCCCGTCCGGCAAGTGCTGCCTCGAAGTTCTGTAGGACCTCATTTTGCGGCGCAGACTTCGAAAGACGCGGATTTGAGGCGATGAACTGGGACGCTTCGAGATCCGGGTTCTGCCTGAAGAACGCGCTCCCTGCGAGGGCGATGGTGGGTGCCAGTAGTGCGAGGCTGACCAACGAAAAGGTGCGTTTCATAATGGTGTTTCTCCTTGAATGATCCTTTGAGAATGATCTTTTGTTCACGCAAAAAGCCGGGTTTAGTAGGCAAAGGTGTGCCAGTACTCCAGAGGAAACAGGTCCGAGGCCTGGCTTCCCTGCTGAAGAGTGGGAACGGGCTCGAGTTGCCACGATGCCACGCCGTTGGCCTGCATGCGGAGGGCCGGGTTGCTGTAGAACTCGTCGTTGCTTTGGTCAAAAGTGACAACCCATTGGCCCTGGCTGCTGTAGCTCATCGTGCTGCCCGAGAGCGTGGACAGGCCGCGGCCAAAGTAACCGGAGCTTCCATATGGGGTGTTCAGGCTGTTCACGAGCTCGATGCCCACCGGGTAGTGGATGCCCACTGAGCTGTAGCTGGTCTCCGGGTCGGCCGGGTCGCTCCCGCTGACCGCACGGCCAGCAAACTTGGCGCCCATTCGAATCGGAAACTCGGGGTACTGCAGTCGTGCTTCGACGCTCGAAAGGGTGATGCTCTGGCCGCCGATGAGCTGCTGGCTCTCGGTTGGGACGGATGAGGGGAATCCCATCTCCAGCAGAGAATCAAATAGAATCACCTGGCCATACTTGCGGATGTTATCGGGTAGGCGCTCCCATCCAACCACCCTGCCCATGTCGATTCCGTCAAACAGGTACTTGCGGTCTTGGCCGCCCCCCCCCCCAGCGCAACAGGCGTTGGGCGATTCGGCCCACTGGGTGGATGACAGGTGGCTTGCCGCTGTCGGTGCACGTGTCGGCCTTCTGGTCGTAGGTGGTGGTGCTGTAGTTGAGTTTGGCAAAACGGATCCGCTGGCCTTCAAAAATCAGTGCAGGCTCAAGTTCTGAGCCGGGTTCGTTTGGATCCGAAACGAGCACGCGTTCTTGAGCGGGATCGATCCGGAACTGGAAGCTCAGGGGGACGCCCACGTTTTGCTGGCGAAGATAGATCTCCTGGGCCATCGCCAGCTTGATCTTGTCGCGATAGGTCACCTTGGACCACGCGTGATTGATTTTCTCTCCGTCTACGATGCAGGAGCCGACGACAAAGTTGCGTTCTTGTTCCTTGCGTCGCGCACAACTTGCGCTGAGAACCGTAAGAGAAATGAGTGCGGCGCCGGTGAGCGCCTGGGTGAGAGAGATTTTTACAGGCATGGTTCAAGTCCTTTCAGACTTGACCAGCTGTTAAGCACGCCGCGTGCCCAAGTTCTCTTTTTTTTTGATAAAAAAAACCCTGAATTTTCAGTGCTTTACATCCCGGGCCGGGATGTGTCTTGAATTTTTCTCAGGTGACACTTGGCTAACTTCTGTGCAGCTGTCTAAACATTAGGCAGTGGGTTGGCGGCGGCGAAAGCGGGGGGCTCAAAGGGCAAGTTTGTCGCGCTCAATGCCTGGCCGATAGGACTCGGCAAGCTCCCAGTCCAGGACGAGATCGACGCGGATGGGCAGGGTGCTTTCTTCAAGCCCCTCGCCGATTTTTGAAAGGAGGGCCGGGAGCGAGGCGTTCGGGCCGGGTGCGTTCGGGCCGGGTGAAACGACCAAAAGGTCGAGGTCCGAAAATTTTTTAAAGTCACCGCGGGCCCGCGATCCAAAGGCGTAAACCCGAAAACCTGCTTCTTTGAGTGGCGCAATCGCAACTCGGTTAAGGATGTCCCAATGCCGCGGGGCGAGCCCAAGCTGTGGGGCCGTGGCCTTAGTTTTGCTTTTCGATGGCACGGATGAGGGCCTCGACATGGGGTGGAAGCCTCGAGGCGCTCGCGTACACCTTTTCGGCGAGGTCTTCTTTGTAGGTGTGGCTCGAGAGGTTACGGTCATCGACAAACTGGATCCAGGCTTCGGGATCAGCCACCCATCCCAGTCTGGCGCCTTCACGAAAAAGAGCCTTGGGTGACTGAGGGTCCGGCACGCCGGCCCCCTTGAGCGCCCGCTGCAGCACCTTCCAGCTCAGCTCCACAGTGAATTCAAAGCGCTGGATGGTGGAGTCCCTGACGATGTCGTCCTTTTTGAGCGCAAGCGCCTCTTTGAGGCGTGCCAGGGCTTTTTTGAGCTCGTCGAGTCGAAGGTCGGGGGAAGGCATCTCCAAGTAAAGTGGCCTACTTTCGTGGGTATGGTCAACTCTTGAACGGAACCCTGGGCTTTGAAAAGATGCGGTTTTTAAAGTCCCGGGGCCCAGATTCTGGTAGGCAGACGCTGCCAAAGTAGGCAAAAATTCCAGCAAAATAATAAGTTACGTACTAACCCTACCCACGCTCATGCCCACTCAAAGCAGCCAGTTCATTGAGATCACCCCGCGGCTCAGCCCCCGCACCGCCGTCTTTCCGGGCGATCGCGTGTTTGCCCGCAAAGTCGCGATGTCCTTTGAGGGCGGCCACGCCCTCGAGCTCTCGAGCATCGAGACCACGCTTCATATCGGAGCCCATGCCGATGCCCCCAGTCATTATACTGCCCGCGGCCAGTCCATCGACGAGCGCGATCCCATGCTCTACATCGGCCCAGCACAGGTCATCCGTGTGAGCCTTCCGCGCGGTGCCCGAATCACCGTGGCAGACTTGAAGGGCGTTCGCATCGAGGCGCCTCGCGTGCTTTTTCGCACGGATTCGTTTCCTGATCCCGACTCGTGGAACGGCGATTTCAACTCGCTCTCGCCCGGGCTCGTCGAGCACCTGGCCGCAAACGGCGTCAGGCTTGTGGGCATCGACACGCCTTCGGTCGATCCCGCAGACGACAAGGTGCTTGAGTCGCACGCCGCCATTGCAGCCCACGACATGGCTGTTTTAGAAGGCCTGGTGCTCGATCAGGTGGATCCGGGAACCTACTTTTTGATCGCCCCTCCACTGAGGCTCGAGGGTGCCGATGCCTCGCCGGTGCGGGCACTTTTGGTGGGTGCCGATGAGTGGAAGAAAATTGCAGGGAGCTTTGCGCATGGCTGAGTCGCTCTTGAACTACATCGGCGGTGAGTTTGTTGCCGCCCAGTCTGCAAAGCGGATCCAAAAATTTTCGCCCATCACGGGCGAGCTTGCACTCACGCTTCCTGACTCAGGCTCCGACGACATTGATGCTGCAGTAAAGGCGGCCAAAGAGGCCTTTGGCGGATGGTCACGCCTCTCCCCGCGCGAGCGAGCGGAGTGGCTCAAAAAATTGGCGGCCGCCATCCGCGAGCGCACTGAGGGGCTGGCGTTTGCCGAGAGTGTCGACAGCGGAAAGCCCATCAGCACTTCGCGCTCGGTCGACATTCCGCGAAGCGCGCTCAATTTTGAGTTTTTTGCCGAAGCCATCACTCAGTTTTCAAGCGAGTCGCACGCCACGCAAGAGGGAGTCATCAACTACACCCTCCGCCAGCCTCTCGGAGTGGTGGGCTGTATCTCTCCGTGGAACCTCCCGCTCTATCTTTTGAGCTGGAAGATCGCACCGGCGCTTGCCGCCGGAAATACGGTCGTGGCCAAGCCCTCGGAGGTCACGCCACTCACAGCTTGGCAGCTTTCAAAAATCTGCGATGAGATCGGCTTTCCCAAGGGCGTGCTCAATATCGTGCACGGACTGGGTGCCAGCGCGGGTGCTGCGCTCGTGAGCCATCCGGGCATCAAGGCAGTGTCGTTTACTGGAAGCACCCGTACCGGAGCCGATATTGCGCGCGCCGTGGCTCCGCAGTTCAAGAAGGTGTCGCTCGAGATGGGGGGCAAGAACGCTACGATCGTCTTTGCCGATTGCGACTTTGAGCGCACGGCGGATGAGGTGGTGCGTGCCGCGTTTTCGAACCAGGGGCAGATCTGCCTTTGCGGATCACGCATCTTGGTTGAGCGCCCTATTTACGAACGTTTTAAACAGGCGCTCGTGGGCCGGATCAGGGCGCTTAAGCAGGGAAATCCGCTTGAGGATTCTACCCAGCAGGGCGCAGTTGTTTCGAAAGAACATTTTCAAAAGATCATGGCGGCGCTCGAGCGCGCGCGCGCCGAGGGCGGAAAGTTTGTCATCGGCGGAAGGCAGGCACAGCTCGAAGGACCGCTCGCGGGCGGCAACTTCATCGAGCCTACGCTTATTGAGGGGCTTTCGGCCTCCTGCCAGACCAATCAAGAAGAGATCTTTGGGCCCGTGGCCACTCTCATTGCGTTTGATACGGAGGCTGAGGCGCTTGAGATCGCAAACTCCGTGCGCTACGGCCTGGCCACGAGCGTCTGGACGAGTGATGGATCCCGCGCCCACCGTGTGGCTGCAAGGCTTGAGAGCGGCATTGTGTGGGTCAACTGCTGGATGCTCCGCGATCTGCGCACCCCGTTTGGTGGCGTCAAGGATTCGGGCGTCGGGCGCGAAGGGGGCCTTGAGGCCCTGCGCTTTTTCACCGAGCCCAAGAACGTGTGCATCCAGTTTCAAACCGAGGTGACGAAATGAGCGACGGAGTCCACTCATCGAAGGCCGCAGAGCCCGTTGGAAAGTTTCCGCACGCCAAGCGCGTGGGCAACCTGCTTTTCATTTCAGGAATCGGCCCGCGTGAGCGGGGAACGAAGAAGATTCCGGGGGTCGAACTTTCTGCCGATGGAACGGTGGCTTCGTATGACATCGAAACCCAGGTGCATTCCGTATTCAGAAATGTCCGGCTCATTCTTGAAGAGGTGGGCCTGGGACTTTCGGACCTGGTCGATGTGCAGGTGTTTTTGACCGACATGAAAAAAGATTTTCCGGTGATGAACCGCCTCTGGGCCGAGTACTTTCCGCAGTCGGCACCCTGCCGAACAACAGTGGAGGTGGGCGCGCTACCAACACCGATCGCGGTCGAGCTCAAGTGCATTGCAGTGTTTGGAGAAGGCAAGGCGTGAAGCCCATCAACTTTAAAAAGTGGATCGACGAGAACCGCCATCTACTCAAGCCCCCGGTTGGCAACCAGCAGATCTGGCTCGATCGCGAATTCATGATCACTGTGGTGGGCGGCCCTAACTCCCGCAATGACTTCCACATCAACGAGGGCGAAGAGTTTTTTTATCAGGTCGAAGGCGACATCAACCTCCAGATGCTTGAGGGCGGCAAGCCCGTGGACTTTCCGATCCGTGAGGGCGAGATTTTTTTGCTTCCTCCGAATGTGCCGCATTCGCCCCAGCGACCCGCGGGTACCGTAGGTCTTGTGATCGAGCGCAAGCGACTTGCGCACGAAATCGATACTTTTTTGTGGGTGTGTCGCCAGTGCTCGCGCGAGCTGTGGCGAAAGTCCGTGCACTTGCACGACATCGTGAAGGACCTGCCTCCAGTGTTTGCCGAGTACAAGGGCAACCCGGAGCACCGGCGCTGCAAAGACTGCGGGACCCTCAATGATTGACATCCACACGCACATCCTCCCGGAGAAGCTTCCGCGCTGGAAGGACCGGTTTGGTTACGGTGGGTTCATCGAGCTCGACCACCATGCGCCCTGCCGCGCGCGCATGCTGCGGGATGATGGAAAGTTTTTCAGGGAGATCGAAAGCAACTGCTGGGACGCGGGCGCGCGCCTGAAGGATTGCGACTCCCACGGGGTTTCGTGCCAGGTGCTCTCCACGGTGCCCGTGATGTTCAGCTACTGGGCCAAGCCCCAGCATGCGTGGGATCTTTCGCGTTACCTCAATGACCATATTGCCGGGGTGGTGAGCGCCCATCCCGGAAGGTTCGAGGGGCTTGCGACCCTGCCGATGCAGGATCCGGAGCTTGCCATCCGTGAGTTGGAGCGCGCGGTAGGCGAGCTTGGGCTCAAGGGGATTGAAATCGCTACCCATATTAAGGGCGACGGGTTTGACTGGAACCTCGATGAGGCTCCGGTGCTCGAAGTGTTTGCAGCAGCTGAGCGCCTGGGGGCATGCGTGTTCGTTCATCCATGGGACATGATGGGCGAGGCATCGATGCCGCGCTATTGGCTCCCCTGGCTGGTGGGGATGCCGGCCGAGGTTTCGCGCGCAATTTGCTCGATGATTTTTGGCGGAGTGTTTGAGCGCTTTCCGCGGCTTCGAGTCGCATTTGCCCATGGGGGCGGGGCTTTTCCGTCCACGCTGGGAAGGATCCAGCATGGCTTTGAGTCGCGCCCGGACCTGTGCGCGGTCAATACTCGTAAGTCACCTCGCGATCAGCGCCATTCGTTTTATCTCGACACGCTCGTGCATGATCCCGCGGTGCTGGCCAGTCTTGTCGAGTTGTTCGGCGCGGAGCGGCTTGCGGTGGGGACGGACTATCCGTTTCCGTTGGGAGAGAATGTTCCGGGTTCTATCGTGCGCTCGCTGCCCGGGCTGACCCAACCGGAGCGGGAGCGCCTGCTCTCGGGCACGGCGCGTGAGTGGCTCGAAGGAAAGCGATAGAGAAGGCGATGACCCAGTTTATGACGAAACCTGCGGCAACCACTGGATTTGAAACTCCGCGAGAGGAGTTTTTGTTTCCAAAGACTCCTTCCGGCTCGGACTACCTGTACTTTGCCGGAAATTCACTGGGGCTCCAGCCTCGCAAGGCCAGGCAGTACATTGAAGAGGAGCTCGAGGATTGGGCGAGGCTTGGAGTCGAAGGCCATCTCAAGGCAAGGCATCCCTGGCTGCCGTATCATGAGTTTTTGACCGAGAGCCTGGCCAGGCTCGTGGGTGCCAAGTCCACCGAAGTGGTGGCCATGAATACGCTGAGCGTGAACCTGCACCTGATGATGGTGTCGTTCTATCGGCCCACGAAAACCCGCTACAAGATCCTGATTGAGGGTGGTGCGTTTCCGTCGGACCAGTACGCGGTCGCCTCGCAGGCGCGCTTTCACGCGGGAGCGCAGGGATTTGATGCTGCGTCTACGATCGTGGAGCTCAAGCCGCGTGCGGGTGAAGACGCTCTCAGGCCTGAGGACATTTTGGCCACGATCCATGCCCACCGCGATTCGCTTGCGCTGGTGATGCTGGGCAATACGAATTACCTGACCGGCCAGTGTTTTGATGTGGCGGCGATCACTCGCGCTGCCCATGCAGCGGGTGCCTTCTGCGGCTGGGACCTGGCCCATGGGGCCGGGAGCCTTGAGTTCAAGCTCAACGAGTGGGGCCCTGATTTTGCCGTTTGGTGTTCGTACAAGTACCTCAACAGCGGTCCGGGAGCCCTTGGGGGGTGCTTTGTGCATGAGCGCCACCATGGCGACTCCTCGATTCCGCGGTTCGAGGGCTGGTGGGGCCATGACAAGGCCACGCGCTTCAAGATGGGCCCCAGGTTCGAGCCCATTCGCAGCGCAGAGGCGTGGCAGCTCAGTAACCCGCCCATTTTTCAGCTCGCAGCAATGCGTGCCTCGCTTGAGATCTTTGACCGCTACGGAATGGCTGCACTCAGGCGGCAGAGCCTTGCGCTCACCTCGCGGCTTGCCGAGGGCGTGCGGCAGATTGCGGGCCTCAAGATCGTGACGCCTCTCGAGGAGTCGAGTCGCGGGGGTCATCTTTCGATTCGTGTGCCGGGATCGCACCGCGATTGGGTGCTCGAGCTCGAGAAACTCGGCGTGATCGCTGACGGCCGGGAGCCCGACATCATCCGGCTTGCGCCGACCGCCCTCTATACGACTCTTGCGGACGTGGAACGCCTGGTGGAGTGTGTCGCGCATTGCGCGCGCAAGGTGGGGTCATGAGCCGGGGGGGTGCTCGTCAGATCACGCTTGCAGGCGGAGGGCTCGTGGGTTCGCTTCTGGCCACGGGGCTTGCGCGGCGGGGTTTTGAAGTCGAAGTGCTGGAGCGGCGCCCTGACATGCGAAAAGCCCGCATCTCGGCCGGGCGTTCGATCAACCTTGCCGTGTCGACGCGCGGAATCCATGCTCTCAAGCAGCTTGGGCTTGCTGACGAAGTGCTCTCGCGCGGCATTGCGATGCGGGGACGCATGATGCACTCGGTGCGCGGAGAACTCACATTCCAGCCCTACGGAGTCGAGGACTGGCAGTGCATTTATTCGATTTCGCGGGGCGAACTCAACAAACAGCTTTTGACCGCGGCTGAGCGAACAGGTCGCGTGAAGGTGGAGTTCGAGAGCAGGCTTAAATCCGCGCGAGTACTCGATGACGGGGTTGAGCTCGAAGTTGAACAGGGCGAGGGAACGCTATCGCGAAAACTCAAGCGAAACCAGGTCATCGGGACCGATGGCGCTACGTCGGCCCTCAGGACTGCCGTGCTTGCTGCGCGTGGGCAGAGGTGCAGTGAAGAGCTTTTGGATTACGGTTACAAGGAGCTCACCATTCCGCCCACTGCCGAGGGTGGCTTTCGGTTTGAGCGTAATGCGCTCCACATTTGGCCGCGCGGAAACTTCATGCTCATTGCACTCCCCAACTTTGACGGGAGTTTCACGTGCACGCTGTTCCTTCCCTATAAAGGTGAAGTGAGCTTTGAGCGCTTGGCAGATCCCGCTACGGTGAAGAGTTTTTTCGAAACGCACTTTGCCGATGCGCTTCGGTGGATCGACGACCTGGAGGGGAGCTTTTTTGCCAACCCCACGGGCCACATGGTGACTGTACGCTGCCCAAGCTGGAATGCGGGCGGGCATGCGCTTTTGATGGGAGATGCCGCGCATGCGATCGTGCCCTTCTTTGGGCAGGGAATGAACTCAGGGTTTGAAGACTGTACCGAGTTTTTTGCTGCGATGGACCAGGGACTCGAGGGCGAGGCGCTTTTTGCCCGAATGAGCGAGATTCGTGTGGCCAACGCCAATGCGATTGCGCAGATGGCGATAGAGAACTTTCTGGAGATGCGGGACAAGGTGGGGGACACGCAGTTTTTGCGAGAGAAGGCCCTCGAGAAGCGCCTCCAGATTCGGTATCCGTTGGAGTACATTTCGCGCTACTCGCTCGTGAGCTTCAGCCGCGTGCCGTACACGATTGCTCTGGAGGCCGGCGTCAGGCAGGCGGAGTTTCTACGCTCGGTGTGCGCTCCAGGAATGGACCCGGAGAAGATCGACATCGAGGCGCTGGCGTCGCGTATTCGGAACGAAATTGCACCCGTGACACGAACTGATTTGCCGGAGGGGCTCAAGCCATGAATTTTGGGATCAATGGAAAGCGCGCGCTCGTGCAGGGCGCATCAAGCGGACTGGGTTTTGCGATTGCTCGCACCCTGATTGCCGAGGGCGTGAAGGTCGCAATCTGTGCGCGCCCAGGCGAGAGGCTGGAGCAGGCCCGGCAGGCACTCAAGGCCGAAGCTGCGATTGGCGCGGATCTTTCAAAGTCCGGAGAGTCAGCCCGGGTGGTGCGCGAGGCGCAGGCAGCGCTTGGGGGCTTGGATATCTTGATCGTCAACACAGGGGGTCCGCCCAAGGTGGATTTTTTGCAGGCCTCCGATGCCCAATGGCAGGACGGCGTGGAAAGTCTGTGGATGGGGGCTGTGGGTGCCATGCGCGAGGCGTTGCCGTCGATGATGGAGCGAAAGTGGGGCCGCATCCTGCTCGTGACTTCTGCCGCGGCAAAAGAGCCGATGCCGGGCCTCACCATTTCAAACGGCCTACGGGCCGGACTTTTGGGCCTCACCAAGTCGATCAGTAATGAAGTGGCTCACGCTGGCGTCACGATCAACGCACTCTTGCCAGGGTACACTGATACGGAAAGGTTGCGCGAGCTTGGCATTCCGGCCGAAAAGATTTCAGCCGCAATTCCAGCCCGTAGGCTGGGTCGCCCTGAGGAATTTGCTGCAACGGCCGTGTTTTTGGCATCACAACCGGCGGCTTACATCACGGGTCAGGCGATCGCTGTAGATGGTGGCTTTTTGCGGGGAATCTAAAGAAACTGCTCCCAGCCACTATGACCT
>JBKCVM010000147.1:0-71773 GCA_046317855.1 Oligoflexia bacterium
TATATGACCCGTCTCTGGTGGGTGACCTTTATGGGCAAAGGGCGCACTCATGAGGCAGACCATGCTCATGAGTCGCCTTGGGTGATGACCGCACCCCTGTGGGTGCTAGCCATTCTCAGTGCGGTCGGCGGATTGATGGGAATTCCGCACCACAGTTGGCTTGCGCATTGGCTTGCGCCGGTGATGAATGCTCACCCTGTTATGGCTCCTGGGGTTTCTCCGAGTATGGAGTGGGTGCTGATGGGGGTAAGTGTAGCGGGTGCCCTGGTGGGGATTGGCATTGCTCTCCACTTTTACCGTGACCTGGCAGGCGTCCAGGCGATCCGCTCTAAAATGGCGGCTGTTCATCAGGTGCTCCTCAATAAGTGGTATGTCGATGAGGCTTATCAGGCGGTTTTCGTCCGGCCGATTTACCGCCTGTCACAGCTCCTCTGGCGCTGGATGGATGTTTTCGTGATTGATGGATTGGTCAACGGGGTTGGGCGCCTGAGTGCTTGGGGCGGACAGTCTGCCAAGGCCATCCAGACTGGATCGATCCAGGTGTATGCCATCGTGGCTATTGTGGGCCTTTTGCTGACCGTGGGGTACCTCGTTTATGGAAGTGTTTGATTCTCATCTGCTGACGGTTTTGACGTTTACTCCTTTGGCGTGGGCCGCCGTTGGCGCCGCTTTTCCGGCTGGAGAACAAGGTCGGTTCTCAAGGTGGTGGACGCTTTCGGGCACGCTCGTCACTTTTTTGATTTCGCTCGTCCTGCTTGGGCGTTTTGATTCTGCCCATGGCGATTTTCAGTTTAGAGAAGTCGCGCAGTGGATTCCGGGACTCGGCGTCTCGTACAGTCTTGGTTTGGATGGAATTAGCCTTTGGCTAGTCCTGCTCACCACCTTTTTGATGCCCATTGTGGTGCTGGGGTCCTTTACGGCCATCGGGGAGCGTGTGAAAGAGTATTACTTTCTTTTGCTAGCCCTTGAAACGGCGATGCTGGGAGCCTTCGTCTCTCTGGATGCCTTTCTTTTCTACGTCTTCTGGGAAGCCATGCTCATCCCCATGTATTTTCTGATCGGGATCTGGGGAGGCAAAGATCGAATTTACGCCGCAATGAAGCTTTTCATCTACACGATGGCAGGCTCGCTTTTGATGCTGGTGGCGCTGTTCTATTTGGTGTGGCAGCACAAGCTCCAGTTTGGCAACTACTCGGCCAATCTGATCGACCTCTATCGTCTCAAGCTCGATGGAGCTGGTTGGCTTTCGCCGCAATCGCTTCTTTTTCTGGCGTTTGCTCTCGCGTTTGCAATCAAAGTTCCGCTTTTTCCTCTTCATACTTGGTTGCCCGATGCGCACGTTCAGGCGCCCACCGCCGGCTCGGTTATTTTGGCAGGCATTCTACTGAAGATGGGCGGATACGGCTTCATTAGGTTGGCGTTTCCGCTTTTTCCTCAGGCAGTCCATCTGTATCAGCCCGTGTTTTTTGCGCTTGGTGGGATTGCGATCGTCTACGGGGCCTGGGTGGCGATGATCCAGCCGGACGTCAAGAAGCTTGTGGCTTACTCATCCGTGAGCCACATGGGATATGTTGTGTTGGGGTTATTTTCACTCAACGAGATCGGCGTGACTGGAGCCCTCTATCAGATGCTCAATCACGGCATTTCGACTGGTGGATTGTTTCTCCTGGTCGGCATGATCTATGAGCGTCGCCACACGCGAGAAATCTCTGAGTTTGGTGGAATCACCAAAGTGATGCCACTTTTTGCGATCGCTTTCATGATCATTACGCTCTCTTCAGTTGCGCTGCCAGGCACCAACGGATTTGTCGGTGAGTTCATGATTCTACTGGGCACCTGGAAAGTGAGCACCTGGACGGCCGTTGTGGCCGGAACCGGAGTGATTTTTGGCGCGGTCTATATGTTATGGATGTTTCAGCGGGTCATGTTTGGACCGCTCAATAATCCAGAAAATCAGAAATTAAATGATCTGGGCTTGCGCGAAGTGATCGTGATTCTACCTCTTCTTTATGCGGCGATCTGGATGGGTGTGCAGCCCAACTATTTTTTCCGCAAGATGGAGGTGTCCGTGGGGCGATTTGTCCGGACGGTTTCGCAAAAGGCCATGGGTGCCGGAAGTCCGACCAGCACGGCGGCACTTGAGGTAGAAAGCAATGAGGGGTCTTAATTAATGAACGCGACTGCAGGACTGGTGACCATTCGTCCGGAACTACTGACTTTTTCACCCGAGCAGATTGCAGCGCTCATGCCCTGGGTTTGGGCGCTTGGAGGACTCATTGCGGCCATGCTGGCTGCGGCGCTCCTTAGGGGTGCGTCCAAATGGCCTGTGGCCATCATCTGTATGGTCTCTGGGGTGGCCGCAGCTCTCTCGGCGCTCTTGCAGATGGCGCGCCCGACTCAAGTTTTGTTTAACCAGATGCTTGCAGTGGACTCTTTTTCGATGCTCTTTGTGGCGCTTTTTTGCGGGGCGCTCATCGTGTCGGTGCTGGCGTCCTTGAAGTATCTGGACCGGGAGGGGTTGCAGCACCCAGAGTATTACATTCTGCTTTTGTTCTCTGCCTTTGGGATGATGGTCATGGCTGCGGCTCAGGATCTCGTCGTAGTTTTCATTGCCCTCGAGATCATGTCGTTGGCGACCTACATTCTCGTTGGCTTTAGGCGCGCGGACCGTCGCAGCAACGAAGCGGCAATGAAATACTTTGTGCTCGGTGGCGCCGCTTCTGCCGTGTTCTTGTACGGGACCGCCTTGCTTTACGGCGCCACGGGCTCGATCAATATCGTGCAGATTTTGGGGCGGGTGCAAGAAGCTCAGGGTGCGATGTCGCCTCTCTTTACGTTGGGGGCTGCTCTGGTGGTTTTTGGTTTTCTCTTCAAGGTAGCCGCTGTTCCGTTTCACATGTGGATGCCTGACGTCTATGAGGGAGCGCCGATTCCTGTCACGGGTTTCATGACCACCGGAATCAAAGCCGCATCCTTTGCAGCGTTTATCAGGGTCTTTAGTCATTTGGGTTTTGGCCAGGGCCTGGCTCAGGCGATTCAAGAAAATCTTCATGATTTGATCTGGGTAGTGGCGGCCGCCACGATGGTGATCGGCAACGTCATTGCGCTCACGCAGATCAATCTCAAGCGCATGCTGGCTTACTCGTCGATTGCCCACACGGGTTACCTTTTGGTCGGAATGCTTGCCGCGCCCTCGAGTGAGCTGGGCTATGGGCCAGTTTTTCTGTACCTAGTGTCTTATACGATCATGAATTTGGGTGCGTTTGCTCTTTTAGCCATGCTGTGTCAGCGCGCAGACCTTGGAACTAACTTGCATGACTTGGCGGGTCTCTCTCGCCGCAACCCCTGGATGGCCTTTGGAATGGCAGTATTTTTGTTCTCCATGGCTGGAATTCCACCGACGGCCGGCTTTGCCGCCAAGTATTTGATGCTTTCTACGGCGGTGCAGGCGGGTGAAATCTGGCTCACTGTCATTGCGGTGCTCTGCAGCGCTATTTCGGTGTACTATTACTTGAGAGTGCTCGTTTACATGTACATGCGTGAGCCTGCTTTGGTGGGGCAGCCTGTGGGTGAGCGTTCTTTTGCAGCATCAGTTGCTGTTGCTGCAATGGTGGTGCTGACGCTCCAGGTGGGCTTGCTTCCGTCGCCGATGATGGAGCTAGCCAGGGAGGCTGCACTGAAGCCGGCCACTCCGCCCCCGGTCGTTCGTGGGTCGGATCGGCCTCAAGATGGAGGTCAGGCCTTAGATGGGGCCCCTGTACAAGATCAGGCTCGCGTCGGGAAGGGTGCTGGGACCGCTTGATCTCAAGCGAATCCGCGCGCTCATTTTAGGCGGCCAGATTCTCGGGTCCGAACTCGCCCGTCCTCATCCAGTGGGCGAATGGAAGGAGATGGGCTCGTTTCCAGAACTGGCCGACATGCTTCTTCAGAATGCGCTGGGTAAACTTTCAGGTACTCCTGAGCCCAGTTCAGTCCAAGATCCTCCAGCTCCAGTAGATTTAGGCGCAGCGACGCAGATTCTTGCTCCTACGCAGATTCAAGTTGCCCCAAAGCCAGATGAGCCCGAAGAGCTCGAAGAGCCTGATGAAGCCACTGTGGTTGGGGTGGCGCCGGTTACCTCTTCTCGAGCGGCCTCCGATCTGGAGCCTGAAGAAAAGACCACCCTCGCACCAGCGCTTGAACCCGAAGGCGAAATCGAAATTGAGGCTGGGAGCGATCCGGCAACCGCAGTGCTCGAGGCTCTTCCGGAGGTTCGAAATATCGCCAACGAAAAAACGGTGGTGTTCAGCCGCTCCTCTGACTCTAAGTCGCTTCCGGGTCGGTTTGGTAACGCCACCACTCGCGCAGCTCGCCGGGCGGTGAGCCCCATCGCAGTGGTACTTTTTGGTGTGTACGTGTTGGTTGAAGTTTTGAACGGAGGAAGTGGCAGTCAGCTCTCTAGTTCCAAAACTGCTCGAGCCGCGAGGATTAGGCCTGTGCTTCCGTCAGGAACCACAAAGACGCCCGACCCCGCTAAAAGCAAAACCCACTACCTTGCGGCACTGGCTCACTATCAGCAAGATACGTTGCCTGCTTACCGAAAGGCAGTGGAAGGGTTTCATCGGGCGCTCAAGGCGGACCCGGATAACGTTCGAGCCCTCGCCTTTTTGGCCTCGTCGTATCTGAACCTCATCGATGTTTCGAACAAAGACGAGAACTACTTCAGTGTCATTCTGAAGTTGATTGAGCTTTCTCGCGCTAAGGGTGTTGAGCTTCCAGAAACGCTCATCTCAGACGCCGAGTATCTCACCTTCACCGGGCGCCCATTGGCTGCGCAAAACCGCATTATTGATTATAGCAAGGCGCAGAAGAACTACAGTCAAGTGGTACTAGTTTATTTGGCGCAAGCGCTGATTGCTCGCGGAGAGTTTGCGCAGGCGGCGAGGTATCTGGCTTCTGTTCCACCAAAGTCTGGAATGGACGCTAAGGCGTATTATCTGAAAGGTCGTGTTGCTGAGGCTTTGGGCGATTTTGCGGGCGCCGTACGGGAGTATGAGGCGACTCTTAAAGAAAGCCCCAAGCATGGGTTTGCACGTTACCGCATGGTAAAGCTGGCCAATGCAACCAATGAATTGCCTGCTGTACGAAAGCATCTTGAGTTCATCACGTCGAGTGCAGAGCATCTTCCATCTCGTGAGAGAGCGGATGCATTTTTCATTCGTTCGCGCTTGGATCAACAAGAGGGCAAGTTGGATGTGGCGTTGGGCCATCTGGAGCGTGCTCTGCGGCTGGAGCCCGAAAACGCAGATTACAATTTAAATTATTTTTTGTTGCGCGCGCGCGCGGGGGACTCGTTGCCCGGGCTAAAAAAAGAGGCACGTGTGTATTTCTATATGGCTGAGAGCGAGCGCCTGATTCGTGAAGGCAAGATCGAAGAGGCGCAAATTCAGCTGATGGAAGCTCGCCGAGAGGCGCCTGAAAATCCGCAGCCACTAGTTCGTTTGGCCAATCTTTTTTACAACAACAAGGCCGATGTTTTGAATGCCCGGATTAGCCTAAAAAAGGCAGCTGCCCTAGCACCGTCGGATGTGCGCATCTGGAGTCGGTACATCGAGCTTTTGATTCAGAGCTACGAGTGGGACGAGGCCAATCGTGGGTTAGCTCGTCTGCGAACCCTTCCAGTGCAACAAGGGGCCATAGACAAGGCAATGGCCGATTGGTACGCGCGCCAGGGGCGACACGAAGAGGCGCAACAGTTTTACAAGAAGGCCCTCTCTCGCGAAGTGATCGAGCCTTCCGTCTACGTTGCCTACGGAAAAAGCCTGCTTGAGACCAAGAACTACGATCAAGCTCCGTTTATCTTTGCTTTGGCCCAGCGGATGGATCCAGAGAATCCTGAAACGATCGTCGGTACCGCAAAAGCAATTTTGGGATCTGAGGGGATGGATCGCGCGCTGGCCTATTTGAGAGATGAGCTCCAAAAGGGCAATACAACCCGAGTGGAGTTACTTTGCGCGCTTGCAGAAATGCTCATTCAAAAAGGGGCATGGGATGAAGCTCAGACCACGAGTGAACAAGCGCGCATGTCAGCTCCTGATGTTGCGCTGCCGTACAAAGTTCAAGCGCAGCTTGAGCTGGCCAAGCCAGGCTTGCTGCGCACAGGAGGTGAGCTGGGGATGCGCAGGAGAGCGGCGCAGGCCTATCAAAGCTACTTGGATCGCAGCCCAGCCGATGCTGGGATTCTCTATGAGCGGTACAAACTATTAGTCGAACTTTCCGAGTTCAAAGGGGCTGATGATGCGCTTCAGCGCATTTACGAGCTTTATCCGCGCTTTCCAAATCTCCACTACAGCAAGGGTTTGATCTACGTGAAATTGGGAAATTTCAAGGCGGCACAGGCGGAGTTTGAGCAAGAACTCAAAAACGGCAACGGCTCTGTCCAAGTGCTTTTGGCTTTGGGCGGGATTCATGTCGAGCTGAAGGAGCCAGAGCCCGCCCTCAAGTACTTCGTACAAGCGATGCAGAAGGCTCCGCGCGAGGCTGAGCCCAAAAACCAGGCTGCATACGCAAACTTTCTACTCAAGAAATACGAGGCTTCCACAGCCCTTTATCGCGAGGCCCTCAAGCTGGACTCTGGCAATCCCATCATCTATCGTCGGCTAGGCGACGCCTATCGCGCAATGTCCGACTTGGCCAACGCGCGCTGGGCGTATCAAAAGTACCTTGAGATGGAGCCAGATGCCGCGGATCGTGATTCGCTGCTCCGGTTTTGACTTTCGAGCGCATAGGACGACATGGGAGACGCGACGCATGCTGGACTCTAAATTTTTTGGCGAATCGCTCGGCGAACTCGAGACGGCCCTGAAGCGCCGCAATGCTGACCCGGCGCTGCTTGGCAGCCTTTCAGAGCTTTCACGCGAACGTAAAGCCTTGATCCACCAGGTCGATCTGCTCAAGGCCAGGCGCAACCAAGCTTCGCAGGAGATCGCACAGCTTAAGTCACGCGCAAAATCTGATCCTGCCGCAGCCGCGGAGGCTGAGAGGCGAGTCGTGGAGACTCGCGCTGTAGGTGACGAAATCAAGGGGCTTGAGGCCCGTTTGACGGAAGTGGAGGCCCGATTTTCTGATGTGGGCCTTCGTATCCCTAATATTCCACATGCCTCGGTTCCGCAGGGTACTGGAGCAGAGCAGAACCAAGAGGTGCGTCGGTGGGGTGAGCCGCGCAAGTTTTCGTTCACACCAAAGGATCACGTCTCGATTGGCGAGGGCTTGGGCATTCTGGACTTTGAGCGCGCGGGTAAAATCTCAGGGGCACGTTTTGCGCTGTACATGGGCGCAGGCGCCACGCTTGAGCGCGCTCTGATCCAATTCATGCTCGATCTGCATACGCGCGAGCACGGTTACCGTGAGGTGATTCCACCGTTCATGGTCAATCGTGACTCGATGACAGGCACGGGGCAGCTGCCTAAGTTCGAAGAAGATCTCTTCAAGACCGGGACTTCCGATCGAGAGCTTTTTTTGATTCCAACCTCTGAAGTTCCACTCACAAACGTTTATCGCAATGAGATCATTGAGGCAGGAGCGCTTCCGCACCACCTCACGGCGTATTCGCCGTGCTTTCGCAGTGAGGCAGGTTCTTATGGCAAAGACACGCGCGGCTTGATCCGTCAGCACCAGTTTCAGAAAGTCGAGCTCGTCAAGATTTGTGAGCCCGAGCAGTCCTACGACGAGCTCGAAAAGATGGCCGCTCATGCCGAGCGTGTGCTTCAGCTTTTGGGGCTTCCGTACCGCACGATGCTGCTTTGCACGGGTGATATGGGCTTTAGTGCTGCCAAGACCTACGACCTGGAGGTTTGGCTTCCGGCGCAAGGGGCCTATCGCGAGATCAGTTCATGTTCGAACTGCGAGGACTTCCAGGCCCGGCGCGCCCAGATCCGGTACCGCCCTGAGCCGCAGGCCAAGCCCCGGCTCGCCCACACGCTCAATGGCTCGGGCTTGGCCGTGGGCCGCACTTTTTTGGCTATTCTCGAGAACTATCAGGACGAAAATGGCCGGGTCGAAATTCCGTCGCCGCTCCACCGTTACCTCGACGGGGCGCCGGGCTTTGTGCGTGAAGGCGCCAAGCTTTGGATGGTTGACAGCGGCCGCAAGCACTGAGAAGTCTTGGCCCGCGGAGAGGTGGCAGAGTGGTCGAATGCGCCGGTTTTGAAAACCGGAGTGGGGGCAACCTCACCGGGGGTTCGAATCCCTCCCTCTCCGCCACTTTGGGGTGTTGGACACCTTTTACTTAAGCGCCGCGTCATTGAGTTAAAACTATGTGGCTTTTGCTGGCGGGCCTGATGGCCGGACTCATGGATTCGATCGCGGGTGGCGGGGGGCTGATCACTCTGCCGACTCTGCTGCTCCATGTCGGGCCCGGCGCCCACGCCATCGGCAGCAACAAGATTCCGGGTTTCATAGCAGCGTTCACTGCGCTGGTGGTTTACGCTCGCAAGGGACATTTGGACTGGCGCGGGGGGATCGCGTTTTCGGTGGCGTGTGCTGTCGGAGCCTTCGGCGGGTCTCAGGCAAGCCCCCACATTCCGCCTGAGTTTTTCAGGTACCTTCTGGCCGCTACTGTGCCGCTTATATTGGGGTTCGTTTTTTTCGGAAATCTTCTGCGCCGCAAGCTCGCTCACGAGCACATTGCTCCGCAGTTTGGCCGGATCATCACAACCGGGCTTGTCGTGGGTTTTTACGACGGCGCCTGGGGCCCGGGCGGCGGCACCTTCATGCTTCTTGGCCTCATGGGCGTTGCGGGAATGGGACTGTTGCCGGCAATTGCGACTTCAAAGTTGGCCAATTCGTTCTCGGCGCTTTTTTCGGGAATTGGTTACTGGAGCGCGGGGCTAGTGCGCGTCGAAGCAGGAGTTGCCGTCGCGGCCGGCGCCGTGATCGGCGCAACCATTGGTGCGCGAATGGCCTCGGCCAGAGCCGAGCGCGTAGCGCGGCCGGCGCTGGTGGCGGTGGCGATGCTGCTTCTGTGGCGCGTCTGGGCCATGTAAACAGATTTTTCTTTTCCTCAGGCATCGGCCGTTTGTAGATTGCGTCGGCAAACCATCAACTCAATAAAGGAGGCTATTATGAAGACTTTCAAGATGTCCCTCACCCTCGCATTCTCCCTGGCCCTCGCGGCCTTGTTCTCCCTTCCGGCAATGGCCAGCACGGCAGCGACCGCGAAGACCTATAAAATCGACGCTGCCCACTCGAGCGCCAGCTTCAAGGTTAAGCACCTGATGAGCAAGACGGCTGGCAACTTTCAGGATTTCAGCGGTTCTTTTACTTTTGACGAGAAAAACCCCAAGAGCTTTTCGGGTTCGTTCACGATCCAGTCGAAGTCGATTTTTACTAATAACGCCAAGCGCGATGAGCATCTTCGCGGAGCAGATTTTTTCGACGTGGCAAAGTTTCCGACCCTGACTTTCGAGGCCAAAGAATTCAAGGCAGCTGGCAAGGGCAAGTACAAGCTGGCCGGCGACCTCACCATGCACGGCGTGACCAAGCCCGTGAGCTTTGACGTCGAGTACCTGGGCGGGGGCAAGGATCCGTGGGGTAACGAAAAGGTCGGGTTTACGGCCGCCACCAAGGTCAACCGCAAGGATTTTGGCCTCACCTGGAACAAGGTCCTTGAGGCCGGCGGCCTGCTCGTGGGTGAAGAGGTCGAAATCGAAGTCCAGATCGAAGCCGACGCCACCAAGTAAGTGAACTGGTCCCCGTCGCTATGAAGCGCCGGTTCATATTGAAAACCGCCCGGGTGGCTGTTAGGTTCTGGCCCAATTGACCCGGGCGTGCGGAGAGATGGCCGAGTGGTCGAAGGCACACCCTTGCTAAGGGTGCAGGGGAGAAATCCCCTCGAGAGTTCGAATCTCTCTCTCTCCGCCATTTTTCAAATAGCCCAGGCGCCTCTCTGTCAAAAACTTGCCGTCCCTCCGCGTTTGACAACCCGAACGCCGGCTGCACACAATGTAAAGGCAGAGGGGGAGCTGTTCAGCCATGAGCGCATACGCCAATCCACAAAATCAGTCCCAAGCCGCCTCAGGCCTTGGGCAACTGGAGGGCTTGGCCGGAACGCTACGGGCCTTGGAGTCAGCTCTTCATCAAGAAAAAGAAAAATCCCGCAAGCTGGCTGCTGATTTAGCAGCCCAGTCGAATGCACAAGAGCAGGCCCTCCAAGAGCTGCGCACCCGCAATCGAGAGCTCGAGCTCAACCAAGAAAAATATAAAGCCGCGGTGTCGCTTCACCTCGAAAATGAAAACAAGATTTCCCAGCAGTACAAAGGTCTCAACGCGGAGTATCTGCGTCTGAGGGACGAGCTCAATCAGTACCGCGCTGCTTGGGCCGAGGTCCTTCAGCGTGAAAAAGAGGCAAAGCTCATCATTGCAGAGGGGGATAAGGCCCGAGAGCGAATTCGAGACCTCGAAAGGCAGCTGGACTCTGCTCTCGGGGAACAGGCCGAGTCCAGAAAACGCATTGAGCAACTGGAGCGCCACTCTAAGAGCTATCAAGAGGAGCTGCAGGCTGCGCTCATCCGTCTTCATAGCGCTGAGAGTAAGTTTTCAGAGCTATCAAAAGAGTACGAGACTTTTAGGGCTTCAAAGCGAAACATGGACGAAGAGTTAGCCAAGATTGAAGCCACGATGAGCGAGCGCATGCAGTGGGCTGCACTCAAAGAGCGTGAAAAGATTAGGACTGAGCTTGAGAAAGAGGCGGCCCAGGACCGCGAAAAATCGCGAGAAGCCTTTCACGAAATTCGCATCTCACTTGAGGCGCAGTTGGCCCGTCTTACGCAGAGTGTGATGGCAGAGGAGCGCCGCTCTCAGCAGCTCAGTAGCGTCTTGATCACAGAAAAAGTGCGGCATCAGGATGAGCTCTCCTTGTTGCAAGAAGAAGTACTAGGAATGCGCAAGATCCTGATTGAGGCCGTGGATTCGGAGGTCGATTTGGAGCTTGTGCTGGAGCAGCTCGACCAACAGCAGCAGCGCATCGCCGCAGCAAGAGCTAAGGCCACCGTGATGGCGCAGCCGGATGCGTCAATTTGATCAGAAGTTTGGAGCCCAATTCTTAGCCGGCGTTCCTTTGCTTCCCGGGATTTATCGCTTTTTCGATAGAGACGGTGAGCTCATCTACGTGGGCAAGGCCATTCGGCTAAGGAGAAGGCTACAGCAGTACCGCAACTCCACACGACTCAGGCGCCACAAAAAGATGCGCAAGATTCTCAAGGAAGCTACGCGGCTTGAGTTTGAAGTGTGTGCCTCACATCGGGAGGCCTGCCTTCTTGAGCTCGATCTGATCCAGCGTTTGAGACCTCGTCTTAACGTGAGCGGCGCATATTCGTTTCTGTACCCCATGGTGGGAGTTTCGTACGACGTTGGATCATCGAGGCTTGTGCTCTCGCTAGCGGGTCGGGCTCCGGAGCAGAGTGCCAGTGCGGGATCGGCGTCTTGCGTCCGGTGGCATGGGTGTTATCGCTCGCGCGCGTGGACTCGCGAGTTCTTTTTTTCGCTCGTTGAGCTTCTTGAATTCTCGGCTCATCGTGAACCGACCCGCTCAGTGATGTCTGCACCGCAAGGGCGAGAGCGCAGTGTGGTGCGGATTGGGTTTAGGCAGGTTGACCGCGACTGGGTTGAAGGACTTGAGCGACTCCTTCGAGGAGAGGAGGCTGAGGAATTTTTATCTCGATGGATTCTTCAGCTTGTGGACAATGCGGGGGCTCGCGCTCGGAGTGCCTGGGTCCAAGATCAAATCAAAATCATGACAGCATTTTACCGGCGAGAGTGCCTCAGCTTGAAGCGCGCGCGTGAGCAGTCGGATTTTCACCAGTACCCAGTAGCCAGAGAACTCAGAGATAGGATCTTTCTTGAGGCACGGCTCCGACTTCAATGAGGGGTTTAGCCTCGAGACGGTTTAGGCGGCAGGGGCTCGGGGAGATTTTCCTGCAGTCTGTGACGCAGGTTCTTTACTTCGAGGCAGATTTCTTTGGGCCGTCAATGGCAACCGACAAGGTCATGTCTGAAAGCACATTGGTGACCGAGCGAGCTCGACCCAAGATCCAGTCGACCGAAAGCAGCAAAGGGAGGTTTTCGATTGGGAGGCCAACTGCTGTAAGCACGAGTGAAAGTGAAATGAAGCCAGCGTCTGGAACTCCGGCCACGCCCATTCCGGTCAGCATGCAAAGCACGGCCGCGGATAGCTGCTGTGAAAGGGTGAGATCCATTCCCATTGCCTGGGCCACTGTTAAAAAAGCCATTCCCTCATAGAGCAGAATTCCGTCGTTATTGAGGTTCGTACCCACGCACGCGCCCAGAGCTGAAGCTTGTCTCGAGACACCAAGGCGATCGAGCGCTCGAAGCGTAAAAGGCAGAGTCGCAAGGCTTGAGTTGGTGCCGATGGACTGCACGACCGGAGTCCGGGCTTCACTCCAAAACTGTAAAAGGCTACGCTTACAAATCAGCCGAATCCAGCCTTGGTAGGTGATCAAAATGTGGAGCGTGAGTCCCAAGAGGGCAACTCCAAGGTACGGAAAAAGACCTGACAGCGGACCGTAGCCAAAGCGAGCCACTGCTGAACTCACTGCGCCAAAAACGGCAAATGGGATGGCTCGCGTGATAAAGAAAAGAATTCGCTCCGAAAGCCGCTGCCCCAGCGCCAGGGTGTTCGAAAAGCGGGTGAGTGCATCTTCTTCTTCTTTTGGATGAGCCTGGCGGGCCTGGTGCTTGCGCTCACCCCGGATGGCTAAGCCCAACAGCAGGGCTAAGAGAATGACTGGGATCACTGCATTATCCACAAATGGCTTTAGGGTGCTATCCGGGATCCAGCTGCCTAAGTTTTTCATCCAGTCCAACTTAAGATCGTTTGCAGTGGGAGTGGTCGCAGAAATCGCCGACATCAGATCACCCGAAAGCCCTGTCCTCCAGAGCTCGCGCAGGGCGTCGCCGGGTCTCAGCCAGTGTGAGAGGAGAATTCCGATGGTGAGCGCTAGGGTTGCGTTGATCGCAGCGATCCCCACCATACGAAGCCCACTCTTGAGCCTAACCTCAGTGGAGTGAACAGCGTTGACCACGGCAAAAAAAAGAAGCGGCACAGCCACGGCCTTGATGAGTTGAACCACCCATTTGGAAACTTCAGAAAGGAGGGGGGCGACCGGTCCGGCAAATGGACCTGCCACGAGTCCCAGTAAAAGCCCAATGATGAGTGGAAGGGTTCCCATTAGGCTCGCCGGTCCAAGTACTCATTGTAAGTGCCTTCGTAAACGCGGAGCTCGCCCTTACCGAGTTCGAAGACTTTGTTAGTCACTTGGCGCAAAAAGTGGCGGTCATGACTTACGAGGAGCACAGTTCCCTCAAAGCCTTTGAGGGCTTCGAGCAGCATCTCGCGCGAGCGAATGTCGAGATGGTTGGTGGGCTCATCCAAAATTAAAAGATTGTTGGGTCGCGCCAGGAGAGTGGCTAGAACGACGCGGCTTTTTTCTCCGCCGGAGAGGACTGCAACTTTCTTGTAAACGTCATCACCGCTGAATAAAAATGCGCCCAAAAGATTTCTGACATAGCCAATGGTGGCTTCAGGAATGCGGTCGTGGATTTCGTCAAAAATCGTCTTGTTGGGATTCAGGACGTCGAGGGCATGTTGACTGAAATACCCAATGTTGATGCCGGCTCCCACTGACAGGTCGCCTGCCGTGGGCTCGGCTTGACCCGCTACGAGTTTGAGGAAGGTGGATTTTCCGGCGCCGTTGACTCCCACCACTGCGACACGGTCCAGGCGTTTGACGAGTCCGGTGGCGCCCGCAAACACAGTGTGGTCCGTTCCGTTTTCTTTTTTCCAAATCTTCTGAAGCTCTTTGAATCGGACAACGTCGTTTCCTCCCCGTGGTGGAACAGGAAATTCAAACGACACGGACCGCTCCTCAGTCGGAATCTCAACGCGGTCGATCTTCTCAAGCTTTTTGATACGCGACTGAACTTGGGCGGCGTGCGACGCACGGGCTGCAAAGCGAGCGATGAACTCTTCTTCTTTTGCCAACATGTCTTGCTGCTTTTTGTGCTGAGCAAGCAGCTGTTCACGGCGGATTTCACGCTCGCGCTCGTAAAAGTCATAATTTCCCGAGTAGCTGGTGACTGTCTGATTGGCGACCTCGACAACTCGCGAGACGATGCGGTTCATGAACTCACGGTCATGGCTTGTCATGACGAGTGCGCCCTTGAAGTTGCGGAGCCACTCTTCCAGCCAAAGGATGGATTCTAAGTCCAGATGGTTAGTGGGCTCGTCCATCAGCAGTACATCAGGCTGGAGTACGAGCATCTTGGCGAGTTCGATCCGCATTTTCCAGCCACCGCTGAAGCTCTCGACACGGGCAGAATGGTCATCCGGCCCGATACCAAGCCCCGTGAGGACTTCACGCGCGCGGGATTCGAGCGTGTAGCCGCCGCGGCTCTCAAATTCGAGCTGCAGTTCGCCCATGCGCTCGATGACGGTATTCATGCGTTCCATCGATGCTTCGTCATCCATTTTGGAAGAGAGCTCTGTGAGCTCGTCTTCGAGCGCTTTGAGGCGGCTAGCCAGCTCTGAAACCTTGCCCGCTCCGGCCATGACTTCTTCAAGGGCCGTGCGGCCCTTCATTTCACCAACCTCTTGTGAAAAATACCCGATCACCCACTTGTCCGGGCGGGTCACCGTGCCAGAGTCAATGCCCTGCTCGCCCATGATGATTCGAAAAATGGAAGTCTTGCCGGCGCCATTGGGGCCCACGAGGCCGATCTTTTCTCCGGGTTTGATCTGCAAGCTTGCGCCCTTGTAGAGGACCTTCGAGCCGTACTGCTTATGGATGTCGGATAGGGCGATCACGCCCCGGGATCTACCCCAGAATCAGGGGTGCGCAAAGGTGGATTCGCCCCGCACTGCGGCCCAGGCGGCAAGCACGGCACCCGCCAGCCAGAGGGCGCTAAAAACAGCCGAAGCCGAGTGCAAGTGTCCGTTCTGCAAGCCTGCCCACATCAAAAGCGCCCACGAAAGGGCCATGATTGGCGTGAAGATCCAAAACCCCATTCGCACCGAGACCCTCCGCTCGTCACGCGACAAGAACGTGCGCGCCGCAAGCCCGGTAAGCAGGCTGAAGGCCACCCCGCAGCCCAGGCCGCACACGGCATCGCCATAGGATGCCAAAAAGGCGAGCGGATCAAACTCAAGGCCCAGCGGATGAAAGCCGAACTGCGGGCAGACCAGTAGCGACAGAGCCGCGGCTACTGAGTGAATGCCGAGCACCTTGAAAAGAAGCAAAAGGTAACTGGGCTCAAGCTCCTGCCTCACGAGGGTCTGCAGTTCATCTCGAATGATGGGTGAGGGCTGGAGCTCCGGTGATTGAACAATCGAGTCCCAGGAGTCATCGTGCACGGGCTTCATCGAACGTTCCCTCCCGAAAGCGAGCGGAGCTTTTTTACTGCGCGGCTCACGCGCTGGCGTGCTGAGGCGGACGAGATGCCCAGGCGCGCGGCAATGGCTTCGAAGGAAAACTCACGCAGGTACCTGAGCTCAAGCACTTCACGATGTGGGGGCTCCAGCCGGTCGAGCAGGGGCTGGGCCAGCACGGGGTCTTGTCCGGTACCTGGCGGGTTCTCGGCTTGCGGCTCCGAAAGGGTCTCGAGCACCGCTTCGGGAGCCTCATGGCCGGGCCGGGCCGGGTTCTTGAATTCACGCCGGAGCGCGTCAATGAGCTGGGTGCGGATGAGCGAAAAAAACCACGGCCCGAAGGGTTGGCTGGGATGGTACTGGTGGCGGGCCCGGTGCAGCTTTAAAAAAACGGCCTGTAAAATCTCTTCGGCTCGAGCACGGTCACCAATCCGAGTGACGAGGTACCCCAGCACCTGCCCAGAGTGGCGGGCGTAGAGTGTATTAAAGGCATGGGCGTCGCCGGATTGGTAAAGCTTCATGAGGGACTCATCGTTTGGTTCCGTTTTTGCCTTCTCCGTCATGAATGAATACGCTCTCAAAAAATAATTTGTGACCAGTCACAAGGCATCCTGGCCCTTCGTACCTTTCAATGACAGGCCATCACTAAAAGGAGATTTTGACCATGAATTCATTCAAGAAATCAATTTACGGCGCCCTATTTGCCCTCTCGGCTGCCGCCATTTCGACCCCACCGGCCCTGGCTGCCGGCAAGGAGTGTGCATGTGATTCGAAGTGCATGGAGAGCTGTGCCAAGGGAGACACCAAGAGCTGTTCGTGCAAGACCTGCGATTGCTCCAAGGACAAGGGCTGCAGTCACGATAAGTGCAATCACAAGCGCTGAGCCGGTTGACTCGAGTACGAAATATGCGACACCCTCCTGAGCGGGCGACAGCCAGGGGGGTGTTTCGTGAAGAGTTCAGTGCTTGGGAGTATTTTCGCTTTAGGTGCTCTGCTTTCTGTCCCGGCTTTTTGTGAGGAGTCGGCGGCAGGTGTCAATCTCAGGTTCAAGGCCGTGGATGTCTGCACGATGTGGGGCAGCTTTCAGGACCGCGACGGCAGGCCCTTTCAGGGCTGCACTCTTTACCCGCGTCGCATGGAAATCGTCGACTCCTTCAGCCTGCAACAGGAACTGACGGCGCTCGAGCGCCGAATTGAGAAGCTCGAGGCCCTGATCCAGAGGATCGAGGAGCTCGAAAGTTTGGCTCTTCTCAAGTCCAAGTCCTTCCCCTAAAGTGCCGCGTCATGAGTGCGCAGCCCGGTAGTTCGTCAGGTCCTTCCCTTAAGCCCCACATCCGCCTAGCGGCCGATCCCCGCTTCAAGCGAGCGGTTGTCTGTGGCGCTCCGGAGCGAGCCGCGCTGATTGCAAGCCAGCTCGAAAATCCGCAGGAGCTGGCCAAGAACCGTGAGTATCATTCGTACATCGGAAAGCACAAAGGCGTCGAAGTGATGGCCATCTCCCATGGAGTGGGCGCTGCCGGCGCCACGATCTGCTTTCAGGAGTTGATCGATGTGGGTGTGCAGTCGATCATCCGAGTAGGGACGGCAGGGGGTCTGCAGGACGAAGCGCAGATCGGCGATGTGGCGCTTGCCGTTGCAGCGGTCCGGCAGGAGGGTGTGACCCCGCTCATGGTGCCGATGGGTTTTCCGGCCGTGGCCGACTCGGCACTGACCGCCGGTCTTGCAGGCGCCCTGCTCGAAAAAGGCCGCAAGTTCCATCGCGGCGTCGTGCTCACGAGCGATGTGTTTTACCCGGGAATTTTGGACACCGACCTCAGGCTCTACCAAAAGGCCGGTTGCGTTGCCGTGGAGATGGAGTGCTCGGCGCTTTTTGTTACGGCACTGCTCAGGCGCGTGCGCGCGGCCGGCGTGCTAGCGCTCGATGGTAATCCGCTTAAGTGGGCTGAAGGAAACTATAATCCTACCGCAGGATCGCTCGACCAGGCGCTTCGCGCCGCAATCGCGGCCGCGCTCGACGCCATCGTGCTGCCGGTTGAGTGAGTTTTTCAAAGCACCCCATCTTATTCGAAGACGCCGACCTGGTGCTGGTGGACAAACCGGCTGGCGTGCTCTCGCACCCCAACCCCGGCGCCAAGGCCGCGCCAGGCTCCTGCGCCTTTGAGGGAAAGTACGATTTCAACGCCAAGACCTTTGCCACGCCCTCGGGCACGCTCTGGCTTTTGCACCGGCTTGACCAAGACACTTCGGGCGTGTTGCTTGCCGCTCGAACCGAAAAGGCTGCGCGCGCGTTGCGCGAAGCCTTTGATGCCGGGCGCGTGGCCAAGCACTACCTTGCACTGGTGCGCGGGATTGCCGACGAAAAGGGAGTGTGGCGCGACCACCTTGAGTCGTCTCGAGAGGGGCGCGGGGGGCGTGACGGCTCGCGCGTTCGCACGCGCGTGGTGCGCGGTCGCGCTGCCAATGCCGAGCTCAAGTTTGTGCGACGCGAGGTTTTTGCCGCGCAGCGGGTGAGCCTGCTTGAGATTGAGCTCGTCACCGGGCGCACGCACCAGATCCGTGTTCAGGCCGCCTCACGCCAGCACCCGATTGCTGGCGATGACCTTTACGGCGATTTTGCCTGGAACAAGCGTCTGCGCAAGGAGTGGGGCCTTAAGCGCTTGTTCCTCCACGCTGCATCGCTTGAGTTTGTGCACCCCGGCACCAGGCGGCGCGTTTGCATCGAGTCTGCGCTGCCGGGGGAGCTGGAGCGGGTCAAGGGGGACACATCCCCTCTCGTGAAAAGCGTCAACACGTCCACCCCATGCTAGACTCAAAGGATGGTTCGTGGGGTGTTCAGTGCGCGGCGTTGGGACCGCAGCCGTGGCCAGAGCCTGGTCGGGGTATTGAGCGCGATGGCGGGATCGCTCGTGCTCTTTGCTGTCTCTGCACAGCTCATGATTCAGATGAATCGTATCAAGTCAGACGATGAGCTGGAGAGCTCCTTTCAGCAGATGACCCAGCTCGTGGGCCTGAGCTTGGCAAATCCGGGCTCCTGCGGTGAGTTCTTTGCCAATCAGCAGATCACCTACCAGGCGGGGGCTGGCCAAGGAGGGGCTGGATGGCAACATGTTGCAGATCCTGCAAGGCCCCTGGTCTTGGGTGTATTGGCGCCTCCCACCAGTACCCCTCAGCGGTTTGGGCCTTGGGCCGTTCAGAGTTTGAGTCTGCAGATCGAAGACTGCAAGGTGTGGGATGCCTCCACCGGTTCTCACGTTTCCTGCATCGGTGCGCAGGCAGGTCAGCCGCTCTCTCAACCCACCGAGTTGGTTGGAACTCTGTCTGTCACCGTCAACTCAACCCGGCCCTCGACCGGCGTGGCAGTGGTTCGGACGACAGAAAAGTTTCCGTTTTTAGTTCGTACTCCGACTGGTCCCAGCCCTCTGGCTCCCGGAGTTTCATCGTATGTTTTGCCAGCACAAGGTGCCTGCGGGCTCCAAGGGCCATCCGGGGGACAGCCGCCAGCAAATCTGCGCCAACTGCTCTGTAATTCGCTCTGCATTTCTCCTTCGGCCATGGTTTCAAGAACGGGTTGTTGGGATCCGATCACCGAGCAGTGTGACTTATCCTATCAGACTTGCGATGCGCTTAGGGTTTCGCGCGCGGGTGTTAATCGGTGTGAGAAAACAAACTTCCGAAATGAATTTGTTCGTGGCGGTTACATTGGGGCTTCGCAAAATCCTTGCCCTGCAGACGAGGCGGCCGTTGGATTTAGGCTCAAGTATCCGTCGCTGCACTCTTCTGCAGACTCTCAAATGATCTGCCGTCCCTACGGTCCGGCTCCTACGAACCCTCCTGAGTCCTGCCCCAGTTGCGCAGTGAGGGTTGAGCGTGCGCCTCCGCCAGCACCAAGCACTCGGGCGGCACAGTGCCTCAATTATTGTGTGGGATTGAGCCCACCCTCGGGCCAGTTGACGGCTTGGCTGCATACTGGGGCCAATGCTCAGCCAGTCAGTGGTGGGGGAGTCTCGGCGTTCTGTTCTTGCGGGACTCCTAAGGCAGGGTTTGAGTTCTGTAGACAACCCAGAACAGGGTGTACCGGACTATGAGCACCCTTTTGCAAACAATGGTGGTGGCACTCATGGTGCAAGGGACGATGCTTGGAGTCATGAGTAACCGGCTCTCGCAAAAAAATGCGCATATGAACCAAATGGTGATGGCAGATCGAGATGCGTTTCAGGGCCAAATCCAAAAGGCTCTTGCTGCGCCCGAGACGTGTTGGCAGATGCTGCAAAAGGTTGATTTTTCGACTACCGGCACGGCTGCAGGGCTGGTGCTGATGGTTCCAGGAGACTCTGAGAGCTCAAGTCCGTGGGTCCGGCCAGATATGTCTTGGAATAGCCTACTCATCCAAGAGATCTCGGTAAACACGCAGGACTGCGATTCAAACACCGATCCACTTTGCGGTACCTCAGCCAATTACACAAAGAAAGCGACCTTAGTATGGGAAGGTCAGGCCCGCGCTGGGAGCGCCAGAAAAATTGGCGGCACGATCGGCCCCATTTATGCCGATTACGATAACAAGACCTGTGCGTTGATGCTGCAAGGCACAAGTACGGGTTCGGCCTCTGGCGTAGATTGCCAGAGTTTTGGGGGAGACTGTGGCGGAAGCAGAACTCTGCAGCTCACGCTGCGAAATTCTGGCTTTAGTTCCTATCCATTTGCTTCGATTCCGCTAGAAGAGCTCTCGGCTCTGTCGGGATGGGAGATGTCAACCGAGCTTCGAGCTGCCACAGTGGGCGGATGTCCAGTGGGCTATGCAGTGTCTCAGGTTAACAATGAATCTTGGGCAGTAACTGGAGCGGCCAATTTTAATTGCGTGCCGCTTGTCCCAAATCTTGGAACACCTAACAACGGCTGCGCGCGGTTAAACTACCAAACTTGCTATTATCAGGGTCCCTCTCACTTTTACGGACTCTGCCCGGATGGGAGTACCACTCTTAGCTATTACGCTATTTTTACGGGTAACGTCCTTCAAGGGCAGGAGTTTCGTTGCGGCCCGCCGGTCGGTTTGCAGCCTTGTGATAGTGTGACTTACACACAGCCTTCACTTCCTCCTTCAAACCCTGATTTTTCCGACTTCTTTGGGGTCGAACCCACGGCGGGTATTCCAGATCCCGGAAATAACCCAGCCAATCCCATCGGCCATCCCGTCAATGGTGCCTCTTGCAGAACGGGATGTATTCACCTTCCAGGGACCACCGCATGTCAGTAACTCCGATCAAACTTAGAGCGGGAATGGGACTTGTGGAGGTCATGGTCGCTGCGTCTGTGATTGCAGCTTCGGTGCTTGGGGGGTTGGGAGCGGCTGAGTATTATGCCCGTTCGTCTGTCAGCCAAGCCCAAGATCAAGCGCTCTTGCGCCTTTTTAGAGGGATTGAATTGATTTTGAGTAGCCCCTCAACGTGCGATGCCAATCTCAAGGGGCAGGATGTAGGATCTTCGGGGCGATTTTCACTCAGTGAGTTGAGTGTGTCGGGTTCTGTGGCCGGAAGTGTGGCAAGCCCCTTTGTGCGCGTCGTGACTCATCAGCAGGGCAGTCAGCCGGCAAACGCCTTTCCACTGGGCGCCTCTGGATCAAGAGCCATCTGGGTCACGGGTCTTGAGTTTAATCGGGTTGGGCAAGTCGCTACGATTCAGCGTTATGAATTTAGAATCAGTGTGCAGATGCCCAGTGGTGCTGGAATGGTTCGAACTCTCAATCCGGCAACCGCCACGAGGACCCTTCAAGTTTATCTGGAGGTCAACTCTAACAACCGAGTGAGTCGCTGCGTGACTCCCAGTGCGAGCGGTGCTGCAGCTCCGCCCACCACGGCTCAGTCGGCCTGTGAGTCTTTGGGGGGTCAATGGGTGCGGGATCCTTCTCCTTCTGCCCTGGGCGAGTGGTGCATTCTTTCTAGGGTGGTCTGCCATGGGTGGAATCTCAGATACGATCCGGTCTCTCGTCACTGTAATATGGACGACGTCTACAAGGCCGGAGGCTTGGCGATGATCGCAACCGGTCCGTGTCCAGAGGGTCAATCTCTTCGGAGTTTAGCGCCGGATGGGACCCCCCTTTGCGACTCACCTCGAAACCCTCAGCCGCCAGTGGTGGGAAAAGACGCACTCGGTTTAGAGCCCACGGTGACTGCAAACTGCGGTGATTGCTGGATGGATAGCGCCGTAGATTGCTACGCCCACAATCCGGCGATCCAACCCCCGGCTGAGCCATATGAGAGGCGGATGCGGTTCATGGTTTTCAAGCGAGGTCAGTTTCACAGCTCTACTTGCGCCCTGGGTCCTCCGCCCGGACTGAATAAGTGTGTTTCGTTTGAGCCAGGCACTGATGCTTGGGATGTGCCTTTTAAAGGTCGGCCCTGCGCCCCATCTCCGTAGCCATGACGCGGTGCTTAAGTAAAAGGTGTCGGACACCCTGGGGTGTCCGACACCTTTTAGACCTTTTAGATCTTGATGACCTCAATCCCCTTCTGCCGCTCCCTTGGGAGCTCTGCCGGTAGCGCAGCCTGTACCTGAACTGCCAGGGCTTCAAGAATGGGCTGCTTGTACTGGGTGCGCCGGTACACCAGGCTCACCTCGCGGCTCGGGACTGGTCGCGTAAAGGGTTTGAGCAGTTCGCGCCGGTGGCGCGAGAGCGAGCGCGTCGCGAGTAGCGGTAGAAGCGTGTAGCCGTATCCCTGCTCGACGAGATGGATCACCGTCTCGAGGCTTCCGCTTTCAAAGCGTACGTTCGAAAAAATACCGGGTTTTCCTCGAAGCGAGCAAATCCGCACGATTTGATTTCTGAGGCAGTGCCCCTCCGAGAGAAGCCAGAGATCGCGCCCGTCGAGTTTGTCTTCGTTGATGGTTTCTAACTTTGCCATTGGATGGCCCGCGCTTACAAAAAGACTGAAGGGCTCATAGTAAAGCGGACGCTCCACCAGGCTCTCGACCTCAAGCGGGGTGGCCAAAATTCCCGCATCGATGCGATCCTGCTCGAGCGCCGCGATGATGTTTTCTGTCGTCATCTCTTCGATCAGTAGCTTGACCTCGGGGTAGCGCGTCGCAAAGTCACCTAAGAAAAGCGGCAACAGGTACGGCGCAATGGTCGGAATCAGCGCCAGCCTGAAATCTCCCGTGGGTTCGTTTTTGCGATTGCGGCAAAGGTGGTCGAGTTTTCCAACTTCACGCAACACCGACTTGGCCTGCTCGATCACCGCAAGTCCTTGTTGCGTTGGAAGAATAGGTTGTTTGCTGCGGTCAAAAAAAGTGAGTCCGTACTCTTCTTCGAGTTTGTGCAGCTGCATGCTGAGCGTCGGCTGAGAGACGTGGCAGGCCTTGGCCGCCTTGCCAAAATGCCGGTGCCGGTCAACCGCAATCAAGTATTCGAGCTGCGTGAGGGTAGCCATAACGATAGTTTATATCTATCACACGATCAAAACAATCGATTTTAGCTTTTGGCGGCCTTGAGGCAGAGTCGAACCATAAGGAGAATTCAAAAATGGCAACTCTGATCAATAGCAAAATCCCAGACTTTAAGGCCGAAGCGTACCACAACAACGCCTTCAAGACCGTGACTCAGAACGATCTGCGCGGAAAATGGTCGGTCCTCTTTTTCTATCCCGCCGACTTCACCTTCGTGTGTCCCACGGAGCTGGGCGACATGGCCGACAAGTATGATGCCTTCCAGAAGATGGGCGTCGAAGTCTACTCGGTGAGCACCGACACGCACTTCACCCACAAGGCCTGGCATGACACTTCTGAGACGATCAAGAAGATCCGCTACCCGATGCTGGCTGACCCCACGGGCCACCTGACCCGTGCTTTCGGCGTGCACATCGAAGAGGCCGGCCTGTGCTACCGCGGCACCTTCGTTGTGGATCCCGAAGGCAAGATCAAGATCGCTGAAATCCATGACAACGGAATTGGCCGCAACGCCGATGAGCTGCTCCGCAAGGTGCAGGCTGCGCAGTTCGTGGCATCGCATCCGGGCGAAGTTTGCCCCGCTAAGTGGACTCCAGGGGCAAAGACCCTGAAGCCCGGTCTCGACCTGGTCGGCAAGATCTGAGGAATCTTACGCTGAGGCCCGGCGCCTCGGCGGAGATGTTTTCGTCGGGGGAAGGGGGCGTTCCCTCTTCCCCCGACTTCTTGGCCCCGATTTTTTACGGAGGTGCACCGTGAGTGACGCAGGCGGCTTGGATCTCGAAATGCTGGAGCAGCTCAAGGGCGTGTTTGCGCGCCTTGAAAACCCCGTCACGCTTCGAATTGAAAAGGGTGGGGACGAAAATCCCCAAAGCGCAGAGCTTGAGCAAATGCTCAAGGCCGTCGCTTCCGCTTCTCCCAATGTAAAGGTCGAGCACGGACCCCGCGTTTCTCCTGGCACCGCTCCCGCATTCGAAATCTTGCGCGGCACTCCCGGTGTGCTGCGCACCGGCATTCGGTTTCGTGCGATTCCGGGCGGGCACGAGTTCAGCTCGCTTGTGCTTGCCATTTTGCATGCCGACGGCAAGGGCAAGCTTCCGGACGAAGCCGTCACCCAGCGCATTCGCGCGCTTCGCGGGCCGATCCGGCTTCGCACCTACATGTCGCTTTCGTGCGAAAACTGCCCCGAAGTGGTGCAGGCCCTGAACCTCATGGCAGCCCTGCACCCGGACTTTGAGCACGAAACCATCGATGGCGCGCTTGCGCAGCAGGAAGTCACGGCACTCGCAATCCAGGGCGTGCCTGCAGTGGTTGCGCCGGGAGCGTTCGAAAGCGAGTGGAACCTTCTGCACTCGGGCAAGATCGCCCTGATCGACCTGCTCGCAAAGCTCGAGGCCCGTTTTGGAAAAAACGAGGCGGCGGTGACCACCCCAAAAGATCTCGGCCGCTTTGATGTCGTCGTGGTGGGCGGGGGTCCGGCGGGAGCCTCGGCTGCCATCTATTCGGTGCGAAAGGGCCTGAGCACGGTCGTGCTTGCCGAACGGTTTGGTGGACAACTGCAAGACACCAAGGGCATCGAGAACATGATTTCGAAATCGTACACCGAGGGCGTGCGCCTTTCGGCCGAACTTGCCGAGCACCTGGGCAAGTATCCGGTACGACTTCTTGAGCATAGGCGCGTGAATCGCGTGGGCCCACGTGACGGCGATGGGTATCGGCGCGTGGATCTGGAGAGCGGCGAGACGCTCGAGGCGCGAACGCTGATCGTGGCCACGGGCGCCAAGTGGCGGGAGCTCGGCGTGCCTGGAGAGAAAGAACACATCGGGCAGGGGGTTGCGTTTTGCGCGCACTGCGACGGGCCATTCTACAAGCAAAAGCGAGTGGTCGTCGTGGGTGGCGGAAATTCAGGTGTCGAGGCGGCGATCGATCTCTCTGCCATTGCAACCCATGTGACGCTGCTGGAGTTTAACACCGAACTCAAGGCCGACGGCGTGCTCGTTGAAAAGCTCAAGACCCTCGGCAATGTGGTGGTCCATACCGGCGCCCGCACCACGCGTGTGCTGGGTGAAGGTGGAAAGGTGGTTGGCCTTGAGTACGAGGATCGCGAAAGCGGCCAAGTGAAGCGGCTCGATGTGGATGGAGTGTTCGTCCAGATCGGGCTTCTTCCGAACTCGCAGTTCGTCAAAGGCATCGTTGAAACCACGCCCTACGGCGAAATCGTGGTCGACTCCAAGGGCCGCACCAACGCTCCGGGCATTTACGCTGCGGGCGATGTGACCACCGTGCCCTTTAAGCAAATCGTCATTGCGATGGGCGAGGGCGCCAAGGTGGCGCTCGCCGCATTTGAAGATCGGATGCGCGAAGCCCCTACGCCGCCAGTTTGAAGGTCACTTCTTTATACTCGACCTGCGGCTGTCGAACGGTACGCCCGGAAACCTTGGCCTTCTTGACCCGGATTACGCCAACTTCTTCGAAGAATCGGATGACCTTGTTCAGGTTGGAGATGTCGGTGCCGGTGAGCTTGGCCAGTTCGTAGATTGAACGGGGCTTGTAGGCGATGATTGCGGACAGAATTGGAATGTTCCGAACAAAGCGATTGAAGTCCGTCTTGTTGTCAAAGCTCACCTCAAATTCGGCTTCGCCCCGAAATGTCCCCTTCTGGACCGAGCGGGCTGCTCGCTTGAAGTCTTCAAACACCTGGTCTGCCGTCTTGCACGAAACTACGAGTCTTTTCACAGGGCTCATATGGATACTCCCATGGTTTCTTTGACCAGGCTCCGAAAGTCAGCCACCAGTTGGTCAAGGTCGGTAAATCGGTAGGGCAGCTCAGTGTCGTCGACATGAATATGCGGCCCCTTGGGGTGATGGTTGTCCATTAGGATCCGCTTGTTGCCCGCCTGATCAATGCAAACAAGGCCCCACTTCAGTCCGTCCGGGTAACGCTCAGTGCCCAAAACCTCATGTATACGTCCGTGGGGTCAAATGGCGCGGCTAATGGCGCCACCGTCTGGGCCTGCTACGGCGCTGCTGGCCGGGTTGGGCATGGCCGTTGGGTCGTGCGGGAGCGGGCTTCGCTCCGGCCGGCGCAGATCGAGGGGCGGACGCAGCAGCCACCAGTGCCGGAGCTTTTCCGCCAATGAGCTTTTGGATGCGCCCCCACATTTCGCGGTCTTCGGGCCCGAGGATGCTCACGGCTTCGCCCTCGGCTCCGGCTCGCGCCGTGCGGCCGATGCGGTGCACGTAGTCTTCGGGGACCTGCGGCAGGTCGTAGTTGATCACATGTCCGATGTGCGAAATATCGAGTCCGCGTGCCGCGATATCAGTTGCAACGAGGATTCGAAACTCACCAGAGCGAAACCCGTCCATCGCGCGGTTGCGCTGGCCTTGGGTGCGATCGCCGTGGATTCTGGCAACGGGCAGGTTGTACTGCCCTAGAAATTTTGCCACGCGATCGGTGCGGTGCTTGGTGCGCGTAAAGATAATGATCGAGCCCGGGCGCTCGTTGATGAGGTCCAGCAGCACATCATTTTTGTTTGCGGGCTTACCTCCGGCCTTGGGCTGCGCCCCTAGCTGCACGATCGATTGCTGGATTTTTTCGACCGGACGCGAGACGGCGCCAATCGACACGCGCGTGGGCTGGTGGAGCATCTGCACGGCAAGTTTTTCGATTTCTGGGGCAAGAGTCGCTGAAAAGAGCAGGGTCTGCCTCTTTTTTGGAAGGTGCCTCAGGATCTGATTGAGCTGCGGTGCAAAGCCCATGTCGAGCATGCGGTCTGCTTCATCCAGGACCAGCGTGGACACGTGCGACAGGTTGACGCCGCGCTCCTTGAGGTGGTCGCAGAGTCGGCCCGGAGTGGCGATGATGATCTGGGGGCGTGACATCAGCGCGCGAGTCTGCTTGTGCATCGGGGCCCCTCCGATGATGAGTGCAGCCTTGATCTGAGGGCAGAACTGCGCAAGTTCGCCCAGCACTTCGGTGACCTGTTGCGCCAGCTCACGAGTGGGAACCAAAATGAGCGCCGAAGGACCTAAGGGCTTCTGCTGCTCCAAAAGGTGCGTGATCAGCGGAATTCCAAATGCTGCTGTCTTGCCCGTGCCCGTCTGTGCGCAGGCAATCAGGTCGTGCCCCTCGAGGGCCACCGGAATGGACTGGGCTTGTACGGGAGTGGGGATTTTGAATTCCATGGCATGGAGTGCACGGTTCAGGCGCTCAGGAAGTTCGAGGGAGTCAAAAGAGGTCAGCGGGGAAGAGTTGGTAGTCATATGAATTGGTCGGGTATAGCAGCGTTTGTGGGACAAAGATAGTCTGGTTTTCCACACTGACCAAACCGATCCCTGTTTTTGAACGAATCTTGGGCTCTCAAGCCCCGGTAGTTCAAAGTTCAGATCAATGCTCAGGCCTAAATTATTGCTTCATAGGGGCAGGGAGCAGTTCAGGATTTTCACTTGCTGCCCGCAGCCGCCAAAGGTACCACCGCCGTCAACTATCTCCTGATCTAAAATAGGAACTTTTTTTCGATGTCATTACTCACTAAAGCGGTTGCACCTTTTTTGTTTAGTATTGCGCTTGCTCCTATGGCTCATGCTGCGCCGGCCCCGTCATTATCTAATGTCGGGCCTGGAGTTGGATCTGGATCTTCAAGCCTGCCTCCCAGCTCGTCCGGAACCTCGATGGGAACTTCAACCTCGTCGCGTCCGACGTCGGGCATCGGCCGATTCTTGGGCTTGAGCTATATGTCTTTTTTCAATGGCCCAGCCCTCAACGGAGATTTTTGGAAAAGTCCGGGCGCCACGGGCCGGCCGAGTGATTTGGGTTGGACGCTCAATAACAACGCGTCCGTTAAGTATAAGTTTAGTCAAAATTATGCCTTCGATGTGCAGTTTCGTTTTCAGGGGGTGCTGTCCAATCAATTTGGTGCTCGCTGGCAGGGTGCGCGTGTCGGGATTTCAGGTCTCTTAGGCAGAATCGAAGCGCAGAGTTTTCAGCTGATTTGGACCGGTGCCGTTAATACCGACGTTCCAGGAATGGGCCAGATCAATCAGGACCGTACCGTGATCATGAATCCCGGGCTCTTTTCAAATCTCACGGTGCGTCCGCGAGGAAGTCGCTGGTCTTTGTACACTTTCTTGTCGCCCAGAGTATTTCTCTACCGAGATAACCTCGCAATGGAGCCTCAGGCAGCCATGATGGGCATGAACCCCGGCGATAAGCCGCAGATCGCGTTTTTTGCGATTCCTTCGGTAAACTACGACATCTCTGAAAACACTGCTCTGCGTTCAGGCATCACGATCAACATTTCTAAGAATGCAAACTCATCCAGCTTTCGCCGGTGGTTTGCGCCGATCGACTTTGGAATCTCTCACAAGTTCAATCAAGCTCTGAGCATCTATCCCAACGTTTCGGTATCAGGGCCCTGGGATGATGGCATTAGGCAGGACATGGCAGCCCGGCGGGGGAGCTCGGTCATGGATTGGACCAAGACAGCGAGCGTGGGCCTCTGGCTCAGCGGAACTATCCTATAATAAAGAGCAGTTGGATTTGAGGGGTCAATCGGGGTGTAGCGCAGCCTGGTTAGCGCGCTTCGTTCGGGACGAAGAGGTCGCTGGTTCGAATCCAGTCACCCCGACCATTTTATCTATCCGGAGAACACTAGGGCGTATCTAGGGAGTATCTATGAAGGGTGCGGTGTAACCTTCGCGCGCAAGGGCTTCGCGAATTAGTGAGACATGGTCTTGGCTAAATGAGCGCTCTGAGCGAGTTCTCAAAAAGACGCCGACCGATGCTGGCCCTCTTTCTCTAGGGCGAAAGTCGATCGCAATCAGTGTTTCATTTAGTTGCTCTCTCGAGACGAAACCTTTCATTGTCCTGCGTAGTAGCTTTTCGAGTCTTTCGGCCTCGACAATGAGGCTCGAGCGCAGCTCTGTGGGAATCATTGCCGGGGTCATGGCCGGGGTTATGGCTTCTGGTCCTTCATAAATCGACGGTACAAACGTAATTCTAAAGCTATCTGGGGGGGCCTGAGCCATTAAGTTCGTCAAAAAGACCTTCTTGTCGTCATCGTTGAGGGGGCGCTGAGGCATAAAGATGCCATCATCACCAAAAAAGGAGGCGCCCTTTTGGCTTGGAAAAGTCTGCTCAATGGCAGCATCAAAGCTACGCTTAGTGGCTTCAAAGTGGAGCGTTGCTTTGACTTCACCTGCGCGAACTGCGCGGATCGTTGCACTTAGGTCTTGCCCGTAAGTATCTGCTAGCGCGCGAGCGGTTTGCTCTATATTGCGCGCGTTCTGCCCTTTTATATCAGCCGATATGATGCCGAGCTGCGCCTGGGAGAGATCGACCCCTTGGTGCTTTTCGATGAAGATCCCAGGCGAGAACTGATCGATCTCAGCCAAGTAGTTTTGAAGTCGAAGCGCTTGGTCAGAGCTCAGTCGTAGGCCAAAGGCCTTTTCAAAATCGGTCTGCAGCGAGGCAGTGAAACGATCGGGCGTGGTACTTTCGGGGGCAACTTTGCGAATGACTTCGATTGCTTCGGCCGAAAGGGTTTGAGCACCACTGCCATCGGTTGATGTTGGAGTCAGTGCGCCCGGGACTGTGCGCAGAAATTGGATAATTTCTTTTCGGTGGGCCTCACTCTGGGCTGCAGCTGCGCTGAGTGTCTGTCTCACATCTCCAAAGTACTGGATCGGGGGAGGTGTGTTGCTTTGGATTTGTTTTCTTGCCTGGCGGGCTGCCAGCCCCGCTTCGTCCGGGGTGCTGCCCATTCCACCAAGAAACCAGGTAGAGGGGGCTCGTGCGACCTTTCTTTTTTCAGAACTCCAAATGGAGACGAGCCCCGGAGAGCGCAGTTCTTGCTCGAAAAGCTCGTTTGTTTTTTGAAGGAGCCGATCGAGCCTCTTCCGAAACTCGGGATCGCTCCTTTGATTGTTTCTCTGAAAGCAGAGCCGTACTGATTTGAAATCTGAATATTGTCCTAAAAGAGATTTTTGGAGCTCCGGGTCCTCTGAAAGGGCCTGCCACAAGAGAGACTTGTGGAGATTGGTGAGGGCAGTGACCAGATCCTTATCGCGGACCACACTGTCATTGAGCTCCTTCATCAGGGAGTTCTGAATATCGATAAAGAGGGCGCCAGGCGGCCCGTCTCCTTGGTTGGCCTTTTTAGAGAGTGCGATGAAGGCCCGATTGTCGGCCTCACCGATATCAGGGAAGTTGCTAAAGTGACGGCGTAGCGTCACTGCGTTTAGCTGACGGGGATGGGTCTGAACGGCGCGGTTAGCACCAAGGCGACTGAAGTAGGACTCACAGCTAGTTCGGAGCTGCGCATGGACAGAGGGAGTTGCCCCCGGGAGCAGAAAGGCGGCGAGGACCCCAAAATGAATCAGCCAAGATTTCATTTCGGTGGCCTGATTGCAGGATTTCTCGCCAGATATCAAGGGCCGTATCATTAGGATTCTATTCGGTAAAAGAACAGAGCGGGTTCAGTTTTTCTAAACTGATTCAGATCTCAGGATGGGTCTGAATTTTTGATTTCCGGCGCTTGAGAGTCCTAAATTCGGTCTAAAAGAGCCCTAGAGCGAACCCAGGGCCTCTAAAAACCGGTCGCCCACCCGCTCAAGCTCCTGTGGATGGGCCCGATAGTGCTCAGCGGCTGGGCCCGAGAGGATGAGGCCCGGCTCGGGCTTGAGTTCAATCGTCAATTGCGTGTCGCTTCGGGCTCCTAGCAATGCCTTGACGTTGGCAAAAACCGATAGGCCTCCGGGTTGAGCCACCGTGCCGTCAGGATTGAGTCTGGGACCAAAGAAAGTACCAAATACTGCGGGCTTGCCCTGCTGATCGCGCAAAAATACCTGTGAAACCATAAGGTCCGTCGGAAAGTTCTCGTCCACGGCCTTGATCAACGTTGCCATCCCCAACCAACGAAGACTTCGGATGTCGAGGTAAGCAAGAAACTGAGCGTTTCGAGAAAACGCCACTCCCGCGTTGACCTGAACTAGCGGCACATCGGTTCCAAGCGGCATGCCGTTTGGCAGAGTGCTCGTGGGCTCCATTTGAACGTACTCGTTGTCGTAGAGCACGCTCATATTGAGATTGAAGCCAGCTTGAAAGGGTTGGGAACCCTGTACGAACGGGAGCGTGTAAAGAGTGCCATAATCTTTGATAGCAAATTCGTTCGAGAAATTGGCTCGCACTCGCTGGGTGAACACGAGAGAGACCTTGGCAGTGTTGAGGTCAGGAGAAATTTCAAAGACTGCTTTGTCGATATATTTTTTAGTGAACTTGCACCCTGAGCCGGTCAGGGCAAACGAGGCCAGCAGGGCAGCAACTGCAAAAGATGCTAAGGGTGCGCAAGACTTAAAGGAGCGTAGAATTTTCATAGTCATAAAAGTATCTGGCCTGTGCCTTTTGTCGTCAATCGTGCTTTGGGGCTGCAGGAGCCGCGCCACGAACAAATGCGTCAACCTCACCCAGCACTTGTCGCAACGTGTCTTGAAGAGACGCAAACTCTTGGGGCTTAGCCTCACGCGTTGATTCGTTCATGTAAAGCGCGCGATTTAGCTCGATTTGCACCGTGTGGTGCCCTTGGGCTGGCTTTCCGTAACGCTGTGTGATGCGACCGCCCTTGTACGGCCAATTAATCGAAACTCTTAATCCCGCTCTTGTAAAAGCCTGGACGATGAGAGCAACAAAATCGGGCCGCGAGGATTTACCTTCAAAGTCTGAGATCACCACATCGGGTCGGCGAGCGCCGGTGTCGGCGTGGGCCGCAGTGCCCTGGCTGGGCATGCTATGGCAATCCAGGTGAAAAATCTGTCGCTTGGGGTCGTTGGCTCGGGCCTGGTTCACCAGTCGGGAGATTTCTAAATGAAATGGGTCATTGTAGAGCTCAATCAGCTTTTGGTGCAGCTCCATCGACAGAGGTGCATTGAGAATGGCCTGTCCTTGAGTGGTCTTGGCCCAGTGAAAGCCCTTGGTGTGAGTGCCCTCGACGAGCGGTGCACCTTGGACAGTGCCCGCATCAATATCATCGGGCGTTCTGTTGAGGTCCACTGCGTACCGGTGAGCTCGCGCGACCACGTTTGCAACTTTGAATTCTTGTAGGGCGGGAGCAAAAAGGCGGTCGACAAAGCGGTCGACATCCATCAGCAAAACCGATGGCGAAAGAGATTTGAGCCAAAAGGCCTCAGGCGGGATCCACTCGCCCGAGTGAGGAATGGTTGCGATCAGCGTTGCCGGCACGGCCTGCTGCATAGCCTTTAGGCTAGCGCAAACAGAGCCGTGCCGGCCACGAAAAACCCTCTCTACTTAATCTCGATCACTTTGTTAATGGCTTGTCCGTTCAATGAGCGAACATGAAATAAGGTTTGGCCTTTCCACGGGGACTTAAAAGGCACCTGTCGCTCAAAAGGGACGAGATTCTGAACACAAGAGGTAGCGCCCGGATGAGTCACTTCAGCAACCGGAAGCACCTCGACAATATTAGCCTTACGCGCCAGGATTTGGATCTCTTTGAGTTTGACGCAGTCGCCCGGGAGTTTGCCCTTTAGAGTCACGGTCCCATTCTCGTAACTGAAGTCATCTACGATGGCGTAAAATTTTTCATCCGGGCTGTTTGGAGATTCTCCCGGTGTCTCTCGTGCGCGAGAAATAGGCATCAGACCGAACTCTTTTTCTTTGGCTTGATCGGTCCGGATTTTGACTGAGTAATTGCCGGCAGGCAGCATCCCCACATCCACGACCGAAGTGTAAGGGATCATCACTTGTAAGCACCAAGGGGTGTCTAGAACATACGCTTGCTGAGTCACGTGAATCGTGCGGGTCTCATGCTCGACTTCGGCTTTGGTGGGGCCCACTTTGAAGCAAGTGTTGATGAAGCTTCCGCTTAAAACGACTTGAGCGTGGTCATTGGAGTCAAAGCCGGGAGGTGCAAAGACGGCTTCAGGAATATCTCGGATGATAGATACGCCGCCCTGTGCAAAGGCCAACGGAGCAGCGGCTGATGCGACAGTGAGTGCAGTTGCCAGGCTAAAAAGTTTTTTTGAGAGGGTCTTCATGAGCGATTCTCCTTTGATGGACAGCTGATATACCGCGTGAATAGCAGGCGGCATGCCAAAGGGAAAGAACTTGGATCATTTCAAGTGTGTTTCGAAAACACCTGCAGATAGGCTCATTTTTGAAGAGGGACCCCAAAGAGCCCATCCTTTGATCAAGGGCGGGCGAGGCACCTTGACTCACGGGTTGGGCTTTTTTGTCTCGGGCTCACGCCGCACGATCTGCACTCTCGCCTGATGCCTCGATCCACTTGCCAAGAGCTTCGAGAGAAGCGGATGCGACTTGCCCAAACGCTATTCGAGAACGCGCTGCGCCAGGGCGATCAGACTCAGTGAGTACTGAGCCAGTAAAGACAAACTTATTGGTGGAGTTGGGCTCCGAGAGAAAAATAGTGCACTCCGCTCCAATTAAGTGTTCTGGGATAGCGCGTTCGAGCGCCATGCCACCCATCGAGATATTTTTGGTGAAGGTTCGAAAAGCATGTTTGTCAGAAATCAGGACAACCTGAAGTTTGATGTTTTTGCGGGGATACTGGCGACGATCGGCCCAGCTTCTTCTGTCCACACCAGCGCCTCGCCTTTCGCCATCTGATGGAGTGACAGGGCGAGCTTGCCCCAGTGAGCGGACTTGCCCCGCTGAGGGATCGAGAGCAACTGTGAGATACTTCTCGAGCCAAGCGATTTGAGCGGACGACATTGCCAGCTCATTGGGAATGGGTGGAAGGCCAAACTTTCGTAACTTGAATGCCGGAATCTCAGCACAAGAAAACCACTCTGGCCGGTCCGAGCGGCAAGCCAGCCAGCGCGTCAGCTCTACGGGCTCAAGAGCCGACAGAAAATTGACGAGCTCAGCATCGGTGAGCTGTTCTCTCATCTCTCCTGTGGCCGAGTTTTTAGCGCTCCAATAGAGCATGAGCAGCGCAATCTCCTTAGTCACTGTTTCGGCATGCAGGCCAGAAATTTTGAGGCTATCCTTAGAAGTAATGCGGAACCATGGAAGGTGCAGTCTATTTTCGATTATTCTTTTCTTGGCGCTTTGCGCGAGCACACTGACTTCGAGTGCTAATCCAGCGCAGGAGGCGCTTGAACGGGATGCCCCCGTGGTTTTCAAAGACATGGGAGTGGTCCAGAACAAGGCAATGAACAAGGGGGGACGCTTTCTCTTTGCCCCAGCTTTTTCGTTCGATTTCTCGGATGGTCCGTACACTATGTATTCTGTGGGTGCACGCATCGGTTATGCGCTTTCTGATTTTTGGGAAGTGTACCTCGTTGCAAATCCCAAATTTATTGCCAACAAGCGCGGGTTCTTCAGTTCTCTCGAAAGAATCACTGCCAATAACAACATTGATTTAGATTTAGAGGGCTCCATCGCTCAGGGTGAGTACGGCATACAGCTGCTCTGGGCGCCTTTATACGGCAAGGACAGCCTAGGTATTTCTCGAATTTTGCGCAGTGATACTTTCCTTCGCTTTGGGGCCTCCCGCATTGCCTATGACGGAGCCTTTGGAGTCAAGTTGGGTCTAGGTATCGGAAAGACCTTCTTTCTCTCTAAGTGGGCGGGGCTGAGGGCGATCGTTGAGACCTCACTTACCCAGACGATCTACTCAGGGGTGAAAGAGTTCACGCCGATCACTTACGTTGAATCCGGGCTGGTGTTTTATCTGTAACCAAAATCTCAATTCGATGGAGCAATGACTGTGAATCAAACGGGTGGCGTTTTTGAAGTCCTCATTCTGCATGGTGGAATCGGAACCTGGCTGATCTTTGCCTCTGCTGCTGTTTTGATAGTGATCGGCGCGGAGAGGCTCTTTGCCCTATTTGTCGGGCTTTCATTTCGAACAAACGCCGCTGTTGAGCAGATTCGTTCTGCGATCTTGGCGCATAACTACACAGATGCGATTCAGGTCTGTAATGCTAAGGCTGCCGCACCCGATCTCCAAGTCGTCAAGGCCGCGCTCATGGCTGCCGAAAACGGTAGGGAGGCCATGCGCGCATCGCTGGGGGCGTCGCTCCTTGAGGTCACGCATCGGTGTGAAGCCAGGTTGTCTTACATTGCTCTCCTTGCCAACGTAGCCACATTGCTTGGGCTTTTTGGAACCATCACGGGTTTGATCAAGACTTTCTCCGCGATGGCCAATGCCGATCCCAGCGATAAGGCGCGACTGCTCGGAATGGGGATCTCAGAAGCGATGTACGCAACAGCTGCAGGTCTTGCGGTGGGGATCGCAGCGATGGTGGTTCATACTCTCTGTACTGCCAAGGCTGACTCGATTGTTGGGCAGGCTCAAGATGTCGGCTTTAAAGTCATGACTTGGATTGAGCAGGCCGAGCGCAAGCATGGATGATTTTTTTGAAAGGCCGCAACGAAAGCCGGTCCGCGATCTGAACTTAGTGCCCGTTATTGATATGTTAACGACGGTCCTTTTCTTTTTGCTGCTATCGACGAGTTTTTATGGCTTTACGAAACTGACCGTTCCGCCGTCCAAGGTGAGCGTCAATACTGATCCCTTGGTGCCGCCGCCGTTGTCGGCGCGCTTATTGGTGGGCCCAGGCCCGGAGGGAAATCTCTCTGTGGTAATGAGCTGGGTGGGCGCTGAGCCTGGCAAGCTTGAAGCCACTGCAACCCAGGAGACGCTTGAGCCCAAGGTGAAGGGCTTGGTTGAACAGTTCTCGCAAAAGCACCCAATGGAGCGCACCGTCCAGCTCGGGCTAGCACCCGGTGTGAATTATCAAGCGCTGATTTGGGCGATGGATGGGGCACGCCAAAAACTTCCTGACATCGTCCTCATCTCTCCAGAGGACGCCTTGGCCCGGTTGGGCTCGGGGGGTGGATGAAACTCTCGTTACTTCCCAAAAAAAAGCACAGGCATGTTTTAGATCTGCAGCTCACTGCGATGATCGATATCTTTTCTCTGATTGTGATCTTTCTGATTAAAGGGGCGGTTTTTGGCGCGTCCGATTTACCACTCGATCCATCCGTGAAGCTTCCGGAGAGCAAGAGTAAAGAAATGCTCGACACCGCTCCTCATGTTCAGCTCGTGAGTGGCCGAGTTCAGTTTTCTGGGGGCAAGTCAGAAGAATCCAAAGCAGGAGTTCCACTTTCGGAGATGGCGGGGGGTCCGGGTTCACAGCTCTTGCTACTTGAGGTGAAAAACTACCTTGCCACGCTTGCTCCCGAAGCAAAGAGTTCCGGAGTGCTGCTCAGCTTTATTGCTGACCGAGCCACTCCCTACGCGGATGTGTTTAAAGTGGTAAAGTTTTTCAGAGAGTCCGGTTTTGACAGCATCCTTTTTGTTGCGTCGGGAAGGGATGGGGCATGACTTTGGGACGGGCTCAGTGGTTGTTAGTGGCCTATGCAGCCTTCATGGCTCTACCTTTTTCGGTGCGGGCCGATGGGGTACTACAATCCAGGATCGATCATGATGATCGACTGGGTGCCAGGGTTCGTGTGCGTGAGATCGCATCGGGCAAACTCGATGCCAAGACTTGGAGATGGCTGGATCTGCAGGTTGCTGCGCATCCCGAATGGGGCGAGGACCTGACGACGCTTGTGATCGATAAGGCAGCTGAAGGCCGAGGATGGACTGAGCCACTGAGTGCTCAAGAAAGCTTGGTGGCGGGTGATGAGGCCATGCAAGCCAAACGGTTTAATGAGGCGGCTCAAGCCTACCGTGCAGTCTTGAATGGCGCTCAGGCGGCTGAGCTTTTACCGGGGCTCGTATGGCATACCCGACTGGCTCTGGCTCGTGCGTTGTACGCAGCCAAGCGGTTCGATGAAGCTTATGTGGAAGCAAAGAAGATACCTGCAAAGTTTTCTCGGTACCGACATGTGCTTTTTATTAGAATGTGGGCTGCTTTCAGGGCAGGTCGAGTGGAGCTCGCGCTCGGAGAAATCGCAGCACAGAAGTCTGATTATTTTGGGCCGACGCTGGAGCCCGAGTCATCTCTTCTTTTGATCTATCTCTTAAAGCGACTTTGTCGTGAAGCTGAAGCTCTTGATGTCATTACTCAGATGGATCAAGTGCTCTCCGACCTAAAGTCCAGGAAGTTCGGATTCAAAGACTGGGCAAAGCTAGAGGTTGGAACCCGAACCTTTTTAGAGATCTTGAATCAGCCTGACCCCTCACGAATCCAGTCGAAATCCATGCCGGCTCGGCAGCGCGAGCGAGCCTGGATTCAGCGGCTGTTGGAATCGAGCTTCGAAAAGAAGCGAGCCCAGTGGATCGACGAGCTTCCTCGAGTGATTGCCTATTCGAGGCTAGCGATCACCCCAGGGATGGGGTCAGCTCTCAAACCGATCGAAAAAATTAGTAGCCGTGAAAAGCTTCTAGAGCAGGGATATGAGGTTTGGCCGCTTCAAGGCGAGGAGCAGTGGCTCGATGAGCTCAACAGCTATCGCTATCTTGGGGACTCAGCGTGCGCGCAAAAATGAATTGGCGTTCTGCTGCTGTTTGCTGGGTCATGGCCGCGCCGCTCACCTTGGCATCAGCGGACTCACGAAAGGCGCTCGAGGAGCCGGCGCAGATTTCACATCAGTCGCCTGAGCAGCTCAGGGCTGCCGCTGAATCGATTGATGGCCTTAGAAAAGAGCTTGAAAGTCAGAATCGCCGCGCAAAGCCTGCTCGGGAGTCTCTGAGTCGCCAGATTCAGCTCACCCTACAAGAGGCCAAGGTCCTGATCGCGCTGGGGCAAGCACTTTCGATCGCCCCAGCTGGTCAAACGCGTCCCAAGAAATCTTCACCCCAAGACGTTTCATCTGCTGACCAGCAGGCTCTTCAGCGAGCAGGCGCTCTACTGACTGATCTGTTAAATCATCCGGCGGCTGGGGCTGCTCTCTCGCCTACTCAGCGGGGAGTAGTGTTTCGGCTCAGAGGTACAGCAGCTTACGCCCTCTCTGATTACGCAGCTGCCCTCAAAGATTTTGAGCGCTCTCTCGAAAACGATCCGAGTTCTTCCGAGTCGGGTTGGACTGCGTTCATGGCAGCTGAAGAGTATTTTGAAATTTCTCAGTTTTCTCGTTCTGCTGAGTTGTATCAGCTTGCCCAGTCTCGCAGCCAGCCGGGGTCCCGCACTTGGGAGTTGTCCCGCTATAAATTGGCTTGGTGTTGGGTAAATCTAGAAAAAATCTCTGACGCCGAGAGAACTTTTTTAGAAATGATTCGCAACTCAAAGGACGAGCTATTGGCGCAAGACTCCGCTCGGGACCTGGCCTTTGTCTTGGCGCGAGTTCGAAATGAAAAGCAGCTGCTGGAAATTTATGAACAGAAACTTTCAAAGACAGGGGCCAGAGGGTTAGCCTTTTTGAGAAAGGCGCTGGCCACCTTGGAGCGCCAGGGGCAGCTGGGAGCACGCTCAAGATTGAGAGATCGTGTGCTGGAGCTTACGGCTGACCCCGCCGCACGAGTGGCCGTTCTCTTGGACTCTGTGCAAGGTGTTTCTCGAGAGTACGCGTCTAAGGCCCATGCGCAACGTACCCTTGAAGTTTTGAAGGTAGTCGAAGCACTTCAAAAAACTGAGCCCCTCTCTTCTGAAATCCTCGAGCCGCTTGAGGCAGCGAGTGAGAGAGTCTGCAAGGTCTTTTCTGAAACCTATGCAGGTCGGACAAAAACTCCGGAGAACTTTACGAAATCAGAACTTGCTCATCAGCTTCAGGCCCTCTTTCAGGAACATTTGCGTGTTTTTGCAGCGAGCACCAAGAAAGCAAAGCTCCAAGAGTTCTGGCTTGAAGTGTGTGAACTTGAAAACGATACGCGCTGTTTGATGGCGTTGTCAGAGCAAATGATCCGGGACGATCAGTACCCAGAAGATCAGTTGCAGGCAGTCCGCCAGAGGGCCAAAGACGCACAACTTGTAGCCCTCGAGCGATTGCAATCGGCCAATGGTGGTTCCTATCGCTTGCAATACAAAAAAGCCCTGACAGAGCGTCTTGCAGATCCTCATGCACAGCGAGGCGCCGTTGCGGGTGCTAAACTAGCGCAGCTCCAGGTCGAAGAAAAAGATTATGCGGGCGCTGTCCAGACGTTAGGCCAGGTTCTCAAACGTGAGCCCAGTCATTTATATTGGTATAGTTACAAATGGGCGCAACTTCAGGCGGGAGATTTTTTGGGTGTGATGGCTGGCCCGGAGGCCCTTGAGCTCAAAAATCTTTCTGGAGCTCCCGATCCAAGGCTCAGGGCCGTCCTTGCAGAAGCCTCGCTCAAGCTGGCTTCGGGGGCACGAAACTCTGATGATTTCAAAGCCATGGCGGCTCATTTACAAAAATTTGAGCAGCTTTCAGATGATTTGGCAAAAGTTCATTCAGCACGCGATGAGTGGGTTGCGGCTCTCTTGAGTAAGAAACTTCATGGAGAAGCGATCCGGAAAATTTCTGAGTTTCCTCTCGCTTGGCAGCAACGCTCAGAGGCGGGACAGTTGAAGTCGAGACTTCTTTTGCAGGTGATTGAAGAGGGGGAGTTTGGTCTTTTTGGAAAATGGATGCTCCACGTTCAGGATCCTAATGTGGCTCTCTTGGGGCTGCTTTACTGGGGAGGGGCCAAGTCGATTGGATTTGACCGGGTGAAGGCACTGGACTCAACTCAACGCTCACTTTGGTTGGGTGCGGCTGTTTTAACAAATCCCGACTGGGTGGACCGCTATTTTACGAAGTATCCTGGCGGCGATCGTCCGATTGCCGATCTGGCCAGGCGTTTTCTCGGCAAGCCTCCCTTGGGTGGGTCGAACGCTCCAGGGAACTCTCCTCTCACAGAGTATGAAAAGTCGGCGGCCAGGGTATCGCTCGGTAGGCCTCAGCGCGGAGCTCAGAGCGTCAAGCTCACTCAAAAAGTCATTGAAGCCGTCAAGCTGCACAGAAAGAAAATGGTTGCCGCTCTCAAGGGGCAGCTGCCCCGATCGCAAGTTCGTATTTTATCAGCACAGCGTCGACTCGAGGAGGGTGCTGTGCAATTGATCCTGCAGTCACCCGTCCCCAAGGGTCTTAGGCCAGAGCAATTGGCCGAGTACCAGGAGGGCTTAAAGCAGCTTGCAAGCGATCACTCTGCGCAGATCCAACAGCTCGAGGAGGCCCGGGTAAAAATCGAGCTAAAGGCAGATGAACAGAAAAGGGCGCAAGAGGCAGAAGATGCAGCAAAAACACTTCCGGCGCTCAGCGCCCCTGATCGAATTGTCCCTTCAGCTCAATTGCGGCCCGAGGCCACTGCAAAGAACGTGGTGAGGATGGTGCGCGCTTGGAATCTTTGGGGGGCGCTGATGGAACTCGAGAGGCTGAAAGCCAAAAAAGCGGTGGACGGAGAGGACTATTGGAGGCTCCGGGCATGGGTGATTGCCTCACCGAGAGGGCCGGGGGCTGCGCCTTTTCAGCAGGATATTTTATTTCGATATGTTCATGACGAATTGACGGATGCCGGAATGCAGCGAGTGATTGAGGACTGGAAAAAGAAATGATTGGCCTAAGAGTGATGGTCTTATCGCTGGGTATTGGTTTGGCTTTTGGTGCGCCCGCGCAGGCACAGAAACGCGTCAATAAGCCCGGAAACTTTTTGGACTTCGAGGCTGATGTGATTGAGGGAGAGAAGCGTCGACCCGACCTATTTATTCAAATGGAGGGCGGAAGCGAGAGTTTGGACTCGGTGCTTTACTCCCGAGAAGACTTTAACGATTACCATGAACAGGACCGCAAATGGCGCCCTAAGGCTCGACGTTTCAAGGGAGATAAAAAGTGAGGCAGCTCAAGATCTCTAGAAATGGACTTGAGCTTGCGGCCGTGAGCCTTGCGCAGCCCGTATCCACGTTAGGCAGATCGCCTTCTTGCGACGGAGTGCTGAGGGCTCCTGGGGTCAAACCGGTTCACTTCTTATTGGAGGCTCAAGGGTCAGATTCAGGTCAATGGGTTCTGTTCGACATTTCAAACGACAGTGGCGAAGGCGTAGTGCTCGAGACTGGCAAGACAGAATTTAAGGGTTTCTTTTTTGAACTTTCAGAAGGCGTTCTCGACTCACCTGAAGAGATGGGTGGTGCGATCAGACGTAACCTGCAGGGACAGGGTGGCACTCAGCAGAGGGCGCAACAGCGGTTGAGCTTGGTTGAAGCCGTCCGAATTCGTCGTGATTCAGGAGCAGTTCAAGAGGTTTCTCATCTGCCTATTTCGGGTCCGTCTTTTTTGAGAGTTCGAAAATTGCGGCCTTTTGAAGAGATCGCGGGGCTCAAGCTTCTGTATCGAAAAGGGGGAGTTGCGATAGAATTTCAGGCGACTCGAGGCGGCCCTCAGCGCGTGACTCTCATCAAAAACTCAAATCCTGGAGAAGTGCTTCCGGGTGCGTCGGTTGAACTGGGAAAGTCGGACTGGATACGAATGGAGTACGGTCCTGACGATCTTTACTTTAGGTGGGTTTCGCCTGTACCTCGGGCTCCGATTCCTAGAGAAGTGGTTGGCAATCCCATCCTGCGCATTGGCTTTCTCGTGGGGTTTCTGGTCGCAGGGGGAACCGCTTCTTGGGTTGCATACAAGATCAAGAATCCTTCGGAGGCCATTCAGATGCCACCTCCCCGAATTGCAAAGATCGAAGTCAAAGAGGCCCCTCCGCCGCCACCCGTGTCCGAGTCGCTGAGTAGACCTAAGTCCGCTCAGTCAGAGGCCGCCGGTCCTTCGGCTGCTCCTCGAGTGGCCCCAAAAGGGGTGGCTAAAACCCGAGCGTTGCCCACTCGACCCGGATTGGTTGCGCCAGTGGCGCCAACCGATGTGAATCAGCTCGGTCTTTTGGGCGCACTCAAGTCAAAAGCTCCAAAGCAGGGCGAGGGAGTCCGAGCGGATCAGATTTTTGATGAAGGGATGGTAAGCCAGGCTGCAGGCGCTAAGACCGGAAGTATTGCGCTTAAGACGCCGCCCTCTGGAGCGCTTGATCTTTCAAAGGCCGGCGGTCAGAAAACTGCGCAGGGTGATGGGCTTCAAGCGCTGGCGACGACTCTTTCTGGCAAAGCTAAATACTCCCCTTCGAACGTGGGTGCAGTGGTCTCGGGCTCGGGGGGTAAGCTTCTTGGCTCAGGGCTTGAAGGTCTCGGAAAAAACTCTTCCTTGGCTTCGGGTAAGGGTGGAGGCGAAAGCTTAGGTTTAGATGATGGCAGCGATAGCGAAGTGCAGGGCGGCTTGGATCGTGAAACAGTCCGTCGCGTCATTAAGTCCAATCGAGGAAAGATCCGAGCTTGTTATGAACGCGCATTGCTGAGCCAACCTCAGCTGGCCGGTCGAGTCGTCACCCTCTTTGAGGTGAGCGCCAAAGGAACGGTTCTTTCTGCATCAGTAAAAGCGTCAGATGTCCAATCGCAAACTCTAGAGAGCTGTCTCGTCGAAGTGGTGCGTGGAATGGCGTTTCCTTCCTCTCCCACTGGCGCATCTACGAAGGTCAGCTATCCGTTTGTATTCCAGGCCCGCGGCAACTAACAGGACATCCTTGTTGATGTTCTGATCAATTGCAGCTAACCAACGGATAGGGGTTGGGAAAAATGCGGCTTTCATTTCTGCTCTGCGCTTTCAGTTTGGCTTTTGCTTGGCATCCTTCATCGCATGCTGCGTCAACATTGAAAGTACTGACTTATAATGTTTGGGGGTTGCCACGGCCGCTTTCAAAAGATCCGGTGGGTCGGCTCGAGGCCTTTTGTGCTTTTCTCAAAAAGCAATCTCTGCAGAGCGCTCATCCGTGGGATGTAGTCTTACTCCAGGAGGTTTGGAAGCCGTGGATGGCGCGGGGCCTGAGATATTGCGGTTACCCTTTTTCTGCCCGGCTAGACAAAAAAAGCTTTGGCACGGGTTTGATGATTTTGAGTCTGCATCCAGTGACGAGTGCCAACCAATTCAATTTTGAAAATGAGCCGTCCTGGTGGGACTCTCTGACGACTGGAGAGGCCTTCTCGGATAAAGGCGTTCTCTCGGCAACGATTGAACACCCCGACTTTGGACCGATCTTTTTTGCTAATACGCACTTGGTGGCCAATTATGGCCTCTATAAAACTTTCGAAGACGAGAGGCGCGGGCAATTCAGAGAGCTTGCAGCTCATCTGTATGATCGTGCGCGCGGCATCCCTCAGATTTTGGGAGGTGATCTAAACGTCGCTCCGTATGGACTCAAGTACACTTTGCTTTGGGAAGAGCTTCATTTCTTATTCCCAGGATTTCGACGTTTTATGTCGATGCTCCCGGTGAGCACTCGCTCACTGAGTAATCCTTTTTCTAATGAAGAAGAAGGGCACATTGACCATCTTTTTGGTCTAAACGGCGCTAAGCCAATCAAGGGTTCTGTGGTCTTGGATGGTCGGCGCGAGATTTTCTCTGACCACTATGGCTGGGAAACTTCTTTCGAGGTAGAGCCCCTCAACTTAGACTGATCGCGGTTGGATTCGATTCAGTCTCAGCAAAATCCGATGGTCCTGGTTTCCTGTTGTGCTGCCGAGGTGATTTCAACGTGATTTCAAGAAACAAAGTTCTGCGTGTTTTTTATTTTATCGCCGCTCTTTTTGTTGGGACACAGAGCCCGCTAGCGCAGGGGAGTGATCTGAGTGAATTTGCCGAAGGACTCTTTTCTGTTGAAGTGGTTTTCGAGCCCGGAGTGTTTCATTTTCGCTCCAGGCCTACTCTTGCGCGAGTGATTGCCTCCATGCTCGAACGGGAAGGTGTCAGTGCGTTGGTCCCTCGCACTCGCGTGAACGTGGATATGGAGGGCGGCGTCTACGCTGTTTTGATGCTTGAAACCGAATCCAGCCTACTTCAGTTGAAATCGATCTTTACGGAGGCAGGTTATCCGCCCAGTAAGGTCGAGCCCGTCATCCGGTAGACCAGCCGCCGTCCACGACGATTTCGGTTCCCACCACAAAGCCTGCCAGGGGATTGCACAGCCAAAGCACTGCATCTGCAATTTCTTCGGGTCGGCCCATGCGCTTAATGGGAGCCCCGGAGGCCAAAACTTGGGCGGCCTTTTCGTCGCCTCCAGTAAACCGATCGATCATTGGAGTGTGAATCACCCCGGGGCAAACAGCATTGATTCGAATGTTTTTCGAGGCGTAGTCCAGAGCGGCAGACCGAGTGAGGCCCACCACTCCGTGCTTACTCGCAACATAGGCTGCCATCGCGGCAAAGCCATTGATCCCTGCGATTGAAGAGCAGTTGACGATATTTCCGGAGCCCTGTCGCTCCATGACAGCCAGTTCTTCTTTCATGCACCAGTAGACGCCAGAAAGGTTGATTGCGAGTGTCCGGTTCCAGTTTTCTTCACTCGACTGCGCCAATGGGGCGGACGAACCCTCAACTCCAGCGTTATTAAAGGCGTGATCGATCCGGCCAAACTTTTCGACCGCTCGCGTTATGAGTCTCCGATCCTCTTCGGGTTTTGAGACATCGCATCCCACGAAAATTGCTTCGCCACCCTGTCCGGCAATCAGATCTACGGTCTCGATTCCGGATCTTTCTTGGGTGTCGGACACCACAACGCGCGCGCCCTGGCGCGCAAAGGCAATTGCTGTGGCGCGACCGATTCCGGAGGCAGCGCCGGTGACGAGGGCAACCTGGTTTTTAAAGGGGCTGGAGATTGAGTGCGTGTTCATGGGGTTTCAATTAGCCGGAGAGCTGAGGGGGCGCCACTAGTTAGGGTGAGCTTATCTGTTTCTTAACCTAAATAGGGCGGGGGGGTTGACGCCCGGGCCTTGTTTTCACTAGAACAATCGATGGGTTTTCAATCCAGGGGGGTTTCATGCAACGTCGTTCTATCGTCTACGTGCTCACTTCATTGGTTTCGTTGGTTTCGTTATCGGGCACCCAAACAGCGTTTGCGCAGTCGATGCGCTCTGAGCTTTCGCAAGAATTTGTTTCTGACTACGCTGGCAGGCCTGCCGACTACGCCACCTTCATCAAGAGTGGGCTGATTGGCGCAGCCACTCAATGTGGCTTTGAGCTTTTAGATGGGCGAGATCAGCGTCTTCCGAGTGCGGTGCTTTCGCGTGACGTTGAGCAGGTGCTGGCTCGCGTGAAAGAGAATGGTAAAGTGATCCCTCACGTACTTTTTGACACTTTGGTCAGTCAGAACCGTCGAGACGTGACTTCGTTTGTCTGGAAAAAGAACGGAGGCCAGATCCTTGAAATGTCCGTGAACACTGACTTCAACGACATTGCCGTCCAGGCCCACTTGGGAGGACGAGTTGCTTTCTCTCGGAGCTCACGCGGTAATCACGAAGTCCGAACCGAGTGGCGCGTGCGCGCTCCGAACGGAGGTGTCAAGAAGGTCACTGAAGACGAATTCCGTGACTATCTGAAGACGAGGGTCGTGGATTTTTACGGCGAGCGCATTTGTAGAGATCTCTACCGACCTGCAAATTAAGTGAGTTCACTGCGGGGGTGCTCATGAGTCGGTGCCGGGTTTGGACTTTTCTGTTTCGTCTGTCACTCTGTCTCTTTTCTGTGGCTAGCCCCCACGCTCTGGGTTCTGTCCCAAGAGAAGACGAGTGGCGAGATGTTCCGTCAAGCTTGGAGTCGCCTCATCCCTATCCAAACCGGGCTAACCTGTTGTTTGAGGCCAGTGTTCCTGGGGCAAGATGGATGCGGGTGGTGTTCTCAAAAATCGAAACTGAGTTTTTCTACGACAAGATCACGATCGAAAATCCAGGCGGGCATGTTTTTGATTCGTTCACGGGTTTTCCAAAAAATCTGGTCAGCCTACCCGTGCCCGGGGAAGTGCTGATGATCCGACTTCGGTCAGACCGCACGACCCGGGGCTACGGATTTTCAGTGGCTAAGTTGCAATACTCCTTGTGAGCTCCTCAGAGCCTCAGGCGTCGCCCCCGGCGGGACAACTCCTGCATGAAATGATTGAGCCGTACGGCCTGCGACCTTGAGAGAGAGCGTTGTGATTTGAATTCAAGCTGCGAGGGTTCGGTGGCGTTGGCAATCAGGCTTGTCATCATGCGCGGCGATACTTGCTGAAGCGCAGGCCCTACATCGACAAACACGGCCAGTCCGCTCTGACCGCTTTCTGATGAACTAAAAAGCCCAGCCACTCCACGAATTCCATGATCTCCAGTAAATGGAAAAAAGAGATCGGTACCGCCGATGGCTGATGCAAGGCGGTCAAATTCGCGGATGACGACCGCTGTTCCGACTAGGGCAGTTCTCTCTCCAAAGGCGACATAGGCACGGCTTCGTTCTTGAATAGGAATCGCCACGGCCGTGACGCCGGTAGGCAAAGCAACAGGAATGGGTTTGCCGTTGGGGAGCTGCGATGAGTCCACTGATCCGTTCAAGCCAGGGATCTCATCTAGATGAATGCGCACACCGAGTTCAGTGCCGATGCCCAGGGCGTCTCTCATTGAAATCGCACCGTAAAAACGTCCAGGTTCTTTGGGGTCGGCAATCGGGACAACAAATGAAGGGAGCTGAACGCCGGACGTGTTCAGCATCAGCTTAAGATCTCCAATGAGCTGTCCATTTTCTTCAGAGGTTTGAAACTTGGCCTGAGTGACAAAGCTTCCGGCCCCTTTCTTTCCGCAACCTGCGGCGTTCAGCGTCAGGGCAAAGAGGGCAGAAGAGAGAGCAAAAAGACGGGTTTGAGAATTGAGGGACTGGTTCACGAGAAACTCCTTTCGGTACTGCCAGGGGTGGCTCGAGATTAGTTAATAATTTTTAACAATAATAAAAAATAAACGCCAGTTTTTTATGGGCGCCTATAAAAACAAATAAAATCAAATATTTAACGATTTACCAACTTTTGGATCGAATTGCTCCGGTGTCCTCGTCCACGCCACTAGCCGGCTGGCGCTGAGAGGGGGTGCTTGGAGTTTGGGCCGAGCGAGCTGGACTCGCAGTCTCTGAGCGCTCGGCCAGAGCGGGATGACCGTCGGGATAGAGTTGGGTAGGGGGCGCCTCGAGCGCGTACGAAACAAATGCTTTTTCGGGGGCGCCGTTTGTTACGATCCACTTGTCATACTCGGCTCCGCTCTGAGGGTCTTGGTAAACTTTGAACCCTTCGGCAATGGGGATCCCAAGAATGGCGCGACGAATCAGTTGCTCTTTGGGATTGGTCTTAAAGCGATATCCAATCACCATCACTTTTCCACCGTGTTTGGCGTCATCTAGCTGAAGTGCCAGACCTTGAAGCGCCCCCGCCGGGTATACGTGGATTTCGAGATTATCTTTCCACTCGATCACGTTCACTTTGGCGCGTGACCTTCCGCGGCCATCCAGTCGGTCATAGTCATCGGCAAGGCCCCAAGAAATACTCGAAGAAATACTGAGAGCACCCATCGTAGCTGCCGATAAAAGAACACTCACCCATACAAAAGATTTCTGCATGTCCTACTGATCGGCAGGCGGGTGCAGGCTCTCTACTGTGTCCAGAAAGACAATTTGAAAGAAATGAGGGGCTCCCCCTAAATCCTGGGGAGGATTCAATTTGGGGTGTAGTCTCTCGTGGGCGGTGGCTGAGAAATCAGCGAGGATTGTCGCAACCCCCCAGTTCAAAATGAAGGGAGTCGCAGGATGATCTATGAAGTGAACATTAAAGTAGAGTCGCAAATTGCAGCTCAATATGCGGAGTTTTTAAAGAACCACATCCCAGAGCTACTCAAGATCGACGGCTTTGAATCGGCGGAGTGGTGGACTGAAGTCGATGCGGATCTGACCTCTGTCTTGTGGGTGATTCACTATCGGGTCAAGAGCCGGGCCCTGCTTGAGCGCTACCTTGCCGAGGACGCTCCGAGGATGCGAGCTGAGGCGATTGCTCGATTTGGTGAGCGTTTCTCTATTCGTCGTAGGATTTTGAGCCCTTATCGTCCGTAAGGACCACTGTGGCAGGATACGCAGGCCTGGCCTAGATTTCGTGACTTCTCAAAAGCGTTAGGATCCCTGCGATGAGCGACGGTCAACACCGCTTTGACATCATTTTTAAGAGCGCCAATCAGGTCACCATTTCCATGAAACACTCCGGTGGCTTCGAGAGCCTCAGAAATTCGAAGCATTTCAGTCGCGCTGAGTGAGAGGGCATCATAGTTTTCTCGTTGAGCCTCAAAACCAGTGACCAGAAAGTTATAACTGCTCGCGAGCCCGTGCATGTTCTTGCATAAGAAAGGGTTACGCCCAGGCTTGTTGCAGGCAGTGTGCACCACCTCCCAGTTGTAATTGGCAATATCGGTCCAAAGGTGTCCGCTTGCGGCACCTGTTCCCTGACCCGTATGACAGGCGGCGCATTGGGCCTTGATCTGGTTTGCCGTAACGAGCGCATTTGGGCTGGATTTTGTGGCCTCCGCAGCTAAGCGTGTAGTCTTCTCGATCACTGCTTTGAGCGGACTCAAGTGATTTTCAGGTGCGCCGCTCGCCGATTCTTTGAGCGCATCTTGTGCCACCGCGGCCATGTCTAACCCAAGAGCCGCAAGTAAAGGATAGTTGACCTGCAACAGCTCGCGTTGGGCTTCTAAGAAGTTGAGCCCGCTGCGCAGATGGTTCATCTGGCGGCAAAGTTTCTGGTTGCGCACGGGGTCATCGCACAGGCCTGCCCTTGCAGAAGCCGGCATGAGGATTTGAGAGCCCAGCAGTACAGTAGCGCCAACCCAGAGGATGATTCCTTTTTGCTTTGTCATGGCGATCTTCTCCGCTGGAAGGGCTTGCCACTCCAGTCAAGTTTTTGCAAACCCCTGAGAAAAAACACGGCTCAGAGAGGTCTCAGGGCTTGAAAATCGAACTCTGTGGTCACCATGAAGTGATCGGAGGGGTCGGTTTTGCGTCTGCGAAAGCTCTGAGGAACGGGCTTGGGTTTTCCGTGTGTATCGAGATACGGGATGATTTGGGCTTGCTTGATCCATTCGGTTGAATTTGGGCCTCCCGAGACCAAGATCGCATCCAGCTGCAAGAAGACGGGGGCCTCTTCTGCTGGAAAATAAGTGTGAGTGATCCGCTCTTCGATCGGGACGCTTTTAGTCTGAGGAGCGAGATCAAAAGTGTCTTTTAATTTAGCCAGTTCTCGAAGGGGTTGAAAAGCTGCTGCGTTACGAACGTCGTCATTAAAATCAGCTGCAAAGAATATTGGAACTTGGTCTCCAAACTGATGACGATAGTGGGCAATCACTTGGGCTGCAGTGAGGGCTTCTTGCGCGCGGATTGCTGCAGTGTCCTGGCCTGCGCTGTCTAGCCGTTTAGATTTAAAGTGGGAGCCGGCCACTAAGAAGCGTGGAGGATCGCTCGGCTTTGAGCCAATTTCTCGGATGATAGCAACTGCGAGGTCTCTAGAAAAAACAGTTCTTTCTAGGGATGGATCTAGGGATGGATGCGCGATATTTCTAAAGCTTTGGATTTCAATTTCGAACGGGAGATCTTTTTTAAAGAGAAAACCGACCTGAATGAACGGGTCGTTTCCCTCGATGACGGCCGGAACGTATTTTCCGTTCAAGTGATGGAGGTTGAGGTGATCTAAGAGCGCATGGCTTTCGACCTCTTGAATGACGAGAATGTCTGGATTGGCCCGAAGAATCGTAGAAGCGATTCTTTGAACGTCGTGAAGAGGTTTGGCAATTTGCCCATCCGGAGCGCCTGCAGAAAACGAGAGTGCCTCGGTGCCCGGATCTCGGAGTAGACGTTCTTTTGCTGCTGGACTCACGAGATTGTGAACGTTGTACTGGCCCAATGTCAGGGTTGAAATACTGCGATTTGGGCCCAGCGACAGAGTGACTCTGGGACCCCAGTCTGGCAAGCGATTAGGTTTTTTGAGGCCGGCGATGGGTTCACTGAGCCCTGGCGCAAGGGGGTGTTTGGGTGTGGCCACAAAGGCCAGAAGCATCTTTGGGCAGTTGGGCCCGCCCGCTAGAGTCAGGTTAGGGGCCAAGAGCGACAGGGCCGCTGCTTTGAGAAGAGCTATAGAATAGCCTTTAAGACCAAGCACTTGAAACCCCTCACCTCGAATTCTTGGCAGAACTTCCCAGTTTCTGCCCGATTCGATACACTGAAGGGAGGTATGAAGTCGAGCCGGGACTATCGCGGCTATCGCGACTATAAAGATGCTCTTTTGGAACGTCTCCTGCGCATTCCGAGGTTCAATTTTTTGGAAAACGCCGGCGGTTTTAGCTTGATAGAGCTCATGGTCAGCGTGGCAGTGATTGGGGTACTGGCCGCCGTTGCCGTCCCTAAGTTCCAGAATTTTCAGCGTAAAGCTAAGGCCGTCGAAGCCAAGATTCAGCTTGGGGCGGCCTTTCGGTCTGAGAAGATTTTTTTTACCTCCTCGGGGCAGTACTCAGTTTGCTTGGCTGAACTGGGGTTTTCTCCGGGGTCAGGTCGTCGCAGATTTACTGTAGGCTTTATGCCGAGCGGCAATTTTGACTCCTTTAAGGGAGGCTTGACCTGCACGCAAGGCGAGGGGGCTACTTTTTTTCAGCCGCTGGGGGGGCCTGCGCCTTCGTTGATGACTTGGACGGATATTAATGCATCGGGCTTTAGGATTGGGGCTCTTGGAAATCTGGACTTGGCCTCCCTCGGGCTCTTTAACACTGCTTGGGCACAGGAAATGGGTTCTGCTGGCCAATCGTCGGGACCGATTGATGGCTTTCAAGTAGACCAAGAGGGTAGCATCACCGAGGTTAGTGAGGCGTTGATAAGAGGTCCTTTACAGGGTGCATCCTTCTAGAAAAATTTTGTTTTCTGAAGCAAGACTCTGCCTATGTCTGCAGGCTTGCTCTCGCACCTCCAAGATTGGCTAAGTTTGTCTCTGCGCTGGGTTCACCTGGTGGCCGGTATTTCGTGGATCGGAAGTTCGTTTTACTTTATGTGGCTGGATGCCAGCCTCGAGCCGCCTGAGGCCACCGATACTGAAGCTCAAAAACGGGTCGAAGGTCAGCTTTGGATGGTCCACAGCGGTGGCTTTTATCAGGTTCAGAAAAGAAAAATTCGTCCGGGCGAAATGCCCAAGACCCTGCACTGGTTCAAGTGGGAGGCCATGTTCACGGTCCTCACGGGTCTGGCCCTACTAGTGAACCTCTACTACCTTACGGGCGGAGTTTATCTGCTCGACTCGAACGTCTCGAGCATCTCACTTGGTGCAGCGTCTGCACTGGGGCTCGGGATTCTGGCGGTCTCGTGGTTTGCTTATGACGCTCTCTGGAATTCTAACTTTGCCCAATCCCGCTCGGGTCTTGCGACCACACTTTGCTACGTGGCGCTTGTGGCGATGGTCATAGGCCTCTGCAAGACTCTGAGCGGCAGAGCGGCATTCATCCATGTGGGCGCGGTGATGGGCACAATCATGGTGCTCAACGTCTGGGTGCGCATTCTCCCCGCGCAGCAGAAGATGATTGATGCAACGGCCGAGGGCAAGATCCCTGATTATGGCCATGGTCTGGCTGCCAAGCGCCGCTCCGTTCACAATAGCTACATGACCTTTCCTGTGCTCTTTGTGATGCTGAGTAACCACTACTCTATGACTTTTGGTCATGCGCAAAACTGGCTCATATTGCTCCTGCTTATTTTTGCAGGTGCGGCGATCCGTCACGTGATGATCGGAAAATCGGCAAACGCCAGGTGGGCCGCGCTTCCGGCTGCAGCAGCCCTTCTTGGGGTGATCGGGATGACTGCGCCCGCTGGGGCATTGCAATCAGCAGAGCTCGGTGAGCCTATAGCGTATTCTGAGGTCCATTCTATTATTGAGCGGCGTTGTACTCAGTGCCACTCGTCGCAGCCGACAGATGATGTATTCAAGGTAGCTCCCAATGGCGTGATGTTTGATGCACCAGAAAAAGTAAAAGCAATGGCTGAAAAAATTCAGTTTCGTGTGGTGATCACCAAGACCATGCCTATGAATAACAAGACAGGCATCACTGATGATGAGCGAGAGGTTCTCTCAAAATGGATCAGGCAGGGGGCTAAACTTCAGTGAGTCTTTTAGCGGAAAAAAATCATTTCTGGGTCCGCGGCTCACAAGTAGTGCTGCCGTTTTCAAGCGCTCCAAAGCCGGCAGCTTTTGAGGTCCGAGACGGAAAAATAATTCAAGTGCTTGCCTCTGACACTTCGGTCCCAGATCAGAGTCTGCCTGTCCTGAGTATCAAGCGCGCGCTGGTGCTGCCGGGTCTTGTCGATACTCATGCCCACATCAATGAGCCGGGGCGCACTGAGTGGGAAGGATTTGAAACCGCGACTCGTGCTGCAGCAGCTGGCGGAATTACAACCGTGATTGATATGCCGCTGAATTCAATTCCGGCAACCACTTCTCTAGCAGCACTCGAGGCAAAGGCGGCTGCGGCTGTGGGCAAGTGCCAGATTGATTATGGATTTTGGGGAGGAGTGGTTCCAGGCAATGCGTCTGAGCTGGAGCCCATGGTTCGTGCAGGGGTTTTTGGGTTTAAGTGTTTTTTGTGTCCCTCGGGTGTGGATGAGTTTGAGCATGTCGTTGAGAAAGACCTCACAGTAGCGATGCCGATCCTTGCACGGCTGGGGGTTCCGCTTCTTGTTCATGCCGAGATCGAATCACCCGTCATGCAGTCCAAGAAAGATCCACGGACCTATCGAAGCTTTTTGGAATCCCGGCCCCAAAAGTGGGAGGTCGATGCGATTCGTATGATGATCAAGCTGGCGCGACAAACCGGTTGTCGAACTCACATCGTGCACCTTTCGGCATCGGATGCCCTGGCGGATCTGGCTGAGGCGCGGCGGGCCGGAGTTCCAATCACTGCTGAAACTTGCCCTCATTATCTTGCGTTCAGTGCCGAAGAAATTCAGGACGGTGCCACCCACTTTAAGTGCTGTCCTCCGATTCGTGAGGCCTCGAATCGTGAAGAACTTTGGAAGGGGCTCACCCGTCGTGACATTGAGTTCGTGGTCTCGGATCACTCGCCGTGCACACCCTCGCTCAAGCTGAGTGAAACCGGAGATTTTGCAAAAGCCTGGGGTGGAATTTCGGGGCTTCAGTTTGGCCTTCCGGTTGTTTGGACTGAGCTTAGGTCACGCGGTTTTTCTGCTGGTGATCTGGCTCAGTGGATGAGTTCGCGCACCGCAGCCTTTTTAGGACTGGGTAGGCGCAAAGGTGCGATTGCCCCGGGTATGGACGCCGACTTCGTGGTCTTTGATCCGGAGGCAGAAAGCTCGATTGATGAAACCCAGGTGCTGCATCGCCACAAGCTCACGCCGTATTCAGGCCGTCAGGTGCAAGGCAGGGTGCTCCAGACTTTTCTGGGTGGGGTGGAGATCCTGCCCGGGAGCGCTCCTCGGGGGCAGCAGCTTAAGTTTGAAAGGCAGGACAAATGAACGCGACCGTATCGGCGGCCCCGCAGGGCAGTCACCAGCATTTTTTCGTCCCATTTACCGAGCTTTTGGATCTTGCGTCTGAAAAAGTGGGTGGAAAGGCGCTCTACGCCAACGATGATTTTTTTGCCCCGAAAGAGAATTTACTCAAAGCCGAGCCGCCAGTTTTTATTGCGGACAAATACACCGAGTTTGGAAAGTGGATGGACGGCTGGGAGAGCCGTCGCAAACGCAACATCGGCCCTGGAAATGATCGCGATACGTGCATTATCCGATTGGGTATCGCTGGGAGCATCAGCGGTTTGGATGTCGACACTTCTTTTTTCACTGGCAACTACCCAGAATACTGCTCGATTGACGCGATAGAGTGTGTTTTGGACGAGCAGGCGCTTGATGCCGGTGCAAAGTGGATTTCTTTGGTGAGCAAGTCCAAGCTTCAGGGCGGCAGCCACAATTTTTTTTCCGTCAATGACGGTCGACGGTTCACGCATCTGAGGCTCACGATTTTTCCGGATGGGGGAGTGGCGAGGTTGCGAGTGCATGGGCGTCCTGCGGTGGATTTCAAGACCGCTGGGCAGTTGGACCTGGCTGCCGCAGCAAACGGCGGTAGCGTCGTGTCATGTAACGATAGTTTCTTTGGTCCCAAGGATAATCTGATCCTCCCAGGGCGTGCTCGGAACATGGGCGAAGGGTGGGAAACCCGCCGTAAGCGCGGTCCCGGAAACGACTGGATCATCGTGAGGCTTGCCACATCAGGTCGGATTCAAAAAATTGAGGTGGATACCAACCACTTCAAAGGGAACTTTCCGGAGTCCTGCTCCGTGGACGCTTGCTGGGTTGAGGGAGAACCCTTGCTGCCTGCGGACTTTAGAGATCGGAAGGACATTCAGTGGGTTGAGGTGCTTTCGCGCACCCAGCTTCAGGCTCACCATCAGCACTTTTTTGAAAAGGAGCTCTCAGCGGCGGCAGGTTCTGGAAAGTTTAATTATGTCAGACTCAACATCTACCCGGATGGGGGTGTGAGTCGCCTCAGAGTTTATGGAGTGCGGGCGTGACGCTTGATGAGTTCAATCGTCTCTCTGAGAGGGAGGCCGTTGAGGGCCTGATGCTGTGTTGTGGTTCCAAAGCTTGGTCAGAACAAATGGCGCGTCGCAGGCCGTTCCGTGTCATCGACGCGCTATTTGAAGCGGCCGACCAGGTTTGGTTCTCTCTTTCAAAATCTGATTGGCTCGATGCTTTTTCACATCATCCTCGCATTGGTGAAACACAGTTGCGCCAAAAGTTTGCTGCTACGGCTGCATGGGCCTCACAAGAACAACAGGGAACTGCCAACGCTTCTGAAAACATTTTGAAAGCGCTTGCTGTTGGAAATGCTGAGTATGAAAAGCAGTTTGGGCATGTGTTTTTGATCTGCGCGACCGGTAAATCTGCAGAAGAAATGCTTTTAGCCTTGGACCAGCGCATGAATAACGGGCCTGAGCGCGAGCTCAAAATTGCGGCGGGAGAGCAGGCCCGCATCACTCAGCTCAGGCTCAAGAAATGGTTGGGAGTCCAATGATGAATCCACGAAGTCCAATCACCACTCATGTCCTTGATTTAAGCTTGGGTCAGGCGGCTCAGGGAGTTCCTGTGCAGCTCGAACGTTCGGACGGAAAAGGGGGTTGGATGGTCCTCAAGTCGGCCACAACTAACTCGGACGGGCGGGTTGAAGATCTCATGGCACGCGGCTCTCGGGCCCAGGCGGGCGTCTATCGGCTAACCTTTAACATTCAGGCCTATTTTTTGGAGCGCGGAGTGGCCACGTTTTATCCTGAAGCTGCGATTGTTTTTGAAATCACTCAGCCCGCTGAACACCACCACGTACCTTTGCTTCTCAGTCCATTTGGCTATTCGACTTACCGAGGGACCTAAAAATGACGATTCAACTCTCACTAGACACTGCAGCTCTCGAGGCCATTCGAGTCCCTTTGCGTGCAGCCAATCAACAATTTGCTCTGCAAAATCCCGGGCCTTGGCAGGGAAGGCAGCCCGCGCACACAGTATACGGTGGGGCCCAGCTCTTTAGGGCAGATACCGCTCGTAAGATGGGCGAGACTGCGTTGCGGTCACTGGAGGAGTACGCGCCCAGTTCAGACCGTTTAGCCGCAGCATTGGGGCAGAATTCTTCTGATCTTTGGAAAACGGTTTATGGGCGAGTGGTTTCGAAGCTTAAGCGAGAGGCGGTCGAGGACTTTCGAATCGACTTCGAGGACGGATACGGCACGCGGCCAGATGCTGAAGAAGATGCAGACGCCGCACGCACGGCAGGCGAAGTGGCGCAGGGAATCAAGGACGGAACACTGCCGCCTTTCATCGGAATTCGCGTCAAGCCATTCAGTGAAGAGTGCGTGCCGCGTGCGGTGCGGACGTTGGATATCTTTCTAACCACGCTTTTTTCTAAGACCGGCGGGCGCTTGCCATCTGGCTTTGTGGTGACTTTGCCCAAGATCACCCATGTGGCGCAGGCCGAGGCCCTGGCCTCCTGCCTCGATGCTATCGAAAAAAAGTGCGGCGTGGCCGCGGGCACGATCCAGTTTGAGATCATGGTCGAGATGACCCAGGCTATCATCGGGGCGGATGGGGTGGTGCCTTTGAGGGCGTTCGTGGCGGCGGGCCGCGGTAGGTGCATCGGAGCCCATTTTGGTACCTACGATTACACTGCAGGCTGCGGCATCACCGCGACCTACCAGTACATGGCAAACCCGGTCTGTGATTTTGCAAAGCACGTGATGCAGGTGTCGCTTGCCGGAACTTCCGTTATGCTCTCCGACGGAGCCACCAACATCATGCCTGTGGGTCCGCACCGCGCACCCCAGGGTGGAACCCTCTCCGCCCAGCAAAAGGCTGAAAATGAGCAGGTCGTCCACCGGGCTTGGAAGCTTAGCTTTGATCATATCCTGCATTCCTTAGAGACGGGCTATTATCAGGGATGGGACCTTCACCCAGCGCAACTTCCGATTCGTTATGCTGCTGTTTATTCTTTTTTCTTGGAGAGCCTTGAGCCCGCAAGCGCGCGCTTGAAGGCCTTTGTTGAAAAAGCCGCAAAGGCAACGCTTTTGGGCGATGTGTTCGACGACGCGGCGACGGGACAGGGGCTGCTCAATTACTTTTTGCGTGGAATCGCCTGCGGCGCGATCACCGAGGAAGAGGCTCGGGCTACCGGCCTCACCCTCGATGAGATTCGTGGCCGATCCTTCATGAAGATCGTGCAGGGCAGGACGGCGGGCAAGTAGCTTAAAGAATTTTAGGTTCTCGGATGTACGCTAGAAACAGCACCAATATGGCAGCAAAAAGCAGCCATGCCTTGAACGTTGTCCGGTTAGAAGGCATGAGTGCATGCCAGGAGCCAAAGAGTCGGTCTGGACTTGCGCCCTCGATCCAAGCGCCCAGCTTGGCTGAAAAATCAGTTAGCTCTTCTGAACTTTGCTCCTGCGCTCGAGCGGGATCGGCTCTTGAGGGATCGCCCCAGTAACCCCATCGCCGATTACGCCAGCGCTCAAGCATTCGAGAGATGCGCGAGCCCGTAAGCGGAAATGCAGGAGGAAGCGGCTCACGAGGCGCGCGCGCCGTATCTTGATAGAGCCACATTGCAACTCCAGTGTCTCGCTCTCCCCCGTGTTGCGAAGGATCCACGCCCAGGGCAGAGGTCCAAATATCTGAAGGTTTGGACCCTCCCGAGCGCCCGGAGACAAGCGAGGGGGGGCCGTATTGCGAACTTTTCAAGAATTCAAAGAGTCGCATTCGCGCCCTCTTTGCCCTGCGCGAGAGGATTCGACCAGCCTCCTCTATGGCTACTAGTGAACGAGGGCTCTGAGTGCCTGAAAAGCACACTAAAAAACGAAATCCCTGTCTTAGCCAGGTCGAGCCTACGTCGACCAAGTAGTCTTTAAGAACATAGCCGCGTACGCCAAAGGCCCAAGCCCGCGTATTGGGATCGACCCCCAGAGGTGAGCGCGGGGCAATCACTCCAACCCAGCCTTTGCGCTCGTCCTCGAGCCGCTCAGCAGCCAATCGACACAGTACTTCGGCTTCATCCAAGTCTAATCCCACGGGCAAATGGGGTCCGTGGTCTTCGATCACACCCACCGGAAAAAACACGACCGTTGTTCCGCGTGGAAGGGCTTCGATCTCGTCAGCCGTCATGCGCTCAAGCCATCGCGGCATCGACTCCACCCAGCAAAAGTTTCAGTGCGTTTCCGCCCAAGATCTTGTCTGCGTCATCTTGTGAGTAGACTCCGCCAGTGACGCCTTCTTCGATTCGCTTTTTTCCGACCGCGAGATTGCCCCCCACAAACGGCCAGTCGGTGCCAAAGAGCACTCGGTCTGCGCCGAGTCTGCGAACTGCCTCACCGATGATCTCAGCAGGCTGCCACGAAGTGTCGACCAGGATGTTCGAGTGGAGCTCACCCAGTTGGAGTGCTTTCTCGGGCTCATGAAAATTCATGTGCGCTAGCACAAAGCGGATTCTTCGATAGGCCTCAAACCAAGGCTCAAAGATTTCTACTTTTCCGAGTGAAGGGTTCTTATAAAAAACTCTATTTTGAATGCAGCCCGTATGAAGAATGACCGGCAGACTCTTGGATTGGGCCACTTCAAGTAACTCTCGGTAACGCGGACTTTCAGGGCCTTCTCCATCTGCTGAAGCATGGATCTTGAGTCCGCGAGCGCCCTTGTCAATCAAGTCCTCGAGCAGCTGACCTGGTTTTTCTGTTCCTGGAGGGACATTCATCACAGGGATGAGTCGGTCCGAGCTTTGAGAACAAGTTTCGAGTACCCACTCGTTTGATGCAAAGGGGGGATGCGCAATTACGACGGCGCGGTCGACCCCTGAGGCGTCCATCGCTTCGATCAAATCCGCGGGAGTCGACTCAATGAGGAGCCGGGGCAGGGTGCTCAGGCCGCCCATTTGATCGAGTCCTGCACGAGCAAGTTTGGGCAAGAGCCGCATCCATACTTGAGCTTGATGCATTTTTTCTTGGGTGGGCTCGAGGAGATGGCGAACCGTTCGACGCGCTTGTTCGATCATGGGGGCAAGAGAGCCCGGCAAGACCTTCTCCATCGGATTTGGAAAGACATGCACATGAAAATCGATCGTGGACATAGGACTTCCAGTCTACCCGAAGGTGTGCGAAAAACGAGAGTATGCAAACCGAAATGGAAAAAGACATTGATCTGGTCGCACCTTGGCTCAGAAAAGATCCAACCCGCTGGGCGGCTGGAGGTCTTGCGGGAGCTTTTGGTGGACTGGTGGCCTTAGTTCTTGCGGCAATCTATTGCCAGCTGCAGGGAACCGAGGCGCTTTTTCCGGTCAAAGTCATGGCTCTTCCGATTCTTGGGAGTGAGGCGACGGCAGTGGGTGCTGGAATGCTGTCGATCATAACGGGTCTATTGGTTTTCGAAGCACTTTGCGCATTTTTAGGGGCAGTATTTGCTCACTTTACGTTTACGAATGCTCCTGGACCTCTGCTTGGAATGGGTTTCACTTGGGGAGCGTTCAGCTGGATTTTTATCAACAATCTTTTTAGTCCTTCTTTTTTGGCGGTTCGTGCAGCTGAACTTTCGCGTGGCGCAGGATTTGGCTTCTGGATGGCATTTGGACTCTCACTGACATCGGTGGCGTTCTTTGACCGGATGCTTCGGGGCAGCAAGACCTCCTGAGTTCAAGTTTTTAGGGTCAAAATTTTGACAACTAAAACTTGTCCGGTTCTCCGGACACAGCTATACGCCCTTTTGGGTGAAAGTTCTTATTTTAGAAGATCACGACGGGGTCCGTGAATCCATTGAGCTTCTGCTTGAGGTTGAAGGGTGCACGGTCGTTTCGTTTGCGAGTGCCACGGCTGCTCTAAAGTACCTTGAATCTGAGTTTGTGGACTTAGCGATTATTGACTGGAACCTTCCTGAAATGTCGGGAGGGGAGTTTCTGGTAAAAGCGCGTGGGGTGCTTTTGCCCTTGTTCACACCCCAGCTGGTGCTTTTCTCCGGTGACTTTCGAGTGGCAGATCGGGCCCAAGAGCTCGGAGCAGATGCGTTCTTAGCTAAGCCCTTCAAACCCAATGCACTCAGTGAGCTTGTTCGATCCCTAGCAAAGCAGCATCCCGTAGTGGGAGCTCCGGTCAGGGACGGCTTTTCAGTTGTAGCTTAGCCTTTTTGTTTATTTTCTCGACGATGGCCGTCGTGCTTTTTCCGGAAACAAACTTCAAGCTCTTGGCTTGTCCACCCCAGGATTGGACTTCTTTTGCCCCGACCATTTGAGAGGGCTTCCAGTCACCACCCTTCACGAGCACCCGAATGCGCTTTCCAAGTTGCTGGATCAGCTCAAGAGGTGTGTCGTGCTCAAACCAAGTGACATAGTCTACACATTCAAGCCCAGCCAGAACGGCCATCCGGTCTTCGAGACGGTTTACGGGCCGACCAGGTCCTTTAAGTTTGCTCACGGAGGCATCTGAGTTGAGGGCCACTATCAAAGTGTCCCCTTGCGCCCGGGCTTGCTCTAGGTAGGCCACATGGCCAGGATGCAGCAGATCAAAACAACCATTGGTGAAAACTGCCCTGTTGCTCTTAGCAAGAGCGCGCTTGAGGGCCGCAGGAGTCTTGATTTTGGATTGTGAGCTGCGTGGTTTCTTCATCTTCTGGCGCGCACTGGCTGGACGTCAGCAGCAAGGTCATGCCAGCAGCGGCGATTTCGATTGAACAGCGCCCAGAGGATCCCAAGACCCATGAAAAGGACGCTTGGGATAAAAAAGAAAGATCGCATGAAGATGGCGGCTGCACTTCCATTGAGTCGCAATCCCACCATGCGCTTTCCCGGGGTGGATCCTAGGACTACTTCTTGGGCTACGACCAGCGCCCAGCTCAGTGAAATGGCAAAGAGGAGAGCAAATTCAATCACCCCGGGTTCAAAGAGCACGAGGAGCTCATGGCCTAAAAAAGACATCACGCCAAAAAGCACCAGCAGCGAAAAAGCAAAGTGAGCAATGCTGTCTGTAAAAAACGCTAACAATCGGAGCATTAAATAGCCCAATCCAAACTTCTCTTGCTCCAGTGGCTCGACGGCTTCTGGTTGGACTGGAAGCTGAGCCAAGGGCTTGCCCCGAATCAATGGGGTGGTGGGAGCTAAGGGCACAACCGGCGGAGCGATTCGGATCGGGCCTGCAACAGTGGCTCCCGTGGAGGGAGAGTTTGGGGCGTAGGGGAGGCCCTCCGAAAACGGATGAAATCCGAGCCCTTTGTGGACCGGCTTAAACTGGATCTCAGAACTCTTAGGCGTACTTAGGTCCATGCTTCTTTGTCGCTCGAGGTGTTGCGCTGGTCAAGTACGGGTAGCAAGAGCATGGCTCATTGCCTGGCTCATGGTAAAGACAGCTGCAGTCTCAGCTCTCAGGATCAGGGGGCCAAAGGTCGCGGCAAGGAGATTTCCCATCCGGATTTCTGCAGCAAAAATGGTGCATTCGGCCGGGCTCCATCCACCCTCAGGACCTATGAGCACATGGGTCAAAGACTCAGGCTGGTACTCAAACTCAATCGGCTGAGCTTCTTGAAAACCTGCTCCCGGCTCTACCGCGACCCAACGACGGGCAACTTTCTGCTGCAGCACTTGAGAGAGGGGCAGTGGAGGATCCACTTGAAGTCGATGCAGTCGTTCGCATTGCTTAAGCGCTTGATCTGCAATGCGCTGCCAGCGCTCGACAAAATGTTGCGAGCCTTTTCGGCTGGTTTCGACCACGCCAAAATCGCATTCAACCGGTACGATCTTGTTTACTCCCAACTCGACGGCTTTTTCGATCACCCAGCTCATGGCATCTCCTTTGAGGATCGCCATTTCTAGAACTAAGCCAGTGGTCTCGGCTTGGAACAAACGGGTTTGGATAGGCGCCGTCGAGTCAGTTTCGAGCCAGAGTGCCTTGTCTCGATGGCGGATCCGTGCAGAAACCTCTGAGCCTCGGCCATTCAGTGCAATGACCCCATCACCTTCTCTGAGCCGAAGCACCTGCTGCAAGTGGGCGGCCTCTTCGGAGCTCACCATGACAGGAGCTTTTTCTTGCGGAAGCGCGTCACATAGAACGCGGGGAATTCGATTGGAGCGGCGTTGAGTCATAAAGAGTCCTTGAGAGAAGTCATTGAAGCTTGGGAAGTGTGCGTCAATGAACTTGAAACAGGGGCGCCAGGGCTCCGCTTCGAGACAACTGATGGGGCGAAAGACTTCCCAGCGTTTTCGTATAGAGCACAGCATTCTTCCAAAACCAAAGAGGAAAGTAAGGTAGATCAAGCATCATCTGTTCCTGCAGCTCTTGCAGTGCAATGTGTCGTCTGCTCGGGTTGGACTCCGCGGCAACGAGGTCAAGTAGAGCATCCACTTTTGAGTTAGAATAGCCTGAGCGATTGGATGAGCTGCCAGAGCGCAGTGAGCGCTCAAGAATCGATGCATCTGCGACGCCAATCCACCGTCCTAGAGATAACTGAAACGCTCCGCGCCTAACAGAGGCCAGAAAAACAGCCTGTTCCACGACTTCAATTTGAAGCTGGATTCCAATCTTTTTCCAAGCGTCTTGAATGATTCTAACGATTTCTTGCCCTTCTCGAATTGGCGTCGTCTTGAAAGAAAGCTTTAAACCCTGCCGCCAGCCCGTTTGCGGATCTCGCAGAAATCCTGCTTCGTCCAAAAGTTGCGTAGCCTGGGCCGGGTCATAGGGGATTCTGGCAGGTGAGTGCGCTTCTGGTAAAAAGGGCGCTAAAAAGCTAGTTGCTGGATCGGCCATTCGCGCAAGGCGATTTTGAATGATCGAATCGACAGGGATGGCCATAGCTAGCGCACGGCGCACGCGCAGGTCCTTCAAGAAGGGGTCGCGGAGATTGAAGGCAAGGTAACTGACGTTGACTCCCGGCGCCTCAACAAGATGAAAACGCTCCGGATGCCTGTTGTGAAGCCAACGCGTCCTCTGTGGGGAGAATCCATTCTGTACGATCGACGCTTCACCTCTCAGAAGGCGAAGTGTGCGGGTGGTTTCATCTCTTATGATCAGGAGGCGGCCAGCGGGTTCGAACGATCCTTGAGGAGTGCGGCGTTCGAGGTTCAACTCATTTGTGGGAGTGAGAGAAAACGGCTGAGCACGAAAGCTGCCGCTCGCGATGATCGGCTTTTCAGGCTTTGGGTCCGAACATGGAGTTTGGCCTTCTTGCCGAAAGTACCTCAGTAGGGTGACGTTTCTGGAAAACCAAGGGTCGCCCCGCAAAAGCTCAAACGTCAGCGTGTCCTTTGTTGCAGAGAGTTTTTTTATCTCAGGAAGTGCTTGGACTGCCAGCGCCCTGGGCTTACCGGACGAATATTGTGAAAAGCATTGAATCAGGTCTTGAGCGGTGATGGGTCGGCCGGAATGGTCGGTAGCGCCAGGATGAATTTGAAAGACCCAGCGTCGATACGAGTCTTTGTGGCTCCAGCGGGTGGCTAGGTCTGGAAGGACCTCGAGGCTTGGACCCATTCGAGTAAGTGCCGCAAAAAGGAGAGCATTGATCCGCTGGCCCGAGGCGTCCAGCGTCATTCTTGGATTAAGGGTAGTTGGAGGCTGATCGATGAGGGCGATCACTCTGGGCGTCTCGCTTGCAAAGACCAGTGGGGTCATTTGTGTGGCCAGAGAGATCGCCCAGCACAAAGCCATTTCTTTGACGGTTTTTTCTTTTCTGATCATTTTGCGTCTCGTTCTTGTCTCGATCGCAGGGGAGCCCTACCATAAGTGGCCATGCTCAGTGTTGTGTCTCGTCGGGTGCCGCTGCTGTTTTTCTCCCTGCTTGGGTACTGTGCGTTTCTTGGGTGGATCGACGCATTGACGGCGCATAAAGTCCACGCTCGCGGCGGGGCAAGACCGGTCGTTGAGCGCAGCGAGCAAGTCGGTGGGGCTTTAGAGCCAGACGAAGTGCTCCCCCCTAAAATCGAAACCTCTGTCCAAGGGGTGGATCCTGGATTCGTTGTGGTTCCGCAGCTCAAAAGGCAAGTTGAGTTTTGGAAGCGCATTTATGGCCAGTATGACACGCGACAGGCAGTGGTGCACGACAGTCGTTACATTGACCTCGTTTATGAGGTCCTTCGCTACGCTCCAGAAGACTCGCCCCGTGACATCAGTAGAAAGAGCAAAGCCTCAAGAGCGCGCTGGCGCAATGCGCTTTTGGGTCTCCATCGCAAGCTCGATGAGCCCTCGAGCTGGAGCGAGGATGAAAAATACGTTTTCAAACTTTTTGAAGGGATTGAAGAGCCCAATAAGTTTCTGAATGCTGCTCATCGAAAGCGACTCCGGACTCAGCTCGGTCAAAAAGATCGGTTTCGAGAAGGGTACATTGCCTCGGGAAAATACCTTCCATACATGGAAGCGATTTTCAAAGCGGAGGGTCTGCCGCTTGAGCTCACTCGGCTTCCGTTCGTAGAGAGCAGCTTCAACCTGAGAGCTAGGTCAAAAGTCGGAGCAAGCGGCATTTGGCAATTTATGCGTTCTACGGGCAGGCTCTACCTCAAGATTAAGGGCGGTCTTGACGAGCGCAATGACCCTATTCGTGCCACTGAGGCCGCTGCTCAGTTGCTCAGGCATAATTACGAATCTCTTGGAAATTGGCCTCTGGCTGTCACCGCTTACAACCACGGACGAATGGGGCTGATGCGGGCGGTGAGGCAAACCGGCTCCGATCAATTAGAGGATATTCTTTGGAATTACAGGAGCCGGAGCTTTGGATTTGCAAGTAGCAACTTTTTTGCCTGCCTTCTTGCTGCGATCGATATTGAGCGTAATGCCGAAGTGATTTTTGGAAAACTCGAGCGCGATCCGCCGCTTCGGTTTTACGAAGTGGAGATTCCGCACTCCATTGCGCTCACTGAGCTAGATCGCTATCTCAAGCTGGGCATGGACTCGATCGAGGAATTCAACCCCGGCCTTTCGGCTGCCCATTTTAAGGGGCGGGAGCGGGTCCCGGCCGGCTATCGCCTCAGACTCCCGCTGCCCCCAGACACGACTCCAGATCGTGAGTCGCGATTGTTTCTGGTGGGCTATGAGATGATTCCTAAGGTTCTCAAGGGCCCGGCAGTGAAAACGCGGTAGGCCCAGGCAGGGGGCTGTGTTAGCTTCCAATCCCGAGCATGTTCTTGGTTGGAATCGCCGGAGGCTCCGGCTCGGGTAAGACGACTTTTGCTAATAAGATCCTTCAGCGGGTCACTGACCCCGGCGTGGCACTGCTACATCAGGACAGCTATTATCTCCCTTCTCTGCCCGAGGGTGCAAACTTTGACCACCCTGACGCATTTGACTGGCCGCTCCTGAGGAACCATCTCGAAGCCCTCAAGCAGGGCTTAACAGTCCAAGTGCCTGTTTACGATTATCGTACCAACCGGAGAACGTTACAAACTCAGCCGGTCGGTCCAAGCAAGGTGATTGTACTCGAGGGCATCTTCACTTTGTGGGATCCGCCGCTCAGGAGTCTTTTTGATCTTAAAATTTATCTACACGTCGAAGCAGACATCCGGTTTATCCGTCGACTTCACCGGGACGTACGAGAACGAGGAAGAAGTCTCGATGGGATTATTCGACAGTACTACGATACGGTCCGGCCGATGCATCATGAGTACTTGGAGCCCACGCGGCAGTATGCCGACATTTCAGTGGGTGAAGAAACAGACGTTGCGGCTGAAGTGATTGCGGCCCGGATCCTCTCTGCAACTAGCGGAGCACCTGTTGAATGACCGATTCAGCCTTAAAAGTTCTGCCCTTGGGGGGCCTGGGTGAAATTGGTATGAACTGCATGGTCCTCGAGTTTAACGACGAAATCATCGTCGTGGACTGCGGGCTGCTCTTTTCTGATTTGGACCATTTTGGCGTGGAATTTGTCATTCCAGATTTCACTTATTTGGTCGAGCGCCGAGACAAGGTTAGGGCCATCGTCCTCACTCATGGCCACGAGGACCACATTGGAGCGTTGCCTTTCTTGCTCAAGGCAGGAGTACGCGCTCCAGTTTTTGCCTCAAATTTTACTTCTCTCATGGTCAGGCACAGATTGCGTGAGCACGGGCTTGAGGACTCCACAGACCTTCGTATTCTCAAAATGCGTGAGCGTGTAGAGCTGGGAAGGTTTGCAATCACCGCTGAATCCGTCAACCACAGTATTGTCGATGCAGCCGCAATTTTTATTGAGACTCCGCTTGGAAAAGTGGTGCACACCGGCGACTTTAAAATTGATCCGACACCTTTTTATGGCTCAATGCTGGATCTGGGCGCGTTTGGAAAAATTGGAGACGAAGGGGTTCTTTTGCTCCTCTCTGACTCAACGAACATCGAGCGCTGTGATCCCAGTCTGAGTGAGTCGCGGATTTACGAGCGTTTTGAGGAACTTTTTTCTAGAGCTCAAGGGTTAACCATCGTGGCCATGTTTGCTTCGAATGTGGCAAGGATGGGCCAGATTTTGCAGATTGCGGAGAAACAGGGCAAGCGTGTGGTTCTCTCGGGCCGCAGCATGGAGGGCAACGCAAACCTCGCCGTTGAGGCAGGTTATCTCAAAAATGCGGCAAAAGTATTGATCTCGCTCGATCAGATCGATGAATTTGATCGGAGCCAAGTGGTCGTGATTTCGAGCGGATCACAGGCTGAGCACGGCGCCGCTCTTCAGCGCATGGCACATGGCGAGCACCGTCAGCTCAAGATCACCCCGGGAGATACGGTTCTTTTGAGTTCTCGGTATATCCCCGGAAATGAAAAGGCCATTGGCCGTATGATCAACGAACTATTTAAGCAGGGTGCTGAGGTTCTTTACGAGACGGTTCACGACATCCACACTTCAGGGCATGCAACTCGACCCGAACTTAAAAAGATGATTGAGACCGTCAGACCTCGGTTCTTTGTTCCGATCCACGGTGAGTACAGGCACCTGGTGCATCATGCCCGCCTAGCAAGAGAGTGTGGGCTGCGCGAGGACCAGGTCCTAGTAGCAAGCAACGGAGACGTCATTGAAATCACTCCAGACCAGATCGAAGTAGTCGAGAAACTGGAGGAACCACGGGTTCTCATAGAGGGTCGTGAGGGTAATGACGTTTCTAAATTAGTGCTCAAGGATCGAAGACAGCTCGGTGAAAAGGGTGTGGTCTTTGCGCTTCTGGTGCGCAACGCAGAGAGTAGGCGCATTCTGACAGCCCCTGAGATCATGACCAAGGGGCTAGCCAGTGAGCAGGTCGAGCAGTGGCTCGTTGAAGAGGCAAAAAACCTCGTCAAAAGGCTGGTCAGGGAGTACGAGCTCCAAGTTTCAACTCAGGGAATAGAGTCCGATCTCCAAGAGAACATCCGTATTGAGCTCAGGAGATTTTTTCTATCCAATTTGGGCAAGAAGCCCACTGTGATGCCAATTATTTTGGATCTTTAGTTCAGGCTTTTGGAAAAAGAAGGAAGTCCCATGGCGCGTCATCTTTGGCACGATCTCTCTCCCGGAAAAAAGGTCCCACACGAAGTGTGCGCGGTAGTAGAAATCCCGCAAGGCTCGCGATCTAAGTTTGAAGTGGATAAAGAGTCTGGCCTCATTAAGCTTGATCGACTGCTCTATGGGTCGATGCACTATCCAGTTAATTACGGGATTATTCCTCAGACTTTGGGTGAAGACGGAGATCCCCTCGACATTTTGGTGATGACTCAGGCCCAGCTCTTTCCGGGTTGTTTGATTGAGGCGCGGGTGATCGGGGTCATGCACATGCTGGATCAGGGCCAAGTAGATGACAAGATCATCGCCGTGGCCAGTAGGGATGTGACCCTCTCACACATTCAAAAGATCGACGACCTTCCGCCCAGCTACCGAGTAGAGCTCGACCATTTTTTTGAGCACTACTCAGAGCTTGAGGGCAAGAAGGTCACGATCTCTGGCTTCGAAGATCAAGAAGCAGCGGAACAAATCATTCTTCAGGCGTTGAGAGCCTACGTTGAACGTAGACCTCAGTAACGTTGAGTTCTAGTTTTTTGACCAGTACTTGGAAGTCTCTGCCTGAGGCTGGATATAGTTCTTTAAAAAACCGGTCGGAGCTGAGGAGAGGGCTCGATACGGATCATTAGCTAAGTCCAGCAGATACAGCATTGGCTTGAGATTGTCGTTGAATGCTTTGTCGACCATCTTGGGACCTGGATAAAATCCTCCGGCACCGAGAGAATTGGCAGGCGAAAGTTCAAAAGTGAACGAGAAGATCCCCAGCTGTCCGTAGGACCAGTCCGTGGTGTCGCCGCTGGCAATGTAAAGGTCGCTGGACTGTTGCGGAGTGTATTTGTTCCAGCTGGCCATGGTTCGGGCCATCTTCTCGTAGACTTTTAGGTCTTCTTGTTTGGGGATCGAGTCATGAGTGTGACCCCAGGGATACAAAATCAGCTCACTGAAGGTGTGAAAAGAGAGCAGGATCTTGGCGTTGGTTCGCGCCTCGACAAAAGTCTTGAAGAGCTGCGTTTCGGGTTCCGAAAAGGGTTGGGTCCCCATGTACACGTCGCTTGAAGTGTTGGTTGATGAACCACCCGTTCCCCATTGAAAGCCGTAGTTTCTATTGAGGTCTACTCCAAAGGTTCCGTCTCCGTTGTTGCGCCGATTCTTGCGCCAGTACTGGTAACGGCCAGTTGCGATATCAAACTCAACACCATCTGGGTTGAGCATGGGTACGATCCAGATGTCTCGAGTGTCGAGAAGAGTCGCAATCTCAGGTTGGTTTCTGTTCTGGAGCAGATATTGAGCAAACATGAGGGGAACCTCAGCGCTCAGGTGCTCGCGGGCATGATGGTTTCCGACGTAGATCATTCCAGGTTTTGAGCTTGCCCTTGATGTCAGGGATTCTGGATTCGTGTTGATGTTCAAGGCCCAAACATCTCGGCCTTCGATGGTTTTTCCGATGCTAGAGAGTTTAGCGATATCGGCATGACTCTGAACCAGCATCTTCAGCTTTGAAGTCAGTTCTGAGTAGTTGTGGTAGCGAGCATCGGCTGCAGGAAAATCAAATCCATATTGATGTCCGCCGCGTGCCACTGCTGCATCAAAGTCACCCAAGACAATGAAGCCGGAGGCTTTGAGCTCTTGGACCATCTTGCGAGTGGCAAATCCCCAAACGCTGTCAGAGCGAACAGCTTCGATGCTCATCCCGGAGTTGGCAATTTTTGAGCGCTCAAACTTGTCCTTGGCCGCCACTTGAATGAAGCGCGAGGCAGAAGTTTCTTGGCCCTCCTGAGCTGGGGAGGCAAAGCAGGGTTGGGCCAAAAGACAGGCTGTAATCAAAAAGAGAGTCTGAAGACGAGTGCGGATGAGCATGGGGATTCCTTTCCCGGAAAAAAACGGTGAACTCCAGTCTGTTAAAGTCCCCTCAACCATAAGAGCCGATTGCTAAGGGTGCAAGACAACAAGCGAAAATAATCTGACGCTCTGTCAACTTAATGCCGGACTGAGCCGCTAAAGTTTTGGCGTCCAAGACCGATAGGTTCTGTAGGAACGAGGAGAGAAAACAATGGCAAAGCCAGTAGTTGCAGAAAAGAAAGCAGCCCCCACCGCCACCCCAACCCCGATGCCAAAAGGTAAAGAGGCGCCGGCCGTAACGGGCCATTGCACCGCAAAAGCTTGCAAGCATGACCAGGCGCGTTTTGGTTTTTGCGAAGAGCATTTTGAGCAATTCAAGTTTGGGTTGATCAAGAAGACCGGCGAATTCGTCCCGGATTACGAAAAAAAGTTCGAGCACTACCGAGCCTATCAGGCGCGCCGTGGTGCTCACAAAGTGGCCTAATACGCCAAAGCGCTGTACCCACCCCTCCTCGGAGAGCCCTGGGGCGCATCCTGCGTCTTTGGGGCTCTCTTCTTTTTTTCTAATTCTTTTGTATTTATTTGGATGCCGCTGGTGGTGTGAGACCAAGCTTGCGCAGGGTCTCGAGCTGCGCCTGGTGTAGGGTTTGTGTGGCCCGAAGGGCCGACTGCGTCAGGAGTTGTAGCGTTTCCGCAGAAAAAGGGGCCTGTTCGGCAGTTCCCTGAAACTCAACAATCTTGCCATCTCCAGTCACCACAAAATTGGTGTCCGCCTCGCAGCTTGAGTCCTCTTCGTAATCTAGATCGGTCAGCACTTGGTTTGCCCGCAAACCGATGCTGATTGCTGAGACCATTCCGGTCCACGCAGAAGCAGGGACCTTTCCCTGCTCGATGAGTTTTCCAAGGGCCATGCCTAGCGCTACACAGGCGCCAGTGATTGAAGCTGTTCGGGTTCCGCCATCCGCCTGGAGCACGTCGCAGTCAATGAGGATCGAGCGTTCGCCCAACTGCTTGAGATCCACCATGACCCGGAGCGCGCGTCCGATGAGACGCTGGATCTCCTGAGTTCGGCCCGAAATCTTTTCACGGTCGCGCTTGGATCGGGTGTGCGTGGAGCGGGGAAGCATCGAGTATTCTGCGGTCACCCAGCCCTGGCCTTTTCCTTTGAGCCATCCGGGGACGGACTCTTCGATCGAGGCTGTGCATAGCACATGGGTGTGGCCTGCCTTAATGAGTGCCGAACCCTCGGCGTAGCGGTTAACACCCGTTTCAATCGAAAGGGCGCGGATCTGGTCGTTTGCTCGATTTGAGGGAGAGCGGGACATGGTGTGATTTTCTCCTGAAAGTCGGTTAGACATTCGCCATGCACGCCTACCATGAGCTCTCGGAATTCTGGAAGCAATCGCTCGAGGCTGGACTTCGCGATGACGGCTGGCCCTGGGATTGGACTGCACGTGGATCCGTAAAAAAGGGAAACCTCCAGGCCAGGCTCGTAGCAAAAGCTCCCGGCGTCTGGGCGGGAGAAGCTCTCGCTTCGGCCGTTGCCCGTGTTTCGGGTGCTCCCATTGTGCAGAAAATACTCAAAGACGGGACCCGTCTCACGCCAGGCACCGTGATCTCGGAGTGGGAGGGTCCCTCTCACTGGGTACTTGCTCTTGAGCGTCCAGTGCTTAATCTGGCCGCTTTTGTCAGCGGAATTGCCACTCGCACTGCTCGGCTCGTTGAAATGGCCCACTCAGCCGGACTCAAGCATCCACCCCGTATCACTTCGACTCGCAAGACTCTTCCAGGTTACCGAGATCTGTCGATTTACGGGGTGATTACTGGCGGTGGGCATCCACATCGCGTGAGTCTTTCTGGGGGAGTGCTGATCAAAGAAAACCACATTGCCTCTGCCGGCGGAATCGCCTCTGCGGTGGGAGGCGTGCGCAGCTTGGCACCGCACGGGCTTGGAATCGAAGTTGAAGTGCGTGACCTGCGCGAACTGCAGCAAGCGCTCTCGTGCGTCGTAGAAGGAGTACTCCTCGACAACTTTACGCCTGATCTAGTGACCCGGGCGCTTGAAATGATCGAAAGCGAATCGAAGCTGCCCGTTACAGTGGAGTGCTCTGGAGGGATCCACGAGGACAACCTGAAAGGCTACTTGCAAGAAGGGGTGCATGTGATCTCGGTGGGTTCACTCACTCACACTGTCAAATCTCTCGACATGTCTCTGCTTGCTCTCGGAACATGACAGGCCTTGTGCTCGAAAGCTGCGAGTCCACCAGCCTCATCGCCCGCGAGCGCGGAGTTGCGGGAGCACCGCATGGGTTTTGGGTTTCTGCCCGGACGCAAACTCTGGGACGCGGCCGAATGGGGCGTCAGTGGGAGTCGCTCGATGGAAATCTTTTTCTGTCGATAGTGCTCAGGCCTCGGCCTTCTGGGTATTGGACCTGGATCCCGATTGCCTCGGCATGGGCAGTGCTGGAGTTGCTCAAGGGGCGCTGGCCCGAGCTGAAGCTCTCTCTCAAATGGCCCAATGATATTTTGCTCTCAGACCACAAGTTGGCCGGGATCTTGTGTGAGTCGGTTTTCAAGAATCAAAATGATGGATTTGTCGTGCTCGGTCTGGGTCTGAACGTGGCCTCAGCGCCTCAGGGCCTCGATCAAAAAACAGCCGCTCTTTCAGAGAGGGTGTCTGGGTTGGGGGCAGATGACATGTGTCAGGTCTTGGATTGGCTCAGGCACGAAGGCTCGCGTACGATTGCTCGGGCTGTTGAACGAATCGACTCTGAGGGTACGGCATGGATCGTTCCTGAGTTCTGGCGCCATGCGCATTATGGAGTGGGCAGTCAGGTGGTTTGGGAAGAATCTGGTATTCAGAAATCGGGTAAGGTGCTTGAGCTGGGGGCTTTTGGTGAACTGGTGGTGGACTGCGCGGGTCAGCGCGTTTCTTTATACTCTGAGGAGATTAGGGGATTTCGCTCAAAAGACGGCTGATCTCTTGTTTTAGAATTTTCTCGGCTAGTTGAGGAAGCATTTCTTTAGAGAGCCTTTGCAGCTCGGCTTGAACTTGCGCCCTCACCAGAGTTTCCAAATTGCTTTGGTCTGAAGCGCCTGCCGTTGGAGGCAACTCGCTACCCGCCATGGGACTGAAATAGGCTGCACTTGCATCTGAAGGAGGAGTGTACGCAGTCGGTGCCAAAATGGGGGGTTGAGTGGGGAGCTGAAGAGACTCGCCCACGGGGCCTGTCATAGAAGGGAGGGGCGGCAGGCTGGGCATCGAAATGTCTTTTGAAAAGTCCTTCGAAAAGTCCTTTCGTGACGGCTCGTTCACA
>JBKCVM010000148.1:0-19269 GCA_046317855.1 Oligoflexia bacterium
GTGACTGCAAGGTCGGTCGGACTGTCGGTTCCCACCAAAGCGCCCTGCGCAAAAACCGGACTCACTCCAGCCAGGCGAGTGCCTCGACCGATCTGATTTCCGCCCATATGACTTTTTAGAGATGTCGCAACGAGATCCTGAAATTCTGGGCGGCTTACTTTGAAACCCGTTGAATTGGCGTTGGCAATGTTATCGCCGTAAATCGAAAGGGCCTCGCCAACCCCCTGCAAGCCCGAGATCCCCGTGTACATTGAAGTTAAAACACCCATAAGGACGCCTCCTGCGTCTTTTTGTTGAAGGACCGGATCTCCCACCATGGGCACGAAAAAGCACATCTGGCTTTTTCTGATCCGGTTAGGCTTCCCTTACGGGTCCAGCCTAATTTTTCAAAAAACCTACTCGCTCAAATCACAACTGCACCATCGATATTCGTAAACACATTACCTTGAAGCTGTCCCCGATCCATTGCCGTAATCACTGTGCGATTACCCACATTCACAATGAGAGCAGAGTTCGGGGTCAGAATCAGAGTGTCTTCCAACCCCTTGGCAGCCGCCTTGTCGACCGCTTCGTTCACCTTGACGAGAGTGGCTTGGTCGAGTTGGATCTTTCGTTCATTTAGCCTTTGGGTTGCATGCGCTGAAAATTTTAACGGCGCGCGCACTTGACCCAAATTGCCCTGGCTCTGAGGTTGCGGCTGTACTGCAACTTTATCCAGAAGCTGATCAAACTCACCCTTCGCCCCTTGATCCTGTTTGTTCACACGGCCGTCCTGAACACCGGACTGACCCGGCACCGTGGTCACATTGGGATACAAAAACTGTCCTGACTGAATGCTCATCTTTACTCACCTCCTTTCTAGTATTTAAAAATCAGCCTTTTTTGGCTGTTTTGATTACTTTATCAAGTTCTGCGAGAGTGAAAAATCGGTATTTTCTGCCTGTTCCTCACTTTGCCCTAAACCGTTTGGAAATCCTTTTTGCGTTTCTTGCTGCGCTTCACGAGATTGCTGCTCGTACGCATCCAAAGCCCGCTTTGCCTCGGGGGCAAGCTGGGTCGTATCCAGTGCTTTTGAACCCACCCCCTTTTCAAAAGAAAAGAAATTTTTCTGCCCAGACTGTGCCGAAACCGGCTGCACGGGTGCCACCTGTGAAAGCGGAATTGCGCCCGGAATGGATTGCCCAGAATTTTCTACAATCCTAGAAACCTGCTTGAGATCAACCTTGTCCGGATGTGAAGGATCTCCAACTAACAGAATCGGATCATTTCCTTCAAAACTCACTCCAATCACTTGAGTTCCGACGCTCTTTGGAAGCTCAATTGGCAAGCCGTTTGAATCCACTGCCCTGACGACGGTCACATAGGTTCCAGACTTAGCGGGCAGAGTATTTGATTTCTTTCCGTCCCAATTGAAAGAATTTTCTCCCTTTTTAACCGCTCCGAGGTCCATCTCAACCATGACTTCACCAGTGGAGTCGACCACCGCCACAGAAACTTGCTGCGCATCTCTCGGAAGGTTGTAGTGTAGCAGTTCAGATTTTCCCTCAATATGAGGAAAGCGATCTCGGTCTACGACTACTGTCTTACCAATCAAGTGGGTTGTGGCTAGGCGCTCGAGCGGCTTGTCTTGATTCACAATCTGCTTGATCGTCGTATTGAGGTTCTGCAACTGCTCCATATTGGAAAGCTGGGCTAATTCAGAGCCCATCTTCTCCATCTCAAAAGGCTTGGAGGGATCCTGGTACTTCATCTGAGTGATCATGAGACGGAGAAAATCATCCTTTCCCAGATTTTTTTTCACTTCTCTGGGCTTGGGCGCCTCACCGCCATTCTGCGCAAGAATTTTGTTCCACACCTCACCAAACTGAGGCGCTGGGCCTTGGGACTCAGGCGAGGCGTTCGACTTCTTAGCCGACGTTGCCACCTGAACACCAAAGCTTCCCTGCGAAGCCGTTTGCTGAATGTCAGCAACTGACTTTTGTCCGATGTTCGATACCATTCTCAGGATCCCTCTTTACCTTTTCTCGATAGGCCGTCAGGCCATGACGTCGATTCTGCTTGTACCGGACGCAACTGAGCGCGAGGGAGAGTCAAAAACTTTCGCCCTCGAAGCACTCCTCAGCCCCTCCGGCCGTGTTCCCTCTCCGCTCTCAGAGCCTTGGTCAAATCGCCGCCCACTGCCTTGGTCCAAGCTTGCTCCAAAATCCTGTGCAAACCGATTTTGTCCCTGCGACTGTGAGTCGAACTGACTTTGATTAGACCCGCTTGAAGCGCTCACGGACTGCGAAACCTGAACATCGACTTTTGAGAGGCTCAGGTTCTGACCTGAGAGACTATCCTTGAGGCTAGAAATACTCTCCTCAATGATCTGCTTTGCTCGGTCATCGCTTGCTTGGATTTGAAGTCCAATCTCATTGCCTGTTTTCCCTCCGGAGCTCACTCTCAAGTGAATCTCTCCAAGGTGATCAGGCTTGAGCCGGATCCGGATCTCTCCACCCCCCTTTGCTGTCAGGAGACGAATGTTCTCTGAGACCCCCCCCACGCTCTCGCTTGAGAGGCGATTGCGCTGCATGCTTCCAGGTACTACCGCTCCACTCAACTTGACGGTATCCATGCCCGCTGCAAACGGCAGACTACTTGCTCCCAGTGCGGCCTTTCCGTTCATTTCAGGATGGATCAAGCCCAACATGTCACTGGAGATCCCCGTAGACACCCCCGTGCCGGAGACGCCCTGACCGACGCGGGACTTTGGCCCCGCCCCGGATTGCACAGACTCTCCCGCACTCGATGTGAGCGGCACCGCCCCCGAAACAACGCTTTGCCTTAAACTGACAAAGTCATCGCCAGACAGACTGGGCTTACGTGAAAGAGACTCTGTCGGCTCTTCCATGATGGACTCAGACATACTCAATGGCTTTGAGCGGCCCTGCACTGATCCTGAAGACTCCTCCGCGGATGCGCCCACCAAACGAGCCAAACTGGCCAATTGAGCTGCGACATCGGCAGAATCACCCCCCGATTGTCCCTGAATCAGAGTCTGTTGGGACGGATGGCGATGTAAACCACCCTCCATGACCCAGTCTCTACTCCAGGGCTTGAGTCCAGCGATCTCCGCACCAGTATTCGAACTGACGGCCATCTTCTGGATCAATGCACCATTTTCTACCCCGCCCCCGGCTCCCTGAGGAACAAACTTATCGAGCTTGCCCGAAGCCTGAACAGACGGACCTTCTGGAGTCTGGCCAGAAGAACCTTTTTTAGCAGAGACTGCCCTCATGGACATTCCTGCATTTCCCTCTTTTGGAGCTGCTTTTGCTGAATTTGCTAAAAGCTCAGCAACAGCGATTGCCCCCCCAAAAGAACTCTCATCTGACCGAGCTTCGCCGCTCTCATCGGCGGAACTTCCAGTCGAATCAGCAACACCAGCTTGACCTGAGTCTTGCGTCCCTTGAGCTTGATTTGCTCTGGACCAAGATCCGGCCGAGGCCGACGCCGCAGTGGATGAAATCTGCATAGTTTTGCCCTTGCCTCCTTTCTCTATTTTTTGACTTCATTGCTATTTTGGGCGCCCTGGTCTCCACCATTGACGACCCCACTTACTGGCGCGCCCCCGCCAGCAAGCAGTTCCATCAGCCTGACAGAGCGCTTGGGCTCCATCAGATTGAGAATTTTAGAAAGTTTTTGAGTCGACATTCGACTCATCGCAACCACCGCAAGACGTTCATCGTAAGTGGCCACCAATTGCGAGGCCGCTTTAGGCGTCATTCCCTCGAGGAGTTCAACGATACGCGCAATTTTTTCTTCGTTTTCTTTTTGTTTGGCACCCTGAACTTGCTCGATTTCAGATCGAACAGCCTGGATTTTCTTAAGCTCGTCCTGTGCTGCTTTTTCACGTGCCGAGAGCTCTTGATCTCGTGCGGTGAGGCGCGCCTCTCGGTCATCGAGCTCCTTTTTTCTCTTAGCAATATCCTCTAGAGCACTCTTAGGCAGGCAACCCTCAACCTCAACATTTGAAACTGGCTCTTTTTTGGACTCCACTTCGACCTGCTTTTCTGGCGACCCTTCACCTTTGCCCTGTGATTCGACACCTGGCTGAGTTTTCGGATCGGCAGGGGGCGATTCAGCACTCGACTGACTGAGCGACAGTTGGTCGATCAGATCCTCATTTGAAAGAGCTGGACTTCTGCCATTCGGATCCGTTTGGGATGGAAACCCCAGCCAAAACCCAACAAAAGCAGAAACCGCTACCACACCGATCACTGAGCGCCTCATGTCGCATCCTCCATCAAAGCGCGCCCCGCACGCATCGTCACCAGATCATCCATCTCTTTTTGCTCACGCTTCTGCACTTGGCGCTTGAACGCTTCAAATTCACGCTCTCTTAAAGTCTCGATCACATGAAGCTGGCGCCTTGCATGAATAAAAAAACGCATCGCTTTTTCGACCGCACGCTGCGCTTTTGAGACTCGGATTGCCAATTGCGCAATTCTCAATTTCGATCCCGCAATGAAATCCTCCTCGATTTTAAAGGCGGCTCCCGAAACAGGCTCGGCCCCGAGCGATTCTTTTCGAATTAACGCAGCTTCCACGGCCCTCTGGAGACTCTCTCCGTGTTTAAGTAGCTCGGAGAGACGATGACGTGCGTCGGCCAAAACGCGCATCGCTTCTTCTTCATTTCTCTTTCTAATTTTCTGAACGGCTTCGAGCCGAAATTTAAACCGCTTCATCAGATCTCATTTTGATCGATCTGAGTCGGCGGACCTAGACTGAATCTTTTTCCCGGCAGAAACCGTCCGGTCGGCAAGAAAAGCTCAAGCAGATACTGCAGAATCTGCAGCAAGTACGATGCCCCGCATCGCAGCCAACGTTTCAGACAAAGGCGCGCCTTGGTCAATTTGCTGGCGCAAAAGATCATTGATCCGGTCATGCACCAAGATCGCAGTGTCGATCTTTGGATTAGAACCGCGCTGATAGGCCCCCAAATTGATGAGATCCTCTACTTGCTGATAAGTAGCCAACCATTCACGGATTCTACTAGCCCATTCTCGATGCTCACTCGAGATCACAGAGCGCATGACTCTGCTTGCGCTCTGAAGAACATCAATTGCTGGAAAATGGTTCTTCTGAGCAATTTTCCTAGAAAGGACAATATGGCCATCCAAAATCGATCGAGTCGAATCAGCGATCGGATCATCCATGTCATCGCCTTCAACGAGAACCGTATAGATCCCGGTAATACTTCCACCTGCGATTCCAGTTCCCGCTCTTTCTAGGAGTTTAGGAAGGGTAGAAAACACACTTGGAGTATAACCCTTCGAGGCCGGAGGCTCCCCCATCGAAAGACCGATCTCACGCTGGGCCATACAGAACCGAGTCACCGAGTCCATCATGAGCAAAACATCACGCTGGGTGTCCCTAAAATACTCTGCAATGGTGCTGGCCAAGAATGCACCCCGCATTCGGAGCAGCGGTGATTGGTCACTCGTGGCAACGATCACCACAGAACGGGCAAGCCCCTCAGGCCCCAGGTCGCGCTCAATGAATTCCCGCACTTCGCGTCCACGCTCGCCAATCAAAGCAATCACATTCACGTCTGCTGCGGTATGGCGAGACATCATCCCCAGAAGAACTGACTTTCCGACCCCCGAGCCGGCCATGATGCCCACTCGCTGCCCTCGACCACAGGTCAAAAGCGCATTGATCGCTCTGACACCGAGATCGAGCGGCTTCTGGATCACATCTCGTTCGAGCGGATGAGCAGGTCTTTGATAAAGGCTTCTAAACTCACTTTCTCCTGCCAAGGCACTACCAAAAAAAAGGGGGCCCTTGCCGTCGATCGGGTTGCCTCGGGCGTCGATGACCCTTCCAAGAAGCTGCTTTCCCACTCGAACACTAGAGGCCTCCTGCTCGAGGTAAATCCTACTTTCATTATTGATCCCAAAGGCCTCATCAAAAGGCATCAGGATGGCACGCTTTTCCTTGAATCCAATCACTTCTGCCTGGACGATTGCATGCCCAGGCCCTTTGCCGGTTTCGATTCTGCACAAACTTCCCACACGCGCACCCGGCAGATGCCCCTCAAAAATCATCCCGACCGATTTCAACACTTTACCCGCTGGGCTGTACAACTCCGCCGCATCGAGTCGCTCAAGGTAGCCTTGGGCATCAAAGCCGGCAGGTTTGAGCTGAAGCTCCGTCACGCGCCAGCTCCAGAGGCGGTAGCCTGAGTCGGAGCATCAAGGAGGGTCTGTTCAATGGCCTCCAGTTGAGAGTCGAGGGTTGCAGAGTAACTCGCCAAGTCCGTCTCAAACTCACAACCTCCGGATGGGACCTGCGCAGAGGGTTCGATCATCACATTTTTCAGCTCGCCCCACTTTTGAACAAGATCATTCCGCAACTGCGCGAGAAGCTCTGCGTCCTCTTGCGAGATCTTAATTCGAATATTCTCTCGCGCCCCAGACTTCTCAAGAATGGCGTGCAAAAGCCTACCCACATACGCTTCGTCGGTCGCGAGCTCCTTCAAACAGACCTTTTTTGCGATTTTTAGAATCAACTCTAAAAAGAATCTCTCTTGTTGCTCTAATAAACGGGCCCTGTGGGCTTCTGCCGAGTCAATCATTGAGCAAAGGGACGAGAGTCGATCCTGAATCTCGGCACTTGCTTCTTCTCGCGCAGCCTTTCTGCCTTCTTCTTGTCCGAGACGAATTCCCTCCTCACGGCCGGCTTCGACCGCCTGGCGAGATAAAATTTCGACCTCCGCACGGACTCGCTCGTCAAAGGCCCGTTTTTCCTCAGCATGAATCGAAAGAGGTTCACGACTCAAATGAGACAGTACAAAACGACCATCCTTTTGAGACCCGTGCAAATCTGGTGTATCACTGATTGCGATTGGGCCAAACTTCTGCCTCGTAAACCGATAGTCTCCAGTGCCAGGCTTGATGATGCGCTGAGGCTGATAGGTGGAAATCTTTCGCTCATGCGGCGGCTCGTAATCCACCACCTGATGCGACACACCAGGCTCCCCCTCGGAGAGGACCTCGCCCTGCACAAATCGAAACCTTCCTGGACCCTGGCCTGCCATGAGCTATCCCTCCACCCTCATCCCAGACAAATTAGACCAGTGCATCAGCGTCGCCGCCGCGGCTAATCATGACCTTACCTTCTGCTTCAAGCCGCTTTGCCACGTTCACGACCTCTTGCTGCGCAGCCTCGACATCCGACAACCGCACTGGACCCATACTCTCAAGATCATCCTTCAAGAGATCAGCCGCACGCTTGGAGATATTTCTGAATACTTTTTCTTTGATCTCCTCGGGTGCAGTTTTGAGGGCCACGACCAACTTGTCGTTTGGCACCTCCTTGAGCAGAGTCTGCATCCCGCGATCGTCGATAAACACAATGTCCTCGAAAACAAACATGAGTTTGCGAATCTCTTCTGCAAGTTGAGGGTCTTTTTCTTCGACTCTCGCCATGATGTTCTGCTCTGACGACTTCTCCATGACATTGAGCATGTCAGCGATGGGCTGTACCCCGCCCAACTGCTGCGTATCGATCGACCCAAGCGTTGCCAGCTCTTGTTTGAGCACTTCGTCCACTTGAGCAATCAGACTTGGAGAAATGAAGTCCAGATTTGCAATACGAAGTACGACCTCAGTCTGAACATTATCTGGCAGCCTCTTGAGCACATCACACTTCTTATTGGGCTCAAGGTGCGCCAGAATCAGAGCAACCGTTTGAGGATGCTCGCTGAGCAAAAAGTTTGCCAGGGTTCTGGAGTCAACCAACTCAAGCGCTTCGAGTGTCCGACTCCCCTCGACCACTGAGAGCTGGCCGAGCACCGTCTTGGCCCGTTCTTCTCCCAAGGTTTGGAGAATGAAATCTCGTCCTGCTGCGTGACCAAAAATCAGGCGATCTTCTTCAGCGATCTCAGTATAGAAATCCTCAAGAACCGCCTTCACCACTGGAATCGGAACTTTTGTAACCTGACCCATGGCGTTCACAAGACGCTTCACGTCATTATCTTTCATCCGCTTAAAGATCTGTGCGGTCACCTGATTTCCAAGAATATTTAAAAGCAGGGCACTTCTCTCCAGGCCCGTCATTTCATCGTAACTTTCGTATCCCATGCTCAGGCTCCCTTAAGCTCCCTTAGGCTTTGCAGCATCGACTTTGTCATCGCCTGGCTTTTTTCGCCCACCCACCTCAGTAGCGTGCAGCCAGTCTTTGACGATCAGGGCCGCCTTGTGCGGATTTCCCTCAATCATCGTGACGAGCTTCTCTCGAATCATCTCACCCTCTACTTTTTCAGGGTCCAGGCTCTCTGGCATCTGCGGGACAATGTCTTCCATTCCGGCCAGGGCGTTTCCTTTTTGCAGCTTCTCCAGCTCTTCGATCGTTTGCGGCAGGAACGAATCCACGCTATCGATCGTATTCTCGGTCACCCACTTGATCGAAGGTCTCACGACAAACAAGAAGAACAAGAGCCCGAGAATACCGATCACCCCAAACGAAGCGATCTTCTGCAGAAACCTGCGTTTCTCGGCAGCATCGAGCTCAGCTGTTGCAAGGTCGAGATCCTCGCGCGTGAACTCCATATTCTTGATCTCAAGAGTATCTCCCCTCTTTCGATCCAAAGCCACTGCCCCCGCAACCACTGCCTCGAACTCCTGGAGTTTTTGAGCAGACCAGGCCTCTGTCTTCATGACTGCAGGCTCACCGTCCTTGCCGGGCACCTTCACCTGGCGCCCATCGACGACCACCGCAACTGAGAGCTTGCGGATAGACCCGGGAGAGCGAGTAGTCGTTCGAACCGTCTGCGGAACTGCATAGTTCACGACCTCATTGACGCGATTCGTATTATTACGAATCTCAGGAGTAGCCGCCTGAAGCTCAGGACCATTTCCAGGAGTGTTAGCCACAGCACCAGCCGGCCCCCTTGGACCCGGACGGCTACCCTCCATCGACTGGTTGTTCTTCTCAGAGGACCTGACTGCAGCGCCTTCCTGATCGTAGAGCGTCTGGGTTTCATTGACCTGACTGAAGTCCATATCTGCCGATACACGGGCCACCACACGTCCAGACCCAACCACTCGTGAAAGCATGTCTTCGATCCGGGACTCCATGTCGCGCTCGACTCTTCCACGAATCTCAAGCTGGTTAGCAGTCAAAGCTGAAATTGGGTCATGGTTAGATCGCGTCAACATCTTGCCGTTAGAGTCCACAATCGCCACATCAGAGGGATCTAATCCTTCTACTGCTCTACCTACGAGATTACTGATTCCAAACAGCTGCTTCTCTGCGAGCTGAACCCCGGGCTCAAGATCCAGAATCACGGATGCCGTGGGCTTCTTTTGATCCTCAACAAAGGTGGCTCTTTCTGGGATTGCCAAGTGAACACGAGAGCGCTTGACGCCGCGAATGCTATTAATCGTTCGCATCAGCTCACCCTCGCGCGCACGCCGCTGATTGAGCTTCTGCACAAATGACGTTGTACCGAGAGTCTGCTTATCGAAGACTTCGTACCCTACGACACTATTCTGCGGCATCCCGAGAGTTGCCAATGCCATTCTGGTTTCATTCACCATCTCCGTAGGCACAGAAATAATCCGCCCGCCCGAATCCACCTCGAACGGAACGTTCTTCTCCCTCAGAACTCTCATGATGTTCGAACTATCCTCAGGATTGAGGTTGGTCATGAGAGGTGAGTAAGCGGTCTTTGCAGCCCACGAGAACAACATGAACAATCCAACGATCACGCCGACCAGCGTGGCGGTGAGTGCAATTTTGCGTGTAAAGCTCAGACCAGAGAAAAAATCGCTGATTTGCTTTCCAATTTTTGACAAATAATCAGGCACGAATCACCCCTTCAAATCACTAGACTTGCATACGCATGATCTCACGATATGCGTCCAGGACTTTGTTTCTCACTTGCATCATGAGCTTCAGCGACGAGTCTGCTCGCTCTACAGCCAGCATGGTTTCATGGAGATTCTTGCTTCGACCTGAGACTAATTCTCTGATCGCCTGATCCGCTTGAACCTGGTGCTCATTCACCTGCTCAAATGAATTTTTAAGGACCTCAGCAAACGTCGTACCACCGGGCTTCTGATCCCCGATCGCCTGTTTGAGATTAGAAGACTCAATCAAACCTTGCGAGTCCCCAATCTGAAGACTTTTTGAGAGGTTTTCTAACGACAAGTTATTCACTCAAATCACCTTCCGATCTCGAGCGCTTTTTGAGCCATAGCTTTTGCCGCTCCCATTGCAGTCACATTGGCTTCATACGATCGTTGTGCGCTGATCATGTTAGCCATCTCTTGGACCGTATTGACATTGGGCATCGCAACATAGCCGTTCTCGTCGGCATCAGGATGACTCGGCTGATAAACCAATCTAGGGGCTCCGGTGTCTTCGTGAACTTCTGTCACCAAAACTCCCTGAACATCCTCATCTAACTGTCCGCCCAAAATTTCATCAAAGCTTTCTCGATCCGTGTTTGCCGCCAAAATGGCGTCTTTTCTACGGTAAGGCCCCCCATCAACCCCCCGCGTGGTCTCTGCATTGGCAATGTTGCTTGAAATGGTGTTCATGCGCTTCATCTGCGCATCAAGCCCGCTTGCGCTGACTCGCATTGAAGAAAAGAAGTCCATTAACGATTACCTCCCCCTTCACCGATGACATATTTAAGCATCCCTAGTTTTCGCTTCAGAGCCTCCGTGGCCGAATCATAAAGCAATTGATTCTCAGCCAGTGCGGCCATCTCTGCAGAGCGATCTACCGTGTTTCCATCTACCGACTCGATTCCGTTTGGGTCCTCATACACTTCAGGAAAAACGGGATCGGTGGATCTCCTTTGAATGTGTTCAGGGTGTGCAGCCTCTGCTTGGAGTGTCGTGCCGACATTGAGGGCCTCACGGAGCGCCCCCTCGAACTCCATCTTCTTAGCTTTGTAGCCTGGAGTGTCGGCATTAGCGATGTTCGAGCTAATGACGTTCTGCTGAGCAAGTCGGAGATTGAGCACTGTATTCAGTGCCCCGATGGTCGGATCAAAAACCCCATCCACCATACTTCACCCCCTTCAAAGGATTATTCCACCATCTGGCTACAGTTTCAGTGGGCAAAAAAAGCCCAGCTCCCTCACACTTCGAGCCCATCTCTTCGGTAGTCAGCCAACTTGTTGCGCAGGGTCCGAATTGAAATCCCGAGAGATCGAGCAGTGTGAGTTCTGTTTCCTTGGTGATACTTGAGCGCATCCAAGATCACGTTCTTTTCAATTTGATTCAGGGTGCGGCCTGGGCTCCACCCCGATAGATCCACGACCTGACCGCTGAGAGATTCTTGCTTAGAGTTGCGCGTCTGACGGTCGATCCGTAGATCAGAGATCTGGACCTGGCCTCCTGTCGGAGCAGTGATGGCGGCCCGCTCCATCACATTTTCGAGCTCACGGATGTTTCCTGCCCAATGATGACTCTCCAGCATCGCCAGGGCGTCTGGGGCAATCCCAAGTACTTGACGATTGTTGCGTGCAGCAAACTGAGCCAGCAATTTTGTAGCCAGCAGAGAGACGTCACCGGTTCTTTCGCGAAGGGGCGGAAGGGTCAGGTTCACCACATTTAAGCGATAAAACAGGTCCTCTCTGAAGCTTCCGTCCCTAACGCAGTCTGCAAGGTTACGATTTGTGGTTGCAATGATCCGCACGTCCACACTGATGGGCTTTCGTCCGCCCAGACGATCCACTTCACCCTCTTGGATGACTCGCAGAAGTTTGGCCTGGAGCTTCAGGTCCATTTCAGAAATTTCGTCGAGTAAAATGGTTCCGCCATTGGCAAATTCAAACTTACCGGCCTTGCTATTGACTGCGCCCGTAAAGGCGCCCCGCTCATATCCAAACAATTCACTCTCAAGCAGATTTTCTGGAATGGCGGCGCAATTGATTGCAACAAAGGCTTTTTGTGCGCGAGCGCTGCTCTCGTGAATCAATGAAGCCATGAGCTCTTTTCCGGTGCCGCTCTCACCTTGAATCAAAACGGTAGCTCTGCTCTGCGCCACCGTGCGAGCCAACTGTATGATCTCCTTCATTCTCCGATCATGGGTGATGATTTCAGTCATAGTCTGCCCTCCTTGGCATTGACTTTTGGGTGATTGAGCGCTTCACGCGCCAACGTCTTCCAGAACTCCTCGGGGGCGCTCTCCGAGAGCGACTTGAGGAGTTCTGAGGATTTTTGAGAATTTTTCCTTCCACCGGATCGAGCAAGCGCCATGGCAAAGCGGTAACGCAGGGGCGAGTTCAGATTCTGCTCCTGAGCAGGATCTCCTAGGAGAGCTGCGATTTCTCCCCACCGTCCCAGCTGCGTGAGCTGATCTGACTCCAAGATCAGAAGCGTGGCGGGATCCGGAACGACCGGAAGACCCAGTGACGAAAAACGAACTGGATCCTCTTCTTTTTTGCTGACTCTCAACGTCTTAAATGCTTCTGAAGCTGCGGTCGAATTTCCTGAGTCCGCATGCAGCCGAGCAGCAAGAAAGAGGACTCTTGGCGCATTGCGCTCCGAGGCAGGAGCCAGTGCACGAGCCTTTGTAAGGTGAGTGAGGGCAAGCGCTGGCTTTCCTGCACTGCTCTCCACCAGAGCGCTGATCAATTCTTTTTCGTAAGAGAACGGGGACTCTTCGACCACTTTGGATAAAAGTTCTCGGACCTGCGCCTGCAATTTTTCATCGGAGCGCGATAAATCACCGACAGCACCCACCCAAATGGCACGCGCTTCGGTGTAGGCCTTCTCTGAATCCAGGAGTTTTCTGTCGACGCTCGAGTCAGCCGCCATAGCGATCACTCGATCCGAGCCGGCACGCTGCTGATAGGTGGCGGCTAACTCCCGGCTCCAACCGGGCATCCCAATTTCAATCGCAGCCTGAGAGAGCTTCAGAAGATAATCCGAATCCACATTTCCAGGAAAATGCGGAATTCGAGAACCCATCTCATGGTAATAGCTCAACGCCGACAGGCGAGAGGCATCGTCTGGGGTCGTCCCCAAGCGAGCCAGCAGGCTGCGCCTAAAGAGGTGCTCGAGCATTTTAGCAACTGCGCTTTTTGCGGCGTTATCGGACCTGCCATCGAGTTCTTTGAGAGCTACCTCGATTGCTTTTTCTTCTGCTCCGGCAGCGAGCAGGGCACGCACATGGGCAAGCCCTCTAAAGTCGGCAAAACGATCCATGACCACTTGTGCATCGCCGTCAAACTGGGCCATCTGCTTCTCAAAGAAACTAGAAAGTCCCTCAACCCCAGGCCGCTGACTGGGCTCACACGCCATTGCTCGAGCACGAGCCAATGTTGCCCCGGGCGAGTAGGGGTAGCGATTCATCGTTTCTACAAGAAGGCTTTGCGCTTTTTTCTCGTTCCCTTTTCGTCCTTCAAGTTCTGAGAGTCTAAAGGAGGCCCGCCAGGCCATCGGGTGCGATCCAAAGTTGGTCTGAAACGCACTGAACGCCTCGGCTGCCCGCTCATACTGCCCCAGCCAATACAGCGCCTCAGCCCGATTGATCCAGAAGTGAGGAAAGCGATCGAGCTCGGAGCCAAACTCTTGCGACGCCAGAAAGTACGCGGCCAGCGCCTGGTCGTACTGTCTGCGCTCCAAGAAAATATCCCCGATCCGAACAGCACCCTCCACTTGGCTCTTTCGGTCTGGGGCATTCTCCATGATCCAGCGATATTCACTCACTGCTCTTTGTGTTTGCTTCAGCGAGGCCAGCGCCTCTGCCACGCCCATTCGAAACACCCAAACCAGGCGATGTGAGGCATGGTTCTGAAGAAGCCCCATAAAACTCTCAAAAGCCCCCAGCTCGTCTCCTGCCTGATGTTTCTTTAGGGCCAGAAACATTGCAGCGTGTAGTGCCGCCGGGCTGGTTTGGGATTTTGCGATGATTCGATTGAGAGTGAGAATGCCCTGATCTTCAAAACCCAGCTTGAGTGCCGCGTTGGCACGCAAAAACTGAGACTCCTCTGCCAGGCTCGAGCCTTTGAACTTACGGTCAAAGAAATCGAGAGTTTTATGAACTAGAGCATACTTTTCTTTACGATAGAGCTTGAGAGCCAGCCTGAAATACTGTGCCTCTTCAGAGTTTCCTGTAGGTTCAGAATAAGGATAATCCTGATCCGGAGTTCTCTGCGGCAAATACTTTTCAAAACGGAACGGACTTTTTGCAGCTACAAACGGAAGAAAAACCTCTCGCCCCTCATCCCAGGCATCTCTGCAAAACCGTAAAGAGTCTTCCATTTCAACCCGAGCCGCAGCTAATGCGCGTCGCTCAGCACTTCGTCTCTGGACTGCGGCCTCGGCCTGCTTGAGGCGCTCCTCATTTTTTTGGCGGGCTTGGGCTGCCTTTGACTGAATGAGAGTGGGTCCAGGTTTGATCCAAAAATCGATCACATAGGCCTGATCTTTACGGTAATGAAAACTATCCATGGCTGGGGAGGCCAGTGCTAATCTCCCGGATGGAAACTTCCATTCACCCCGCACAAGCACTCCAGACTCCTGCTCTATCAGCCGGAGACGAGTCAGGCGGGGGTCGGACTTCCAAATGCCATCCAGTTGCCTCAACCACTCGCTCTCTGATCCAAAAGGCGCACCCAGATCCGAGAGGCTGAGGCCCTTGAGGACAAACTCAAACCCTTGCGATGCTTCGGCGCCAGTTTTTTGACGAATCACTTCAACCGAAGGATCGAGCTTCACGGTAAGCCGACTATGGGTCTTGAACGTCTGGAGTTGGACAAAGTCGGAGGGCTGATCAGCCGCTGCCAGTTGACCTGAGACCACGCCAGCAAGAACAAGCCTTGCGAGAAACAGCGTTTTTTGGAGCCGCTCGAGCTTCCTGCTCACCGGTTTTTCTCTCCCCGTTTGCGTACCAGACCGCGTCCTGCGGGCTGAGTCCGACTCAGTCAAACAAAGAAGTAAGCAAGGCGAGTGCCAAATTGCCGGGCAGAATTCTCCGATCGGCAAAGCAGGCCAAGTTACTGGGAATTTTGTTTCATGTCGCAATCGGGATGGTTCTTTCTCCCGCCTCCTCGGTGCATAAAATCGGCAAAAAATCGCCGATACCGTCAGACGTCACGACGATTTACGTCGTGGGATTGACGTTTTACACTCAAAGCATGCAAAGGGTTTTTACTGTCACCGCTACTCTTACGCTGAGCCTTTTTCTAAACTCGGGCTGCGCCATTCTATTTGGCAATGTTGATCCAATTGAGAGGCCTGCTCATCAGAACGCGGCTCTCCGACCTGAGATTCCCGTACCAGGGCCTCAGTGGAGAAGAGTCCTGACAGAGCCGCAAGCGGGACAGGACTCACCCGATGCAGTCTTCAAAAACCTGGAGACTGGATCGACCCTCTCGATGACTTCTGGCTGCAGGAGCGATTTAAAGCCCACAAATCCAGCAGCGTCACGGCGTGAACTTGCCCGAGTCGCCGCCACAATGACGGGCTCATTAGATCGGATGACCCGACGAAAGCAGCTCGACACCACACTCGACGGTGTTCCGGCGCTAGAATCGACCGTTTACGGAATCCTGGAACAGAATAGAGTCGTAATCCGCACTCGAGTCGCACGAAAAGGAGACTGCATTTTTGACCTCACTCTGGTGTCATTGGAGCGTTTTTTTGACGCTGAGGCAGCAGCCCTTGAAGAGTGGAGCTCTCTCATTCGACTTCCCTAGATTTGATCCGAAGTGTGCTAACCTGACCCTATGTCCATCGTGGATACGATGCAGTCGGTCACCCGAATCTCGGGAGGAATCGCCCTGCTTGGAGCGCAGGCAATCGCAGATCTTTTTAGGCGAAGAATTCATTGGGGACTCGTGATCGAGCAAATCAACCGAATGGGCATCGAGTCCATCGGACTCGTTCTCGTCACTGCCCTGGCCACTGGATCAGTGATGGCGCTCCAGTTTGGTTATGGAATGGCCAAGTTCGGCGCAAAACTCTATGTCCCAAAAGTCGTCGCACTGACGATCGCAAGAGAAATGGGCCCAGTCTTCACGAGCCTCCTCGTCGCCGGAAGAATCGGCTCTGGAATTGCGGCAGAAGTTGCTTCAATGAAGGTCACACAGCAGATCGATGCCATGCAGGCCCTCGGTACGAGCCCGGTTCAAAGGATCGTACTGCCACGACTTCTGGCAGCCATGATCACACTTCCGATCCTCACACTCCTAGCAGACTGGGTGTGTCTTTTTGGTGGAATGCTCGTTGCTTCGAGCGAACTCGGAATACACGCCGGATTCTACTGGGCCAAGACCGTGGATACGCTCAGAATCATTGACCTCACTACTGGGATGGCCAAGACAGCTGTTTTTGCTGCTTTCATCTCGCTGGCTGCGTGCTGGAGAGGACTCAACACCGATGGCGGAACCCAAGGAGTGGGAAGTTCCACCACATGGGTCGTCGTTGTCTCGAGCATCTTTATAATGATTTCTGATTTTTTTATGACCAAGCTTTTTCTCCTGACGGTGTTTCCTAAACTATGAGTCCCGCCCCAATCCTCAGTATCCAAGGACTCGCCAAATCTTTTGGATCCAAACGCGTCCATGAACGCATCGACATAGAGCTTTATCCAGGTGAATGCCTCGTACTGCTTGGAGAGTCCGGCAGCGGAAAAAGCATGATCCTCAGGTCGATCATTGGCCTCGAAGTCCCAGACCAGGGAAAGATCTTTTTTAGAGGCTCTAACCTACTTGCTGGTGGAAAAACCCAACGCGACTGGAATGAAATACGGATGCACATTGGCTACGTTTTTCAAAACGGAGCCCTCTTTGACTCATTAACAGTCAGAGATAACTTGGCCTACCCGCTACGTGCCCACACTCAAATGAGCGAAGCCACCATCGATTCAAAAGTGAGAGAAATGCTTGAGTTAGTGGATATGCCCTTTGCAGGAAATCTTTTGCCGGCAGAGCTTTCTGGCGGGATGCAAAAACGAGCTGGACTTGCCCGAGCCATGATTCTCGGTCCTGAGATTTTACTCCTCGACGAGCCTACGGCTGGACTCGATCCTGCCAATACTCGCCGCTTTGTAGAGAACATCCTTAAACTCAAGCAGAAGGGGATCACCTTTCTCTTTGTCACTCATGACATTCCGAGCGCTCTTGCGCTGGGTGATCGTATTGCCATCCTTGAAACCGGAAAAATTCATTGCGTCATGAGCCCGCACGAATTCAAAACATCTCAAGACCCAGTGATTCGGCGGTTCAACCTCGGATCGGAGCATCTATGAACGTGAGAGCAAAAGAACTCAAAGCAGGTTTGTTTGTCTTGACGGGCGCACTGCTATTCATTGCAGCCCTCCTGAGCCTCGGTGAAAACAGCAACCTGCTCACTCGCGCAAAGAACTACTATTGTCACTTTCACAGTGTTGACGGGCTCATGACCGGAGCCAAAGTGGTCCTGAGTGGCATTCAAGTAGGAACGGTCGAAGACATTTCTATTGATCCTCGGACCAATGACGTCGCAGTCAGGCTCGCCATTCAAGACCGCTTTTCTCAATGGCTCAGAACCGGAAGTACTGCCGAAATGGCTACGATGGGAGTTCTAGGCGACAAATTTATTAAACTGACCCGCGGCAACACTGAGGGGGCATTGATCACTGCCGGTAACACGATTCCCTCCGCAAACACCCAGGACTTAAGCCAGGTACTGAACAAGGGGGACTCCCTGCTCGTAACCCTCAACTCCATCGCGGGAGGCCTAGACAAAGTGATCAAAGGCTTTGAGAAGGGAAATAGATCAGAACGATTTGCCGACAATCTCGCAATCGTCACGGAGCGACTTGCCTCGGTATCCCAGAGGCTCGATAAAGAGCTCGAAAAGCTTCAGCTTGCCGAAGCCGTCAAAAACTTGAACTCGATCCTTCAAAAAATCAACGACGGCCATGGTACCTTGGGGGCCCTCATCAATGACCCAGGCCTTTACGATGACGCCAAGGCGCTCGTCGGGGGCGCCAATCGAAATCGGATCGTCCGCAACATGGTTCGAGAGACCATCAAGCAAGAGTCCGCCGCCCCTAGCAAGTGAACTGCATCGTGGCTTGAGCCTAAAAAAAACCGCCCTTCGTGCCGTGAAGCACCCAGGGCGGTTGATCTCAAAACGCGTCGATTTCTCGATCTCAGTTAGATGTTTACATCAGGAATAAATCCGCCCCGATTTGAGCCAGGAATATTCATTGCTACCACCGATTCGTCAGCAGTGCTCGAAGAGATCCCCGTGCTTGCACCGGTCGGCTGGCTCGAAGCGTCTTTAGCCCGATTTCGACTGCCGATAGTTTGAATCATTCCGCGCTTACGCAGCTTTTCAACCAACGTGGTGCGGTTCATATGAAGAAGCTCGCTGGCCCGATTTTTATTATTATTCGTGCGCGCCAAGGCCTGATCGACCAAATGATTTTCAAAGGCATCTACAATTGCCTTCAAGTCCAGACCATTATTTGGAAGCACCATCCTCGGAAACTCCCATTCTGACAGAGCACCTGAACCCGCCGGACGGCCCTCGGCAAACTTCTGAAAGATTCGGTGCGGAAGGTCCCCCAGATCCACAGTCCCTTGGCCCTTTAAAATCACCAAGCGCTCGATCAGATTTTCCAGTTCCCTGACATTTCCCGGCCAATCATATGCCTGAAGTGCTTCAAGAATTTGACCGCTGGGCATCTCTACTGAATGACCGGTTGCCTGATTGAACTGGGTCATGAAGTACTGAATGAGCGCAGGGATATCGGACTTGCGCTCACGCAGGGCGGGTACCTTCAATGGAATCACATTGAGTCGGTAATAGAGATCCTCACGAAACTCGCGCTTCTGAACGGCATCTTCAAGGTCACGGTTGGTCGCAGCGATGATTCGAACATCGACATCGATCGTCTTATTAGAACCCACAGCTTCGAACTGGCGGGTCTGAAGCACTCTCAGGAGCTTGGATTGCATCTGAAGCGGAAGTTCACCCACCTCATCCAGAAAAATCGTGCCGCCGTGAGCCGCCTCAAAGCGACCCAAGCGATTTTGGGTAGCCCCAGTAAAAGCCCCCTTAGTGTGACCAAAAAGCTCAGCTTCGATCAGATCTGCAGGAATTGCAGCGCAATTCACAACAATCAGGGCTTTGTGAGCTCGATTTGAATTTTCATGAATTGCGCGAGCAATCAGCTCTTTGCCAACGCCGCTTTCGCCGGTGATGAGGACTGTACTGTCCGTTTGGGCAACTTTTTCAATCGTCCTGAGAATGTCCTGAATCGCAACAC
>JBKCVM010000149.1:0-19161 GCA_046317855.1 Oligoflexia bacterium
TTCTTGTTCACGGTGATGCCTGCAACATCCAAACAAGCTTCTGCTTCTTTGCCTGTGATTTCTCCTCCCGCTGTCTTGGATTGCGAGAGGTCAACGAGCATCAGGTGATTGTCGGTGCCGCCGGTGACGAGATAGAAACCAAGTTCTACAAGTGCGGATGCCAGGGCGCGGGCGTTGGTGAGGACTTGATTCTGGTAGCTCTTAAAAGCGGGCTCAAGCGCCTCTCCAAATGCGACAGCCTTTGCGGCGATCACGTGCATGAGTGGGCCACCCTGGATGCCCGGAAAAATATACGAGTTTGCAGCTTTAATGCGCTCGGCGCTTGAAAGGATGATTCCACCGCGTGGTCCTCTGAGCGTTTTGTGGGTGGTCGAGGTCGTGTAAGTTGCATGCCCGATAGGCGAGGGATGCAGACCAGCCGCAACCAGTCCTGAAATATGGGCCATATCCACGACCAGATCGGCACCACACTCACGAGCGATCTCGCCAAACTTAGAAAACTCGATGATCCGGGGATAGGCACTGGCGCCTGCGACAATCACCCGAGGACGGTGCTTGAGCGCAAGATCACGCACTTGGTTGTAGTCCAGGAGGCTAGAGCGGGGGTCGAGCCCGTAGTGCAGAGCTTTGAAAAGCTTACCGCTGAAGTTTACTGGACTGCCATGGGTGAGGTGCCCGCCGTGAGAAAGATCCATTCCAAGCACCGTGTCTCCCGGGTTCATGAGTGCAAGGTAGGCCGCCATATTTGCCTGCGAGCCTGAATGAGGCTGCACGTTGGCGGCCTCGGCCCCGTAAAGTTTACAGAGGCGTTCGATCGCAAGCTTCTCAGCTTCGTCCACGAACTGGCAGCCTCCGTAGTAGCGCTTACCCGGATACCCCTCAGCATACTTGTTGGTGAGTACTGAGCCCTGCGCCTCCAGCACAGCCAGACTCACGTAATTTTCGGAGGCAATCAGCTCAAGGCCCTGTTCTTCTCGTTCGGATTCTTGCGCAATGGCTGCAAAAAGGGCTGGGTCTTTTTTTGAAAGCGGTTCCAAAAACCGGTTCATTTTTCGCTCCCATTCTTCTTTTCGATTCTTGTAATCTTCTTGACCCGCTGTTCGTGGCGATTTTCTCCGCTAAACGGAGTCTCAAGCCAGATCTTTGCAATCTCAGCTCCGTACTCCGGGGCGACAAAACGGGATCCCAAGCACAGGACGTTTGCGTCATTGTGTTCGCGAGAAAGGCGAGCCGCCACCGGGTTTTCAACAAGAGCTGCTCGGATCCCGGGGACCTTATTGGCGGAGATGCTCATTCCGATTCCGCTTCCGCAGATGAGGATGCCGCGGGCTTGGTTGCCCTCAGAGGCAATTTTTTCAGCAACCCCCTCGGCGACATCAGGATAGTCCACACGCTCTGAGCCGTCACTGTTTTGGATCGGACCGAGGTCCTGCCACGCATAGTTTGGAAGCAGCTTCTGAATGGCAGCCTTCAGGGCCACTCCCGCGTGGTCGGATGCGATGTAAACGTTTGAAGTAGGATTCTTCATGACTCCGGTCTTTCTTTAGAGGTCCTAGCTATCCGCTAAACCTGCCAAAAATGAGTGAAGCATTAGTGCCACCAAAACCAAAACTGTTCGAAAGAGCAAAGTTGAGCGTTTTTTCGACCGCACGGTTTGCTGTGAAATCCAGGCCCGTCTCTGCACAGCTTGGGTCGAGTTGGTCCAAATTGATGGTGGGCGGAATGCGGCCCTCTTTGATCGCTAAAATCGAAAAGATGGCTTCAATGGCCCCTGCCGCTCCGAGCAGGTGTCCAGTCATCGATTTGGTAGAGCTCACGTGCAGGTGCTTGGGGCCGTTTGGAAAAAGCTTACGAATGGCGCGGGCTTCTTCGGCATCGCCTGCGGGCGTCGAGGTCCCGTGTGCGTTGATGTAGCCGATCTGCTCGGGGTTCAGGCCCGAGTCCTTGAGCGCCATGGCCATGGCTCGCCGTCCGCCTTCGCCTTCAGGCGCTGGGGTGGTCATATGATAGGCATCCGCACTGGCTCCATATCCCAAAATTTCGCCGTAAATTTTTGCTCCCCGCTTTTTTGCGTGCTCGAGTTCTTCGAGGACCATGATCGCGCCGCCTTCACCCATTACGAAACCGTCTCGGCCTGTGTCAAAAGGCCTCGAGGCGCGCTTTGGTTCGTCATTACGAACAGACAGGGCTCTCATTACGGCAAATCCTCCAATTCCCAGCTTGCTGATGACTGCCTCGGCGCCGCCTGTGATCATGAGATCGGCATCGCCCCGCTGAATCAGCTTGAAGCTCTCTCCTATACTGTGAGCGCTGGATGAGCAGGCCGTGACGTTGCAAAGATTGGGGCCTTTGAGGTTGAGCAGCATGCTGAGATGTCCAGCAGCAAGGTTGGGGATCACCTGGGGGATAAAAAACGGGGTGATGCGCTTGTAGCCTTTGGTAATCAGAGTGTCGTAAACATCGGCAATCTCAGGAAGGCCGCCCATTCCGACTCCAATATTGCAGCCCATGCGCTCCGGGTTGAGTTGGGTGCGTTTAGCGTCGAGTCCGGAGTCCTCATAAGCCTCCAGTCCAGCGGCGAGCGCCAGATGAATGAAGCGGCCCATTTTGCGCGCTTCTTTGGCGTTTGCGGCCATGGTGAGCGGAGCGGGAGCCTCCGTGACCGTGGGGTCGCCTGCAAACGGCTGGAACGGGCCCACGGGCTTTGAGACGTCAAAGTTTTTGACTTCACCTGCAATGGTGACGGGGCAATCGGTCAGATCAAAAAGCGTGATGCGGTCAATGCCGGAGCGCCCTTCCAGGGCTGCTGTCCAGTTTTCTTGAATTCCCTGACCGAGCGGAGAGATGGCTCCGAGGCCAGTGACAACAACGCGGCGTGAAGATGCAGGAGAGCTCATTCTGCAGGGCCTTTCAGAAAAATGAAACGGGACGCCCAGGAACGCCGCTTGCGGCACCCGAGCGTCCCGTTGATTCAGTGCTCAATTCAGGAAACTTAGTGGGTCGACTTTGACGAAATGTACTTAACCACATCGCCAACGGTCTTGAGCTTTTCAGCGTCATCGTCTGGAATATCGAGATCAAACTCCTCTTCCATTTGCATGACGAGCTCGACGATGTCGAGGCTGTCTGCGCCGAGGTCTTCAATGAACGATGCTGTCGGGGTGACCTTTTCGGCTTCGACTGCGAGCTGGTCGCAGATCAGGTTTTTGACTCTTTCTTCTAGAGATGCGGACATTCGAATTCTCCCAAAAACAGTTACATGTACATGCCGCCGTTCACACCGAGCACCTGGCCCGTGATGTAACGACTTGCCGGGGAAGCGAGAAACGCGACCACGTTGGCCACATCTCCTGGTTCGCCGACAAACCCGAGCGGAATGTTCCGAACCATGGCCTCTTTTTGCTCCTGCGTCAAGTCCTGAGTCATCTCGGTTGCGATGTATCCCGGGGTGATGACATTAGCTCTAACTCCACGGGATCCCAGCTCTTTTGCGACACTCTTGGTGAAGCCAATGAGCCCCGCTTTAGCGGCCGAATAGGCGCTCTGACCGGCGTTTCCCATCTCTCCAATGATCGACGAAATCTGGATGATCGAGCCCGTTCGCGCCCGCATCATTGCCTTGGTCGCCGCCCGGGTGCAGTAGATGGCGCCCTTGAGGTCCACATCGAGCGTCCGGTCGAGGTCCTCGTTCTTGAGGCGCATGAGCAGCCCGTCGATCGTGATGCCAGCGTTATTGACGAGCGCCGTCAGTGCCCCGTGCTCCTTGTGGATGGCATCGAATTTTTCGTCCACTGCGGCGGGGTCGGCCACATTGAAACCGCAGAGCTCGCCTGAGCCGCCCGCAGCTTCGATGTCGGCAAGAACTTTTCGGGCCTTGTCCTCACTTGAGGAGTAGTTGACCAGGACATGAAAGCCATCCTGCGCAAGCTTGACTGCGATCGATGCTCCGATGCCACGGGATGCACCGGTGACGAGGGCCAGCGGTTTTTTTTGGGTTGCTGACATTTTGAAATCTCCTTGTTCGATTTTGGGGGGTTACTTCAGGAGCGCTTCAAGCGCAGTGAGTCCGGCAGAGTCGCTCATTCCCTGAACGGTGCAGTTTTTTTCAAGCGGCTGAGAAATGCGCTTGGCAAGACCGGCAAGGACTTTTCCGGGGCCGAACTCGATGTATGTTTCAAAACCCTGCGCCAAAAGGCCAGAAAACGACTGTTTCCAAAGCACCGGGTGGTCCACCTGCTCGACCAGAAGTTCCAGTACCACGCCGGGTTCCCGGGTCAGGATCGCTGTTCGGTTGGGGACGTATGGACAAGAAAGCTGCGCGGGTTTTTCCGTGGCTTTTGCCTGTGAAAAAAGTTCCGCCATTCGGGATCGGGCCGGTGCCATGAGTTTGCAATGAAAGGGGGCGCTCACGTTGAGAGGAATGGCTTTTCCTCCAGTAAATTCAGTGTCCGTTTTGATGAGCGACACGGCCTCGGCCACGGCATCCACCGAGCCTGCGATGACGATCTGGCCAGGCGCATTGAAATTTGCAGGCTGCACGATGGGCTCGACCTGAAGCTGGGCTTCGGCGTCCGGTGAAGGAGAGGTGCGCTTGGACTGGGTCATCAGGGTCGCCTTTTGGCAAAGCCGCTCGATCCATTCGTCGCCTCCCAAGACGGCGGCCATCGAGCCCTGGCCTGCGGGCACGGCCCGCTGCATGGCGGCTCCGCGCTCGCGCACCCAGCGCGCGGCAGATGCAAGTGGGATCGCTCCGGCCGCAACCAGTGCCGAGTACTCGCCAAGCGAATGTCCGGCCACGGCCATTGGGGCGTATCCTAGGCGAGCTTTTGCCACCCTGAATGCAGCCACCGAGGCGGTGAGTAGGCAGGGTTGTGTGTTTTCAGTGAGGGTGAGATCCGCATCAGGTCCCTCAAAACAAAGTTTGCGCAGGTCCGAGTGGATGGCGTCTGAAGCTTCCTCAAATACTTCGCGTGCTTCTGAAAAGTTCTCAAAAAGATCTTTTCCCATTCCAACGTGCTGGGCACCCTGGCCCGGAAAGAGAGCGACTGTTTTTTTCATGAAGGGTTCTCCAAAAACGGGATTACATCCGCACCAGTACGGATCCGTAGGTCAGGCCGGCGCCAAACACATCCATCAGCACAAGCTGGCCTTTCTTGATTCTGCCGTCGCGCACCGCTTCGTCGAGCATGGTGGGAACTGTGGCCGATGAGGTATTGCCGTAGCGATCCAGGTTGACCAGGACTTTTTCCATCGGAAAGTCGAGTCTGTTGGCCACCGCTTCAATGATTCTTAGGTTTGCTTGATGCGGGAGAAACCAGTCGATCTCAGAGGGCTTTAAGCCATTTGCTTCAATGGCCTGTAGTGCAAAGTCAGCAAGAGTCTTCACAGCAATCTTGAAAACTTCTTTTCCTTTCATCTGAATTTTGTTTTGCCGTGAATCGAGTCCCTCGTGCGTAACTGGAAGTCGCGTGCCGCCACCCGGAATGATGAGAAGGTCCCAGAGATTTCCATCTGACTGAAGGTGGCTTGACAGAATCCTGGAGCTTGAGTCGGGTGTCGTGCGCTCGAGCACTGCGGCACCCGCGCCGTCACCAAACAAGATGCAACTGGTACGATCGTCCCAGTTTACATTTGCACTCAGCACCTCGGCTCCCACCACTAGGACCGTCTTGCTTTGGCCTGAGCGAATAAACATGTCGGCAGTCGAAAGAGCGTAAATGAACCCCGAGCAAGCAGCGTTCAAATCCACGGCCCAGGCATTTTTAGCTCCCAATTTTGACTGGAGCCAGCAAGCAGTGGAGGGGATGATGGTGTCGCCTGAGCAGGTTGCATACAAGATCTGGTCGATGTCCTCGGGTTTCTTGCCCGCCATTTCGAGAGCTTTTAAGGCAGCTTCATGGCCAAGCGAGGAGTTGTACTCTGATGAGTTACCTGGCTCAGAAATGCGGCGCTCGACGATGCCCGTGCGCTCTCGGATCCATTCGTCGCTGGAGTCAATTTTTGGAGCCAGTTCATCGTTGGTGAGTCTGCGGCTGGGAAAGGCTGAACCCGTGCCGAGGATGCGGCTTGCAAAAGGGGAGGGAGGAAGAGACTGGGATAGTTGGCTCATGCGTTTTGATTCCTAAGACCTGAACTGAATATTAGCTACTTTGAGGAGAACTGCTGCGGGGTGAGGCGTTTCTCTCCATTTCTTTTTCAAGTCCCTCAACCACTTTTTTTTGTAGAGCTGTGTGCGCGCGAAGCAAGGCGCTGACTACTGCACGCGGATTACTTCTTCCGTGACAGATAAATGCATAGCCTTGCACTCCGAGCAGCGGAGCTGCTCCGTACTCGGCGTAATCGAGCTTCTTCTTGAGTGCGCTAAAAACTGGAGCAGCCAGTATAAAGCCAAAAGTGGCCACCGGGTTTTTGCGTGCGCTTTCTTTGAGAGTTTTGACGACTGCGGAGCCCAGGCCTTCGACGGACTTGAGTACGACATTTCCGACAAACCCGTCGCATACGACCACGTCGACTTGGCCCTTAAAGATTTCTTTCCCTTCTGCATAGCCCTCGAAGCGAGCAATCTCGGAGAAATAGGGCAAAGCTGCGACCATGTCGCGTGCCGCGCGTGTGAGTTCGTTGCCTTTGCTCTTTTCTTCTCCGTTCGAAAGGATTCCTACTTTAGGGAGTCCCGGTGAGCGGCGGTCGACTTGAGCGTACAGGGCACCCATCACGGCAAAATCTCTGAGATGCTCGGGCTTGCAATCGACATTAGCGCCCACATCAATCATGACACAGCCATCTGGGCTTAGAGTAGGAAGCGTCACTGCGATTCCTGGCCGCTCCACCCCTTTGAGCCTTCCCATGTGGATGAGGGCCGAGGCCATCATAGCGCCTGAATGGCCTGCGCTGATGAAAGCGGATGGAGAGGGGGATTCGCCCTTTTTCCAGTTCTGCCAAGACTCGGCGGCAAGTCTGCAGCCGATATTGATCGAAGCCCCGGGCTTTTGTCGCAGGGACTTGATCGTGTCTTCCATCTCAATGTTTTCAGTGGCCTCAATCCAGCGAACCATCGGATTTTTATGCTTGCCCTCGAGCTCGTGTCTGAGTTCACGACAGGCCTTGTCATTAAGAATTGCACTGCAGGCTTTGCTATTTCCAATCAGTACGAGCTCGGCTTTTTGTTTTCTTAAGTGAGAAAGAGCGGCGGCAGCTCCATGGAGGATGGACTTGGGGGCATGGTCTCCACCCATCACATCAAGAATCAGCTGGGCCATCCGAGTGGGTCTCCTTGCGATCGGTTACTTTGATGCCGGAAATCTCAAGCTTTTCAGAGCTGAAAATGGACTCTGCTTTTGAAGCTTTGAGCAGGCGCAGCGGCCTTTGTTGAGGTCAGCACCGCAGTGGGCGCAGATGCCCTTGCAGTCTTCCTTGCAAAGCGGTTGAAAGGGAACGAGCAGCTGAACCTGTTCGGTGAGTACGTCTTCGAGCTCGATCCAGTCTTCTGAAAGATAAGTGATGTCGAGGTCCGAGGTTTTTTGGTTCTCGCCCTCAAAGTCATGCGCGTGGCGGGCACGGCCCTGGAGTCTTCCGACGACTTTTCCAGTAGTCCGGCCCTGCTTGTCCTTATCCAGGTGTGCTACTCCGGCTGTGGCAGGATCGCGGCAGAAGAGAGTTTGAAAGCTGGGCGCGCAAGCAAACGAAAAAGGGGTGGCGCAGCGGCTGCAAAGCAGGTGGAGCTCGGTCTGAATCCTGCCGTCAATCACTACGACGTCGTCGACTTTGCGAAGGGTAAGTCGACCCTCGAGCGGCCTCGAGGATTTCTGGGCAGGTGCAAGCTCGGAGATTTCATCCGCGCGGCTCACAGCGGCTTCAGCCCATGCGTCTTTGGTGTGAGGACCGGGGGAGTGAGGACCGGGACCAAAGGTGACTTCTGTCCCTTGTTCAGTAATTTCGTGGAGATAGATACGCATAGCGGTCTGGAGGGAGGACCTTAGCGGTAAGGACGGAACGCGTCAATCTTGTTAACGGGCTCGGCGTCCGACGAGCCGCTCAATTCTGCGCTTCCAGCCAAGGCGCTTGGGCGAAAGACCCAGTGCCTGCCAGGGCGTGTCCCAAACCAGCTTGCCTGCAGGCTTGGCCACAAAGGTAGCCAAAAGAGTAGCCAAAAGAGTAGAAAGAGGAACTGCCCCCCCGGCAAGCACTCCGCTTTCCGTGCGGCAGACTCGGTCGCCAGGGCTCCAAGTGATCTGGAGATTTCCTAGGCTGGAGGGGCCGTGCATTCCTGCGGGCACCCCGTCCGAAACAAAGAATACGCCCTCGGGGTGAAGTTTCTGGGTCCAGGAGGTCACTTCTGGGCTAACGTGGACGCCGTCAGGGATAAGCTCGATGAAGGTGTCTTTTTTTCCTAAAAAAGCGCCCAAAATACCGGGATTTCTGTGGTGAAAAGGCATGGCATTCCAAGCATGGGTGAGCTGTCGAATGCCCGCCCGATGAAAGCCCAGGGCCTGCTCAAGGGTTGCCTGCGAGTGGCCCAGGCTCAGGCTGATGTGGTGTTTTCTGGTCCAGGTCAGGATCTTTTTGATTTCGGAAGCCTTGCCCCGCTCCGGCGCCAGGGTCAAACGCGCTAGAGTGTGACCGGAGACTTCCCACCATTTTTTTAGAAGTTTGAGGCTCGGGTCAATGAGGTGCTCTGGCGGATGAGCGCCGCAGCAAGATGCAGCTAAGAACGGACCCTCGAGGTGAATTCCTACTGGAAACGCTGATCCTTTCTTGGGGCCAGTTTTCCATTGAGTTTGAATCCAGGCGCCCAGCCGTCGGAGGGCGGGTTCGAGGAGTCCCAGGGGCTGGGAGAGGGTCGTGGGGGCAAAGGCATGAACTCCGGAGCTCCACAGGCGCCGACCAAGCTCATCCAGCTCGTCAGAGGACGCCACCATGAGGTCAATCCCAAAAAGACCGTGAAAGTGGAGGTCGATGACCGGTTTGCAAGCTCGAGTGGCGCCTCGGAGATTGACAGTGGTTTTGGCTCGTGGCACCCACAAAGCTTAACAAATAAAGAGGTCGTTTTCGATGTCTGTTCGTTCTGCTGGTCGCTCCGCTGTTGGTTCAAAGTCTGCCCCCAAAACAGTCTCGAAAACGGGCATCAAAGCGAGTGCGCAAAAACCCTCTGCTGCGAAATCACCTGCTAAGGCAGCCCCTAAGGGCAAGCCCAGCGTAGTGAAGAAGCTGGCGTCAGGCTTCAGTGCCCTCAAAGCTGGCCGGGCTGGAAAACCCAGCACTAAAATAGCTACGAAGCCAGCGGTTGCAGCAGTCGTTCAACCCGCTGCCAAGGCTGGGGCTAAAAAAGTGGGGGTGCGAGTTCAGTCTCCGTCTCAGGTGCAGGGCGGGACCGGTAAACTATCAGGAAGCAAAGCTCAGAAGAAGCTTGCTGCTAATGCTGCAGCGGTTGAGCGCGTGACCGAGCGTCTGATGGGGAGAATTGCAGCTGAGCCATTGGCTGACTCGGTGTGTCGTGAGGTCGCTTGCGAGGGTCTCGGGACTTCAGCAGGTTACTGTCGCCTCCACTACATCAAGAATTGGAAAAAGATTAAGCGCAAGGATGTCATTCTTAAAGAAGGCAAGCTCAATCAGTACATTGAAGAGCTGGTAGGCAAGTACCCAGAAAAATACATCGAAGCGATTCGTCAAGATCTTGCCAATGATAAGGAATTTGCAAAAGTAATCGTGGATTTGGATCTTGATGAAGGCGATGAAGATTTCGAAGCCGAGGGCACAAACGCTGATGCGGATGTCGGGATTGACACGCTGAAGCGTGAGTTTGAAGAGGAGCCAGACGCTTTCTAAATCCGGGTTTTCCTGCCCAGGCTAGACTCGCCAACCTAGACGTTGCACTCAATCAAGGCTGCGGTCCCAGTCCGACTGGGATGATGCCAAGTGTCAGAATCTTTAAAGATTTAATCTCAAACTGCCGAACCCTTTGACATGAGTGGGCGTGGGCCAGGCAGGTTAATTGGGTTTGGGGGGTTCCTCTTGGGGCTGGTTTCAGCCACGGGCTGCGCCACCAGCCAGCTTTTAGTGGAGAGTAATCCTCCCGGCGCGGAAGTGTATTTTGTGGGGTTTGGTAATTCCGTGCAACAACTGGGGGTCACTCCGATGACTCTTTCGCCCCTCACTGTCCCTGGTCTTTATAAAGAACAGGTCCAAATCTCGGTGTCCAAGCCCGGCTATCACGGAGAGTCTTTCTTAATTCCTCCTTCGACTGGGGCAACTCTTGGAAAAATCAGTGCAAGACTCAATACGGATCCTCTTTCTAAGTCCTGTCAAGAAGGGGTTGCCGCGATGATCGACGCCACTGAGTCAGTCGCTCAGATTCAGCGCCTCATCTTCAAGAAAGAATTCACAGAAGCTGAGAGGCTTCTTGGACCGTTGACGCTGAAATACCCAGCTGTTCCTGTGTTTCACAGTTTGCTTGGAAACGTCTTTTATCTTCAGAAAAACCTGACTCGGGCTTTGGAGTCTTATCAGCGCGCCAGTGAATTAGGTCCGCAAAATCAAGAGACTCTGAAGATGATTGAAAGGATTAAGGCGATCAAGGGAGGGGGCGGCTAACCGGCCGATCGATCAAATGGTCTTTATATCAGGACTTCTTGTCGCACTGCTGGCCATCATCTTCTCCGTTGTGCACCTGGGGCAGAGCTTTTCTAATTACATTGACCCCGTCGGACTGGCCGTCGTGATCGGTGGCACGATTGCCGTGGCCATCATTATCACTCCTTGGGACATCCAACTGGATATTCGCCGTGCTCTCATCAAACTTTTCTCGAATGAAAAAATTGATTTTAGAGCGGTCAACGAAGAGTGCCTGGCTTTCATTCAGGCCAACCGTCAGGGGATGGGGCGTTATACTCCTAGGCACCCAGGAGAGATCGGAAAACTTTTGACGGAGGGGGCCGAGCTCATTTCTCTGGGGTTTGAAAAAGAGAAGATCAGAACCATCCTCGAAGAGCATATTTTTCAGACAGTCGATCGCAGGCAAAGAGTGGCAAACTCCCTTCGAGCCCTTGCCAAATATCCTCCTGCCTTTGGCCTGGTGGGTACGGTGCTAGGACTGGTGAGCTTGATGAATGCGATTTCTGCTGGAGCAAGCTCCACTGAAGCCGGTCGTCGAATGGCCGTGGCGCTAGTGGCAACGCTGTACGGACTTTTGCTGGCTAATCTGGTTCTCAATCCAGCGGGTGAAAATGTGCTCAAGGCTACCAACGACGAGCGTCGGGCCATGGAGCTTGTTCTTGAAGCGGTGCTGTTGGCCGCTAGCGATGCGTCGATGCTCGAGTCCCAAGAAATGCTGAATGCGAGGTTAGCACCCACTGACCGCGTTCATCAGCTAGCACAAGCAGGAGCTGAAGCATGAGGGGCTCTGCTGGACATTCGAGATTGAGCCGACTCAATGAGTCCTCCGAGGGCGTGGACTCTGAAGGTTCATGGGCTATCTCGTACGGAGACATGGTGACTCTGCTTTTAGCGTTTTTCGTGCTGTTCTTTAGTACGAACAGAGAAGCCTCTCAAAACGAAGGAATCCAAGCGGCTCTCCTAGCCAAGCTTGGGTCCATTCAAGGAAGCAAGCCCTCTGCTGAGCTGCATCCAGAACCTCAACTGGATATTGGAAATAGCGCAGTTGAATCTGGGATTGACGAGCAAGTGGTTAAAGCTTGGGGTGGGGTGGCACGTGCGGTGGGGAGCCGTATCGTTGTCGAATTTCCTGAAATTTCTTTCTTTAATCTGGCTCGAACCGAACTGACGCGTGAAGGCAAGGACGCGCTTTCGCGCTTTACTCAGCTGTACGTTGCTTTTGCGGGTCGAAACCTTCTTGGGATTAAAGCGTTCACCGATACCGTGGCTGTGGACCGTGAAAAATCGAGGCGTGAAGGCCGAAAGTTTGACGACAATCTTGAGCTTTCTGCCATGCGTTCGATTTCTGCCATGAGAGCACTCCAGCAAGCCGGTATTCCGCTCGATCGAATGAAAATTTCTGGCTACGGCGAGCTGCGTGAAGAAATGCCCGGGATGGTTGGCCGTGCCTTGGCATCCAAAGCGGGAGCGTCTAGCAAAGGAAATCCGCTCTCACGAAAGATTGTTCTGGTGATTGAGCCTGAAACAAAGGGGAAGTTGTGAAGAACTGGGCTAAGGACTTCAAAAAGAGGCAGGTTTGGACATGCATTGGGCTAGCTCTTCTGGCCAGCCAGGCAGTAGGGATCCCTTCGGCGCAAGCCGAGACGGTAAAGAAACATCCACGAGTGGCTCAACTCGAGGACAGTTTACGAGAAAGCGCAAGCCTCTATTTAAAGTCCCGCCTTCCGGAGAGTCCTTTTCTGGTAAACGTCAGCGTGGATCCTCTGCGCAGAAACTCTTCTGGATCGTCGAGGGATCAACAAGAAAAGCTCCCGCTTTTGGATCCTACTTATGATGACATGCAAGATGAGTGGGATGATCCACAGGTCACCCTGCAAGAACTGATTAATCGCGCCAACCGCATTACAGTGAGCATTGCACTTTCGACTATCTTGACCGACGCAGAGCTCATTGAAGTAAAAGAGGCACTCACTCAGAGCCTTCATCTGACGGCTGCCCGAGATGAGATCAAGATTGAGATTCGAAAGTGGTCTTCGACTTCGAATCGCCTCTTTTATATCGTTCTGGCAGTCACCGTTATTTTTGTCATGCTCACTGGGTTCTTTGCGGTTCAGCGCTCCATGGTGGGTAAGCTTGCCTCGGCTCTCGCTTCACAGAAGCCTGCTGCTCAGGCAGGGGGTGGATCTTCAGTGGTTGCGGCTCCAGTGAGCAGCTCAAGCCCCGTCGGTCGAGGAGACGGAGGGGCTGCCACGATCCGAGGGGATGTTAATTTAAGTGACCCGATTAGAGCCCGAGAGCTCATTACTGGCTTTGTGGCGCAGCTGCAGGCGCGTCCTCATTTTCCCACACTGACGGCGATGATGGAGCTCGAAGCTTACGGAGCAAAAGACTCTGCGGGTTTGGGGGCTGTGATTGCTGAGCTGCCTGAGGCACTCAAGGCAAGACTCTTTGCTCTGGGTTCATCTAAGGATTGGTTCACTGCGCTGAATACCCCCGGGATGCTTACTCTTCGAGAGCTGGAATTAGTGCAGCGCTTGGTGCGTGAGCCAGTATCGAGTCGTTCAAAAGTCGTCGAAGAGATGCTGATTCGTGTGTGGCGCTTGGGTGATGAGATGCCCGTGTTTTTGAGATCCTGTCCACGTGATCAGGCTTTGGCAATTTTAGCTTCGCTCCCGCGGGGTATGGCAGTCTCTGTGGCGAGAAGGGCGTTTCCTGGTGCTTGGGCTGAGATCCTAGATCCTTCTTTTGCCCCCAAGCCGCTCAAAGATGCCGATGCTCAGAAAATTGCTGATCAGGCAGAGGCCATGAAGCCGCTCTCTAATCTTGCTGATTTTCATAGGCTCAAGCAGGAGAACGAATTGCGGGAGTATCTCAAGACCTCAAGCGTCGAAGAGGAGCGCGAGATTTATTTGGCGTACAAACCTGAGGGTGCTCTTCAGGCGATGAGACCTCCTTTCTATGTAGTTTTGGAGGCCTCAGAACAAGAGTTGATGGAGTTGGTGCCTCGGGTCAAGGTCGAGCAGTGGGCACTTGCTTTATTTAATGTAGACCGTCCGATTCGTGCAAAGATTCAGGCCCAGATGACAGATAAGCAAAAGATGCTCCTAGGCGAGCGATTAAAAACTTTGGACTCCGTTGGGGTTTCTCCCTTCGAAGTGGGAGAGGCTCGTGAGTCGCTTGGTCGCCTGTTTAAGCAGTTGAAGACCCAGGCCGGTCAAAAGCAACCTACGCTCAAAGAGGCAGGTGTGGCAGTTGAACAGAAGGCAGAAGATGAGACGCTTAAGGCGGCCTAAATTTGAGTTTGTACCGAGTGCCTTGAGAGGTTTCGGGGCCTTCTTGTTTTTTTGTTTTATGGGTGACTTTCAAGCCCATGCAGAGCAGAGCCGTCTTCTTGTGGGAGGGGGTACGGATTCTCTGAGCTCCCTTTTAGTGGGAAAAAATAAATTTGACGTGAGTCTGGGGGGGTATTCGATTGTTGCCCGCTCAGCAAGGAGTTCTGGCTCGGTTGCAGGAGTGGGTCTCTATCAGTTTAATTTTAGAAGAGCTATTTTTCCAAAGTTCGAAGCATCCATCGGATACACGATCTATTTTTCTCAGATCATCACTGGCGATTCAGGTTCAGGCTTAGATATCGGGTTGAACTATTATCCATTCTCTTCTTCTGCAGAAGTGAGTGCATCGGCCGGAGGGCAAACTCTTCAGATTGAAGAAGTCTTTAGGCCCTATGTTGGAGCAACCTTTAATCAGAGAGCTTATCAAAGCACGCAGTCGTCTTATAGCGGCCTGGGGGTTGTGGTTGGGGCTGAGCACTCACTTTGGCGTTACGTGAGTGTAAACGGAGCTCTGCGGTATGTGCAGCTCAGCGGAGGCGGGGGTGTGACTGCGACTGAAATCAGTGGTTTCACAGGCCTCAGTTTACGCTTCTAGCGCAAGCCTTAGGGATTGAGCTGGATCAGGATTCTTACGACTTGAAGCTCGTTGGGATTAGGAAGCGCGGTAATCGCTGTGGCAGGGAGCGCTGCTTGAATGAAATTTGAAGGAATGATGCTCTGGGTCACTGGACTCGAAACGGTGGTTTCAAGAGTCGAGGCCGCAGTCTGTAAGAAGCTTGCAGTTCCGGCGCTAGAGCCAGGAGCTTCAGAAGAAGCAGGAGCGCGCTGCTCCTGAGTGGGTGAGCCACCCGGTGTGGAGCCGCTCGAGCCCTGCTGGCTACCCGACCTGCCCGAAACATCCACCGTCAGTACTTTCTCAAACGTTTGATCATCTAAGCGTGCGGTGCTTGCGGTGGCTGCAAGAGTGGAAGCATCAAGGAGAGTGGGGGTTACGCCCTTGGCGCTTGAATCAATCGCCATCCCAGCAGTGAGCAGGGCAGAGTTCTGTGACCTCTGTGTGCCGCTCGCGAGGTCAACTGCAACTGCTCCTTGCAGAACGACGATCTGAGAAGAAGAGCTCGCTTGCTGAGGTGTGGCTCCGATATCCGATTTGACGACAAATTCAGTTCCGCGGACGCCCATGGTAGCGCTGGGAGAACGAACCTTGAAACTTCCTCTCCCTTCTAGTTTTTGCGTCACAGCAGTTCGTAGGCTTCCGTACACAATGGTCGAGTCCACTTGCCTCTCATTTTTGGATGCATTGCCCGAGGCAGCCGTAGGAATCGAAAACGCATTGATTTTAAATAGCGAGCTTGAGCCCAGGTCTAAAATGGATCGATCTTTCAGGAGAATTTTGATCTGGCCATCGCTTGGCGTATTGATCACATCTCCCACCCAGACCTGGTCTCCCGCTTTGGCAGTACGGATCTGCGCACTGGAATTGTTTTTTGAAGCCTTCTGAGAATCCGTCCTGATGAGCACTTTTCCAGAAACGCTCACAATATGGCCCGCTGCCGGAGCTGGCTCGGCTGCCGCGGCTGCGTCGGTGAAGGTCGAAACACAAAAAAGGGTAAGTGCCATGAGGCCCGCGTTGATTGAGACTCGGTAAAGGCTCTGGGGGGCTGCTCTCTGGGAGCTATTCATACTTCTTAGAATATCTGAGTATTTGTGTTTTACCAAATCTGCCTCAATTGCCCCTCGGACTAAAACGAGCTGCCAATAGGCTGACGGCCTGGAAACCGATTGATTTTGAGTAGCTTTGGAATGGGTTTTAATCGACACACCCAAGAGGACGAATGCTAAGCTAGGCTAATATGCTTTGGGCCCTCTTTTTGGGTTTTTTCTTGTTCCCCTCAATGGGAGGGGCAGTCGAAAGTCACCCCGGGCTTGAGGCTGAAGCTTCCTATTCTGAGGCTGTCGTTGCGTTTCATCGCAAACAATCCGGAGAGTCGATTCAGATTTTGAACCGGCTCCTTCAAGAAAATCCATCTCACATTGAAGCGCTCGAGCTCAAAGCACTTAATCTCAAAGCACTCGGACGAGAAAAAGAGATGCTTTCTGTCTATGAGATGCTCCTTAAAGCCAAGCCCCCTTCTGAGCATGGTCCCCTTTATTTTGAATTAGGGTCGTTGCAGCATCGGCAAAACAAACCGGCACTCGCCAAGCGTAATTTACTCAAAGCAATTGAACTTCAGTTTAATGCAGTCCCAGCGCACCTACTGGTAGGAATGATGGATTTTAACTTGGGCGATCTTGGGAGTGCTGAGTCGCATTTTAAAATCGTGAATTCACAAGACAGCACTGAGCTTGAAATGGTGGCTAGCTTTTACTTAGGCTTAATCAATCTCAAGAGGGGACGAGGAGGGATTGGCGCAGGTTACATTCTCAATGCAAGCGATCTGGCAGAGAAAAAAAAGAAGGACTCCCAGATGGCCCAGAATCTGTCGGGGCCCATTCAGCGCATCTTGGAGCCTTTCTCTCAGTCTCGCTGGTTCATGAATGTCTCGATGCTCGGTCAGTATGACTCTAACATTTCTCAGATTCCTACTGCGGCAACTGCGCAGCAAGGAACCGGAATCGGTACAGCCAAAACCACAGTGCTTGCAGGTTTTGGCTACATGAGTGCTCCGCTTTCTCTGATTCAGTTCGTGCCAAGTTATCGATTCAATGCAAACAAGAACTTTTCTGAAACAGCGCGCGTTCTGGAGTACGCAAGTAACACAGTAACTTTGGCCTTAAACGTGAGACCATTGGGACTTTTAACTGGCGGAATCAAAGGCGAGCTCACTCACACTTTTCAAAATCAACCTCTCGATACCAATGATTCGAGTGCGGGCTACGTGTACCGGCAGTTCAGCTTAGCAGGTGATCTGGGGCCCTATGTGCGCTGGACGCCAAATGAGAACCTTCAACTGATGCTAGAAGTCTCTGTTCGTCCTCAAGTCAATTATGCTCAGTCCGATCTGGGGGGCACCGGTTACGGCGCAAAGCTCAGTTACCGCAGGGACGCACCCAGTCGCAGTTTCAATCCTGGTCTTTCTTTTGCGTACAGTCAGAGCGGTACACAGAATCTGAGCTTTGATGCCACGGCCTATACTCTGAGCTTTTCAAACCTGTTCAGACTTCCGGGAGATTACCAGGCCACGACCTCTCTGGACCTCGCTTCAACTCGTTACGCACAAGCCGTCCCCGAGCGTCAGGATTCGACAGTAGCGCTCCGAGGCACCGTGGTGCGCCCCATCACTGCAACGCTTTCTCTTCTTGCTGACGCTTCTTTCGTGATGAATCGCTCCAATATTTCAGGAAGCTTCACTTACGATCGTTGGCAAACGGGGATCGGCGTGAGCTTCACCCGCTAATCTTAAGCGTTAGTGCACGTTTTTCTTGCTGGGCTTGGGAGGGAGTACGAATAATTTCTCGGCCTCCTGCTCGTCCTGTTTGAGTTGAACGGCGTGTTCAGGGTCATGTTTGGAGAGCCAGGCGTCGGCGGCTTCTTCCAGCACTGGGTTTGATTTGTCGAGCTTCACGAAAATTTTTCGTTTTTCGACTTCAAGCTCAGTCCATTGCAATGGGAGCCCTTCCTGTTTGGCCTCAGAGAGTTCGCCTTCGATAAAAGTTTGAATGCTTGAAGGTAGCTCAAAGAGCCCCTGAAAGATCTGACCAATTGCATCGACGCAGTGAGAGAGTAACTCCTCAGCTTTGGGTGCGGAGGCCTGAGGGTCAAAATCAGTACTTGCAAGGACTGTCGCTCCGGCAAGGTGGTTTTTGAGAACCAGAGAAACACGGGCCACGATCTCGTCTGCGTAGATTTCTCCTCTCGCCACAAAGCTGGGTGAGAGCGCGGGAGGGAGTTTCTTAAGTTCATCCGAAAAATTTGCAGAGAAAACTTGCTCGATCATCGTTGTGTAGTCAGACGGCAGGGGGCTTCCCTGAGAGGGGTGGTTCGAGGATTTGCGTCTTTCAAAAAGTCTTTGTGTTGACATGAGTGAGGGCTCCAAAAAGTTAAACTAGAGCATTCCCTGTGGGAGCTCTTCAGTGGTCGGAAGTTCGGTCATCTTGATGGAGCGCTCGAGGGTCAAACTTCCTCGGCGCACAGCGACCATGACCGAGTCGTTGGGTTTCTTTTTATTGATGGCCCTCTCAATATCGTAGCCATCTGAGACGGGCGTACCATCGATTGACTTGATGATATCGCCTACTTTTAGGCCTGCTCTCAAGGCTGGGCCCCGCTGTACCAAATTGTAGATGAGTACACCTTGATCGCTGGAGAGCCCGTAGGCGCGAGCCAGTGGAGGAGTCACTCGTTCGGATAGGATCCCCAACCAAGGGCGCGGAACCCTTCCATAGCGTTTCAAAGCATCGATGACGATACGCGCTTCGTTTGCAGGAATGGCAAAACCAAGACCGCCGCTCTGACCACTTCTTGAAAAAATCGCGGTATTGATTCCGATGACTTCACCTTTAAGGCTAAAGAGCGGACCGCCAGAGTTTCCAGGATTAATGGAAGCGTCGGTTTGCAAAAAGTTATCGAAAGGACCAATGCCGATGGTTCGGTTCTTTGCTGAAATGATGCCTACAGTCACAGTGTGCTGCAAGCTGAAAGGATTTCCGACGGCAAACACTGGCTCTGCGATTCGTACTTTGTCAGAATCGCCCAGCGGAACGGACTTGAGTTGAGGCGGTACGCGGCGAGTGCCTGCCTCAACGATTTTTAGGAGTGCGAGGTCGAGCTTGGGATCTGAGCCTAAAATTTTTGCAGGATAAGATTTTTTGTCCACTAGGCTCACTTGCACTTCAGATGCTCCGCCAACGACATGGTGGTTAGTGATCACTAGCCCTTCATTTGAATCAATGATGAATCCGGATCCCAAAGAGCTCTGCTTGCGCTCGCGCGGGATGCCCCAGAATAAAAAGAAGTCCTCCATGCCAGGAACCGTGCGTGTGATGGTCGTGCTGCTGATATTGACGACCCCAGGAAGTACCTTTTCAACCAGATCAGGGAGCTCCTGTGGCGGAATGATCCCGGCCCAGCTGGGGGTGGAGGCAGTAAGTAACGAGAGTCCGATCAAAATGGCAGGAGAAAAGAGTTTTGCAGAAGTGCGCATGGACGTTTCTATGCCACGGACGGGGCCTGCCGAAAAGAGGAGCAAAACAGCCCTTGGAATTAGTGGGACTGCTGAGT
>JBKCVM010000150.1:0-8355 GCA_046317855.1 Oligoflexia bacterium
ACCTGCGGCAGCACCACAGCCTTCGCACCTTGATTCAACACATCCTCCAGTCTCCTCACTACCGGAGGCAGCAATGAAAACCGTGAATCGCCGAAAGCGCCGCCGAGAGCCCCAACCTCAACACAGACAAATCAAACGCACGAGTCGGCGCCAGTTCTTGAAATGGCTTGGAAGCTCAGGACTTCTACTCTCCGGCGGAGTCAGCCAGTCTCTGGTGTCTTCGATCTTCAGAACAGCTGCCCAGACCGCAGCAGCTGGGGCAGCAAGCGCCACTCAGGCAAACCCTGCTCAGGCAAGCTCTCCTGCAAACGACCTTTCACTTAAGTCCTATCTCTTCATTAACCTGTTTGGCAGCCCACCTCACTGGCTCTTTCAGTGCCCCCTCAAACCCAATGCGAGCGATCCATTTATCGACACCAACAAAATGACTGCCAATCGCTTGGCTGGCTTTGACTCTCAGACCTTTCGTCCGCAGCTCGTTCATTCCTGGACCGAGCAAGGTGCGGGTCAAAAATTCTGGCCCCACCTTTGGAGTCAAACGCACTACATCGACGGACAATCTGCCACTGCTCCCATCGCCCAATTACTTCAAAACCTCATGGTCATCCGCACGGGGGGCTCGGGCGTCGATGGGCACGCTCTCAATAGCCGCTACTTAGCCACTGCGGGCACAAACGGCCCCACCCTGCGCGGCATGATCGCAGACAAACTGGGGCTTCCGATTCACGCGGTTCACATCGAGGCGGATCCTTCTCCTGCGTCCAGCACTTTCAAATCACCCTCCGGCGTAAAGTCGATTCCGGTTCCGCCGGTGGGAACGAACCCATCGCAACTGCTTTTGGATGCTTTTAGCCAGGAAGGCCGTCACGTTGAGAGAACCCGGCCTCCCGTTTGGAACGCCATCACTGCAGCGCTCGACACCTTCAGGCAAGACGCAAAGCAAGATCGCCCGGCACTTGAAGGACTTTTCACTTCGCAACGGAGCGCAGAAAACCTGCTGCAGCAAGGGGCGTCTGAGTTCTCGAACGAATTTGCGGCAACACAGGCCAAATACGCTGCGATCATCACGAAAAATCTCCGCTCCCTGGACCTGCAGGGAGTGAACGATCAACCGGTTCCAGGCCTTCACCTTCCACTTCAGTTGGACGGCTCCACCCAAAGCGCGCTCAGCGATTCGACGGTCACCTCCCGCTTTCTGACCGGCCTGGTTGCGGGCGTAGGTGTCTCGGACATGCGCCAGCTCTTTACTCACCTTGAAGCCCCACACTTAGCTGCTGAATTTGCCCTGGCAGAAATGGCTCTCAAACGCGAGCTTTGCGGCGCCATCGTCATGAACCCTGCTCTTGCATTAGTGACCACGATCGAGGGCCTCGTCCTACAAGAGAATCTGGAGCTCGTTCCGGGACCTGGCGGCACTCAGACTCTCAAGCTCAGGGACGGCACTCCGCCTCCGATCACCGTGCCCCACGTTCCGATTCTGCTCGACACCCACGGAGTGGGTTCACTCATCACTCTGCTTTTGTTTTCTTCTTTTTACCGAGCACTTTCTGCAGCAATCAGTGAGCTGATCCGAGTCCTCAAAAACGTCGATGGCAAAGACTTGTTTAAAGACTGCCTGATTCACTGCGCCTCAGAGTTTAATCGCAGCCCCGATCAAACTCAGGCCGGCTCTGACCACGATCCTGACGGCGGCACCCACTTACTCTGGAGCGGTCGAATCTCAGGACCGCAAATCATTGGCGACATCCGGAGGGATCCAAAACCCGAGACCGTCGTCGGAAAATACACTGCAACCAACGGCCAAGGCGCCAAGCACTCTTTTTTGTCTGGCCAAGAAATTCGTCCGGGCAACATCCTGGCTTCGATTGCAAGCCTCTTTGAAGTCGACAACCCGACTCCCAACAGTCGCTCCCTGCTCAGGATCGAACGGCAGGGCTCAAATCCCGGTCGAATCGTCTCTTTTTTGCCTGCCGGAAAGACGGTGATCGAATGAGCCGCATGCGTGCCGCCACCGTGCTCCTACTGGTGACCACGGGCTGCAGCGAGGCCAGCTTGAGTTTTTTTTCGACCGACGCGCCCAAAAAACCCAATCCCCCTGCCACTGCCACTTCACTTACTCTGATGAACCGGCACCAAGTGAGCTCTGTGCTCACTGAGATTTTTGGAACAGGCCAAGCCCAGAGCCTGGCACTGGGTCAAAAAATTTTGATGCGTGGTCCTTCGTTGGGCGGAAGTTGTGATGTCCGTGCCTTGGTTCGGGCTTCTAACGGTACTCCAGTAAACCCTGAGGAGAGCTGCACCTGGGGAATGGAAGAAACCCGCTATCCGACCGAAGGCGCACCCAGCACGCTCGGTGCAGGTTTTGTGTCTCACGCCTGCGAGCTCATTTTGAGTGATCGCCAAGCCCTAGCCTTTGCCGTAGCCCAGGTGCCAGGAACGGACTGGGGCGCGCTCGAACCCCCGGGATCGGACCAAATTTTGGCACTCTGGTCTTTGTTCTACCCTGGTCAGGTGCCCTCTGAAGCGATGCTGCAAAAACTCAGAGACATCTCGGATGTAGTAGCCGCTCAGCCCACGCACCGAGACCCCGAGCACCAGTACCGGGCCCTTTTGCTCACGATTTGCCTGACCGGGGCGTGGCTCGTTCTTTAACGTTCAATCACGGGGGGCAAAACCGGGGGGGCCTGGGTCACGCACGACACATTTTGACGATCTTCGGCTTGGGCCGCAGACTTAGTCTTAATGGGGAAACCGGGGAATTTCATGTCAGTGCTCGTGAGAAGAGTTTGGGGGGTGGTTGCGGTGTCTACCTCCTTGTATCTCTCAACTTCTTTAGTCGGTGCCAGCGGCTCTTCTTTTGCGAGTGAAGAGCCTGAGTTTGTCGTGAACGAGAGAACCGGAGAAGTTTATAAAAAAGTTGCACCGGGAACATATCGATCAAATCACAGTGCGACCACTCTGGAGATCCGCAGTTTCAGCAGCGACATTAAGCCAGTCACTGATCCAAGGCTTGTGGACGTAGCACATCAAAAGCACAGTGAAGGCCAACTGCTCTTCTCAAATAACCAGTCAAACACCCAGGCGCCGCAACCTAGGGTTACTTCGGAGGAAGAAAAAAGAGCCCTCAAGGCCGCTCTCGGTGATTCCACCGCCCGAAGTCCAGGCAGTTACGCCCAAGAGGCCCGGCAGCAAGGATTGACTCAAGATGACACCCTCAGAAATGTGGGTCTTCAGACAGTAGCCTCGCCAAAGGCGACCAACCCAACCGCTAGCTGGACCAACGAGGACAGAGCGCGCCTCGAAGAGGCAAGAAGAACCGTCAAAATTGAAGAGGATGCTGTCAACAACCCCAGCATCATGAGGAAAACCTCAAACTCGTATCGATCACCTGCAAGAGAAGACGTTGCCAAACTCGAGGCGCAACGTAAGCAGTACAACAAAGAAAACGGTTACCTCGAGAATTATGACGTCGTATTGCGTGGAACCGAAGCCCCATCAAAACCTGTATTTTCCACGAGTCAGCCCGTTGAAAATCAGCTACCCCAGGCGCCCCAAACAGCAGCGACATCTCCTAGTCCGCAAGGCGCAGCACCTGCCCCAGCGCAATCCCAGGCAGCCGCAGCACCCCCCGCTGCCTCAGGCCAGCCAGACCAAGCACTCGCAAACGCCCAAGCCCGCATCGCTGCAAACAATGAGAAAATACAAGAGCTAGAGCGAGAGAACAATGCTCTTACAGACAGAAGCGATCAAGGTGCGCTCGCTAACAATATTGCAAAAATAAACGCGCTCAAAGCCGACAACAAAACAATCATCAACAATAACCCCACCCTCCAAGCCCAATCCGCCTTCGATGTGAGCAAGGTGACGGTCAGCCAGGAAGACACCACTGCGGCCGAAGCCGCAATCAAGGCACGCCAAGCAGAACGCGAAAGTCAACGCGTTGCTGGGCTTGCAAACAGAGAACAGACCAAACTTGATCTATCCGCAGACGGCTACAAAAAACTCGACTCTGAGCTTTCAGCAACTTCTGATGACCGTTGTGCATACGGCGCCTCAGTTGATGGAAAATACTCCTGCGGTGGCACTGAAACTTTAGTCAAAGGAGCACAGGTCGCAAACCAAGGAAGCCAGATGCTTGGTTCGATTGCGACTCAAGTGATGGGAGCTAATCAGACCCAAAAAGCGGCGCGTGAAAACTCTCAGGCGGGTTTCATGGAATCAGGCGCCAAGATGCAAATCACCACGGGCAAAATGCAGGTGGGCTTGGGTGCGATGAACACTCTTCTGGGTGCCATTCAATACGGCTACAGCTCAAAGCACGACGGACTTGCAACCCAAGTCAAAAGTGCAGCCAAAGGCGGAGTGGTCGTTCAAGACGGGATTGGTGATGACCAAAACCTCGAAAAACTAAAGCAAAACGGCCAGACAGCGAACAAGACAGGTTACGTCACTTCGAATAACCAAGAAGCTAAGGCTTTCATCGAGACTTACGAGCTCAACTCTAAAGGCAGGCTCGATACGATGAACATGTCGGTAGAGGATCTAAATAAATACTCCGCACAGGACCAGGGCGCCCTCAAAAATCAGCTCATCCAGCGCAGGCAAGCGGCAGAAATAGACAAGCAAAACCACGTCAAGTCCATGCTCAATAAAGCCACCCGCCAGGCTGCAAACGAGCAAACTTCAATCAGCAAAGAAGCTTCTGCCGGCGCGATCGTTTCAGTCATTGCCGGAGCCCAGCAACTCATTCAGGGCGGCTTTGCAATCAAGGCAGGCAAAGAACTCAAAAAAGCTGCCCGAGAACTCAGGCAAGCTCAAGACACGGGTTCTCGCTTTACGATGCCCGACTTTGGATCTCCAAGCCAAATGCCCACTCAAGGTGGGGGCACTGGCACCGTCATCACCGGAAACGGCACTGACCCAAACCAGCAGCCCGCCCTCGAAGAACCTCTGGCAGAAGAAACTCCGCCCACTCTGGGAGATGGATTTCTTCCGGGCGGAGCGCCCGACAGCCCGATCACCCCTCCCCCCGCTCCCCAATTTGCTGGACCCGGAAATAGCCAACCCATCAACGGCCAAGGCCAAGTGGGCGGTGGCGCCACCGGTGGTGCTGAGCCCGGCGCGGACGAAGAGCCCAAGGCCGAGTATGCGGCCAATCTCCGTGATCCTGGCTCACAGTACGTGAGCGGAGGCGGAGGTTACGTGGGAGGTGGCGGTGGCGGCGCTAGCAGTGGCGGCGGCGGCCCAGATCTCTCAGGCATCTTAGATAAACTCTTAGGAAGAATGGGCGAAGGCGCCACCGAATTTACCGACAAACCCGGCATGGACGAATTTGGCCGCGCGCCGGCTTCAGTGATGCCGCCCTACTCGTACCTGGATCGTAGCGTGAACATTTTTGAGCGGATTCACAAAGCCTACCAAGCAAAAAACAGAAGTGGGCGCGTCGGAATTTGAGATCAGAATTTGACAAGGGGGCAAAATGAAGGGGCTTAAACAAACGACTGACCTCAAGAGTTTACTCTCGCTCATGCTTGCAGTCTTGCTTGTACTTGAGCCGCTAACACCGCTAGCCTGGGCAAAACCAGACCCCTGCCAAAACGAGGAAGCCTGGAGCCGACAAAAATCAAACTACTGCTCAGCTGCTAAAGTGGCTGAAGAAGCTCAAAAAGGACAATTTTCTGTTGGTTTCATTCAGGCCGCCGTGGCTGCGACCTGCCTCGAAGCATGCCTCACTGTGGTTTCAAACCTCACTCCCAACTGGTGCACCTACGCAAGCGTAGCTGGCACCGCCGCCACGATGATGACCACCAAAAATACTACTGCCAAACTCTCCAGCGCTGCTGGTACCGGGCTGATGGTTTTTAAGCCGGGGATGGAGGCGCAAGGGCAGATTGCGCGGGAGGGTGTTGCGGAGGGTGCTTACCGTGGAGCTTACGACGCTACGAACCAGAGTCAATACGGAACCCAAACCGCAGACGCGATGTTCCGCAATCCCAGCAAATTGTTGAACAAAAACATACGCTCGAATGGATCACCTACGCTAGAAAGTGAGTCTACGAATGCGGCAGGCAATGCAAAAGAAAAAGCCCTCAACTCCCCCGAAGCCAACGAGGCAGCCAACAAAGCAAAAACTAATGCCGCCCGCACCCTAGCCTGCGCTACTGCAGCTTTCTCTGCGCTCTCGAGCTACATGTCATTTGATGGAGCAAAAGACTCCAAGAAAAAAGCAGAAGAAAACCGCAAACTCGCAGCAGAGCTCGATACGATTGCAGCAAACACTCCCGCCCCTGAGCAAGCAACGGGGTCCAACACAGGGGGAGCAAACCCTGGAACTAATCCTGCAAATCCAGCCCCACCTCAGGGGCCAGGCTTTGGAATTGCCAATGCCCCAAGTGGTGCTGGCGGCCCTGGAGCGCAAGAGCAACGCAAAAGACTTGCGCCGGGCGCTCTCCCCAGTTTTGGCCCAACCCTCAGTGCCGCGCTTGCTTTTCAAGACAACGGGCTTCCACCGGGAGTGAGCAGCCCGCAGTTTAGAGCGACACTTGAAAAATTGAGCGGTCGGTCGGCAGATGACTTAGCTAAAATTGCCATGCAGAGCCAAGACCCCGCAGTCATCATGAAAGCGGGACTTGCGCGCACGCTGAACTCAAAAGGAATGTCGTTTCTCGACCAGATTTTGGCTGAATCAAAAGTAAGCCTCCAGCGAGAACTGGCTACGATGGCACCGAGCAAGCTTGCAAGCTCAACGAGCTCTCCAAGCTCTCCGCTTTTTACGAGTACGATTGAGCAAATTTCAGTTCAAGCTCAACCAGAACTGAACCCAAGTGATCGTGCGCCGGCAGCTAACGAGCCTGCCCATGGAATTTTATCTTCTGTCTTGGGAGACGAAGAAAACCGTGAGCTCAGTTTGTTCTCACGAGTGAGCACCCGTTACCAAGTTTCACAAGACCGAGTGAGCGCCGTTCAACAACAGTAAGAGTTTTTAAGGGGAGTTACGAGTATGAAAGCACGCATTGCACTCATGGTGCTGGCACTGAGCCCGATGGCCGTTCTGGGGCATGCTGAGCAGACACCGCCCAAAAACCAAGATGTTTGCTCGACCCCTGAAAGCCAACTCGAGCCTACACAAGTGACGCAGCTTCAGCCGCTCTGTGAAGCAGCAAGAAAAGCAGAAAAAGCTGCCAAAAATCAGCAAATCCTAGCTAGCGTCCAAGCGGCAGTCACGGCCACTTGTGCAGCAGCCTGCTTGGCAGCTCACAATATAGGGCCTGTGGCCAACGGCTGGTGCACCACTGCTGCAAGCGGTGCTGCAGCTTACTCGTTCATCAAGGCCAAAGAGGTCTTAGAGAAAATCATGGCCCTCACGGGGCCAGCCATCATGGTGGCGGGCGGCGGCGAGAGCGCCTTTGATTTTAAGACGGTGGGCGACAAGCCCGGAGCAGACGGAAAACCTCCGGCCAAAACGCAATCTAAGGCCTCGTGTTTTACAGCAGCTTTGTCTGCCGTGAGTACTTACATGTCGTATGACGGGGCCAAGCAGTCTAAAGAGACTGCCAAGCAAAATCGCAAGGCAGCAAATTCACTGCGCGGTAGCATGAGGTCCAACATTTCACTTGCTTCAGTTTCTGCGGCTGGCGGGCAACAAATCTCGGGCTCCACGGGAGGCAATGCCCAGGCCAAATTGGCGGGTCGAAAGGCATTGGATTCTGATTCATCAGGTGGAGGCCTGGATCCCTGCGATGGTCCTTCAAGCTTTGGGGCCAATGTGAGTTGTGCGCTCTCGCAGCCTGGAAATCAGCTTCCGCCGTTTGTTTCTTCACCTGACTTTCAAGACGTCCTCGAAAAGTTGAGTGGGGTCTCGGGAGATCGCCTCATGGGCCTGAACAATCCCCAGTCCATCATGCAGGCAGCGCTGGGACGAACGCTCACTCCGCAGGGACAAGACCAGTTTGCGTCGATTCTTAAGGATGTTGAAGCAAGCATCGGCCAGTCCGAAGCAGCTTCTGCCTATGCGGGTGGTGGAGGCGGCCGCAAAAGCGGCGGAGATTCGGGGCTTCCGGACATTAATTCGTTTATCGACAAACTGATCCCCGGCGAAGGCCAAACCGACGCCGCCGCAAACGGAGTGAATGAAGTGGAGTTTGGACCGGGCAGAGAGATCGCCTCCCGCGCAGGCGACGAAGAGGATCGCCGAGTGAGCCTCTTTTCAAGAGTGAGTGGTCGGTACCGCCTCACCGTCAGCCGCGTCAACTCCCGAGCCATCGAAATGGAACAACGTCGCCTCGAACAGGCCCGTCCACGTACGGCACAGTGAGCGCGGGCTTGGCTATCGCCGGAGAATTAGGGGTTGAACTC
>JBKCVM010000151.1:0-5127 GCA_046317855.1 Oligoflexia bacterium
ATCTGGTCAGCGTGCATCTGCACGAGCCTGGGAACCTTGACCTTCTTGTCGTTGACGGCATTGAAGATCACGTCGCCCTGTTTGACGGTGCCCGGGTAGATGCGCAGGTAGGTCAGCTGCCCGTAGCGGCCTTCGTCGAGCTTGAACGCAAGAGCGACGAGAGGAGCACTGGGGTCGGACTTGAGCACGACCTTTTCTTCGTTGTTGTTCTGGTCGAGGGCGATGTTTTCGCGCTCGGTCGGATTGGGCAGGTAGTAGGTCACCGCATCGAGCAGCAGCTGCACGCCCTTGTTCTTGTAGGCCGAACCCATCATCACCGGAGTGAAGTTGAGGGTCAGGGTCGCCTTGCGGATTGCAGCACGGAGCTTTTCGACCGAAGGATCCTGGCCTTCGAGGTACATCATGCCCACTTCTTCGTCGAACTCGCCCACTGCGGCGATCAGCTCTTCGCGAGCCTTCTTGCAGTTGTCGAGGATGTCGGCCGGAATGGCTTCTTCGCGGACGGTCTCGCCGTTGTCGCCGTCAAAGTAGAACGCTTTCATGGTGACCAGATCGACCACGCCCTTGAATTGGTCTTCGGCACCGATCGGGTAAGTGATCATGTGCGCGTTGTGCGAAAGTTTTTCACGAAGCATCTGCATGCCGCGGAAAGGGTTAGCGCCTGCGCGGTCCATCTTATTGATGAAGCAGATACGCGGAACCTTGTAGCGCTTCATCTGGCGGTCGACGGTGATCGACTGCGACTGCACGCCTGCAACCGAGCAGAGCACGAGCACTGCGCCGTCAAGAACGCGCAGCGAGCGCTCGACTTCGATCGTGAAGTCGACGTGTCCGGGAGTGTCGATCAAGTTGATGTTGTAGTCCTTCCACATGCAGAAGGTGGCGGCGGACTGGATGGTGATGCCCTTTTCACGCTCGAGATCCATGAAGTCCATGGTGGCGCCAACCTGGTCCTTGCCCTTGACTTCGTGAATGGCGTGGATTCGTTTGGTGTAGAAAAGGATACGTTCAGAAAGGGTGGTCTTGCCCGAGTCGATGTGGGCTGAAATACCGATGTTTCTGACTTTTTCGAGTGTGACGGGCGCTGCCATGAGGGCTCCTTGGTGCCTTTAAAAAATTGAATGGATGGGGGGTATTAATCGCAGGCCCTGGCTCGAAGCAAGCGAAATCTAGACACTTTTTGGTCTGGTATTGAGCAGCAAAATGCGAGTAGGTTTTGAAACACTATGAATAAGCGCCTCCTCTGGATCGACCTCGAAATGACGGGGCTTGATGAGACCCAAGACTCTATCCTTGAAGTAGCGGCTATCGTTACGGATGTTGCCCTCAAGCCACTTGAGGAGCTTCACAGAGTGGTGTTCCAGCCGCCTGCAGTGCTCGAATCCATGAACGACTGGTGCAAAAAGACCCATGGCGAGAGTGGACTGACTGCAGCCGTCCCAAATGGCACCCAGCTCCCCCAAGTCGAAAAAGAACTCCTTGAGCTGATTTCGCGGCACTTTTCAGAAAAGGAACGTCCCGTGCTTTGCGGAAACTCCATCGGCAACGACCGGCGCTTCATCGATCGGCATATGCAGGCGCTTTCTAGGCGCCTGCACTACCGAATGATCGATGTGAGTTCGTTTAAAGAAGTATTTAGAGATCGTTATGCTGTCGAGTTCAAGAAAAAGAACACTCACCGTGCCGTCGATGACATCCTCGAGTCGATCCGCGAGCTGGAGCATTATCTGTCGTTCGTCAGCATCCCCCCAGCCCCCGGACAAGACCACGCACAAACTCTAAGAAAGTGAGGCAAGCTCTGTGAGCCCTCGAGCCCCGCGCCCTAGCTTTGAGACCATCTACCTGAGGCTTGCCGAGATCCTTGCAGCCCGTTCCACTTGCGCCAGGCTCCAAGTGGGGACCGTCATCACTACAACTGACTTCAGGAAAGTGCTGGCGGTGGGCTACAACGGCAATGCCACGGGGCTACATAACGGCTGTGACCGTGAGGAGCCCGGCAACTGCGGTTGCCTGCATTCTGAAGAAAACGCAGTCATCAACTGCGATGCCCCCCGGGCCACCGAAAAAGTCGTCTTCGTCACCCACCTTCCATGCGTTCAATGCGCCAAGCGCCTCATCAACCTCGGAAACGTCAAGCGAGTGATTTACCTCAACGAATACCGCATCAAAGATTCGATTTCGGTTTTACAGTCTGTCGGAATCGAAGTGCTTCATGCCGACTCAGCGTCTAGCCCTTCAGGGGTAACCCTCTCAATTCACCAGGAGAACTCGTGAAAACCGTCGCAAAAAAATGCGTGTTTTCTGTCTGGCTTGCTCTGTTTTTTGGAGCCTTTTGGAGTGGGTGCTCCAGCACTCCCCGCTCCGCAAACTCGGTGTCTAGTGACTCATCGGGTAACTCATCGGGCAACTCATCGGGCTCCAGCAGGGCCCAACGCCTCGCACTCAAAAGTGACGAAGCTCGAAGCCGCTCGCGCCAGGTCTCGCAGGTGAGGTACACTCTTTTTTTTGGCCTAGACGGGACAAGTCCTGAATTCGAAGGCCGAGTGGTGGCGTCATTTTACTGGAAGGGTAAAAACGGCGCCCAGCACCCCCTTTTCTTAGACTTTCAACAGGGAGCGATCCAATCCCTGGTCATCAACGGTTCCACTCTCGATGAGTCACAGAGGGCTCGGCTCTATGATGGCTGGAGAATCCAACTTCCTGAGTCCCGGTTGATTCAAGGCACCAACCGCATTGAGATTGCTTTCACTCACGCCTACGGACGCAACGGCACCGGGCTGCACCGGTTCGTAGATCCCCAGGACAAGAAAGTTTACCTCTACTCTCAGGCAGAGCCCTATGATGCCAATCGGATTTTTCCGTGCTTTGACCAGCCAGATCTCAAGGCGATCTATGAGCTCACGGTAGAGGCCCCAGAAGACTGGGCAGTCATTGCCAACGCCGCTGAGCGCGATGTCGTCACTTTTGATCACAAAGCCAGCTGGCAATTTCCACCCACAGCGGCCTTCAGCACTTACCTCTTTGCCCTCCATGCCGGACCCTACGAAGTGTGGAAATCCGATGCCGATGGTATTCCGCTGAGACTCTTTGCCCGTAAATCGATCAAGCGACAGGTGGATGCTCGGGGGTGGCTTGAGGTCACTCGGGCGGGATTAGCCTTTTTTGGGGATCGTTTTGGAGTGGCGTACCCGTTTGGAAAGTACGACCAAGTCATCGTCCCTGAGTTCCCATCAGGAGCGATGGAGAACGTTGGGGCAGTTACATTTTCGGAAGACTTTGCGTTTAGGTCCAGGCCAACTCTTGAGGATCTCCAAGAACGTGCAGATGTGATCCTGCATGAAGCAGCCCACATGTGGTTTGGAAATCTAGTGACTCTGCGTTGGTGGGATGGCCTGTGGCTCAACGAAAGTTTTGCTACTTATGCCGCTGCCTGGGCCCTTGAACACTTGGCTTCTGAAGACCCCATCATCCGCCGTGAACCTTGGGCAGCGGCCGTCAGACAAAGCTCTGGTCGGGCCATTTTTGAGCAAAAACTTTGGGCATATTTAGAAGACGGGTCTCGCAACACTCACCCTATCGAAATGGAAGTGCCCGACACAGATGCATCAGAAACTGTTTTTGACGGAATCACCTACTCAAAAGGTGCTAGCACGATCAAGCAACTCGTCGCCTGGGTGGGTGAAGAAGATTTCATCGAGGGATTGAGACGCTACTTTTCGACTTTCTCCTATCGCACGGCTACGACTTCACATTTTCTGAGGGCAATTGAAGAAGCCTCAGAGCTCCCCTTGGGCGATTGGCGCAAGCAATGGCTTCAAAATCCAGGAATGAACCGCATCGAGGCTCGCTGGAGCTGCAATCCAGAGACTAAAAAGCTCGAGCAGCTCACGCTCCTTCAGTCCAATGGACCACAATCCACTCACCTTCGTAAACACCGCGCCAAAGTGGCTCTTCTCTATGGCGACGGCCGCGTCCTCTCGATTGCCACCCCGGGCCGACCAAGAAAAAATGAACCGAAAGCTCGAGAAACTTGGGAATGGGTCAAATTTTCGGACCCAACCACCGAGGTTAAAAGCCTCCTTGGACTTCCGTGTCCCGACTTTGTTTATCCCAACCTCGACGATCATGATTACGCCCTCGTGGAGCTGGACCCGCGCTCGCTTCAGTATCTGGACAAACACTTGGCTCAAGTGAGCTCACCGCTTCTCAGAAGCCAGCTCTGGGCCAGTCTCTGGCACTCCGTGCTCTGGGGCGGGACCTCGCCCGGTCAATTTGCAAATTGGTTTTGGAAACACGGGATCACTGAAAAAGACCCCATACTCTTGACCCAGCTGCTTCACAGAATGGCTTCTCGTTCACCCACCCAGGGCTCAGTACTCCGTTGGCTTCCGGACGAAGGTGCTCGCCAATCCTTGCTGGCAAAACTTGAAAAGGTTTCTCGCAGAGAACTCATGATTGCTGGGCGCAATCCAGACCTGAGGCTAGCCTGGTGGCAGATGGCACTGCTTTCTACTCGCGATTCTGCTTGGCTAGAGGGCCTGCTTTCGGGGCGAGAAAAAATCCCAGGGTTTGCACTCGAACAAGATCGCCGATGGGAAGTTCTCAGGGCCTGGGCAGCAATTTCAGATCAAGCTCCGGATATCGCTGCACGAATTCAGACGGAGCTCAAACAAGACCCTTCTGATGAAGGAAAAAAACAGGCTCTCTCTGTTGAGTCCACTTTAGCTCGAAGTGATTCTAAGGCGGCCACGCTAGAACGTGCGGTTTCAGGGCGTCTCAACTTGGCTGAACTCAAGGCGCTAGCCTCAGGCTGGCAATCTACTGGACATGAGCCGCTCATTGCTCCTTTTGGCGAACGCGCGCTCCAGGCACTTTTGGATGCGTCTGCAAACAGGTCTCAAGAAGAAGCATCGATCGTTGCTAAGGCATTTGTTCCGCTGATGTGCGATTCACCATCAAGAGCCCGGCTTTCAGGCTTTGTCGGAAAAAATGCCCCCCGGCTTCCCCCCGGCGTAGTTCAGAGCCTCAATCAAGCACTCGACGAGGAAGAAAGGTGTCTGCGCCTGAGAGCTCAATCGGCCAGCTCGAGTACTACAGGACAGTGATCTGAGCCCTGCACTTCAGGTT
>JBKCVM010000152.1:0-3063 GCA_046317855.1 Oligoflexia bacterium
AACACACGACTTCCTTCTTTCTCATACAAGTCCTTTCTTCCCATACGAGTCCATTTTGTTGGACATTTGTATAGTGTACTGTTACCTGTATCTGTTTGTTTCTTCGTGATTGGCTTGTTGTCTCATGCCTGCTTTCTGCCTGCTCCGCTGCTTTTCCTCCTCTCTTGTTGCTCACTGGTCGTGAGCTGCTACTGTATTCTCTCTTGCTGCATCGCTTACGATTCTTGCATCACTCAGGCAGTAGAAGATAGGAGAGTAACAGATTAAGCTGCTCTGTGGTTAGATCGAATGCAGCTCAGAGCTGTTCACGACTAAGAGAAAAAGTCTGATGATTCAAATCTTTCTATTTGTCCGGGTTACCTACTATGATAGAGGAAACTAGGAGAAAAAGTCGAATGACGACGACTTTCTCATTCACTTTGTTTTTTCTAAAAGAGTCCCAACTTTTCCAACTTATATTTATTACTTCCATATCTTCGCTTCCACTCTCTTTCCAGGCGAGTACAAGCTGTTCGCTCGTCAGCCAAGGTTCGCATGGCACCGAAATACAACGTGCTCATGTGCCGAATGCTCGCTTTCATGGGTCTCAAGCGTCGCGTGGTATCGGAGGACGTTCGCATCAACCCGCAATTGCAGGAGTTCTTCGTGACAGCCAAAGAGTTCCAGCAACCGAACAGCAGCGACTGGGTGCCGCTCAGTGCTCTTCTCGAGGCCTGTGACGCCATGACGATGCGCCAACTCAACCTGAAGACCCGTCGCTTTGACGCGCGCTTGGCGTCTTCGAAATCGAAAGGCGCGGCTGTGGTGGATCCGGCCGCTGGCGCGACGACGACGACGATGGACAAAGCCATTCCCGAATGGGTGCTCGCAGCTCCGATTTTCTGGGTTTACCGGTACGTGGGAAACTGAGCGTTCTTCATTCTTGGCTCCTGACTGCTGACTGCTGACTGCTGACTGCTGCCTGCTGCCTGCTGACTGCTGACTGCTGCCTACTGTATCGCTTGCATGATTCCATTTGTTCGTTTGTGTTTTCATATTCTGCATGGCTGTATGTTGCCTTGATACGGAGCTTTTGTATTTCAATTCACACTTTGCATGCTTTCGCTCTGCATTCGTTGGGCGATTCCTTTCCCTAGATCTTCTATAATATGAGCACTCGCCGACACACCACCACTCGTGGCGTGGTGGAGAAGGCGAGGAATCGACTGACTCGTGAACCCGGTCGGGTACGGACCAGACCCATGGGATCCCATGGGGGATGAACAACCCGCGACTCCTACACAAATCAAGTCATTCACGAAACGTTTCTTCTGCGAGCCTGGAACTCTCTTCATTTCTGCACAACAGCCTTTTTTTCTGTATTCTGACCGTTTTCCTGAGTGAAAAGAGTACTTGATGTCGGTAGATGCTACAGTAGGAACAGCATAAAATAAGCTTAGAAGACAATTATATCGTGTTTTCTGCAAGCTTCGAAGCTTATTTCCCTTGCGCTTTGCGCTTGTTGACGATTTGGATTTGGATTTGGAATGTCAGGAAAGACTTGATTTTATTTAGTACAGTATGCTGGAGGCTGCTTGACTACTGTAGCTTTTTGTATTATACTACATCCCATGCAGACCTCTGATTACGATAGGAAGGTGACATCAGTTGCATCAAAGCCGCTGGCTTGGCTCTGGAGCTTCGCACCGTGGTCGGCTGGTGCTGTCGCTGCTGACTGGTGCTGGTGCTGGTGCTGGTGGTAGAGGTAGAGGTGATTAAGGGACCATGCGAAAACCATGTACCGCACTGGTGAACCCCTGCGCACTCGAGCTGGTAGATCGGGTGGAGTGCGACTGGTAGGCTCAAGATTTTGATGAGGAATTTCAAGAGTTTGAACAGGGACCTCCAGCTGAGAAGAGCGGAGGAGTAAGGGGTGAAGGAGAACGAGATGAGACGGAGGGCGAGCGAGGGCAGAAAGACACCCATGGGGTTTCTTTGCTCAGCTCAACCCTCGAGCAACTGCCTGCTGGGCTCCTCTTTTCTTTTCTTTTTCATGCGGCCGATGGCGCACTAGCGCAGAGACGAGAGCATACAAAACCCAAGTGTATTCGGTTTAATTCCAATCAAAAGACAAAGAAACACCCGCTTAGCACGCACCTTCCTTCACAAGCGTGAGCTTTGGATCTTCGCACTGGGCCATCATGAGCGTGCAGGAGTTGGCATAGGTCTTACCATCCGAGCCACAGACCTTTGGAGCGTCTGGACGGCAGCTCAGGAGCTCACGACGCGCCACCTTGTCGCCACCTGCCGTAGTACCACACCAGGGCTTGTTGTTGTTGACTGGCGCTTGTGTTGTGGGCTTTGGCGTCGCACAAGGTCCTTCATAAAGCATCTTGAGCTTGGAATCTTTGCACTGAGCCATCATAAGCGTGCAGGAGTCGCGGTACGTCTGCCCGTTGCTTCCGCAGACCTGCGGCGCATCTGGACGGCGTTCGGGCCGCACCAGGAAGGACGAGGCGCCTTGGTGAGCGGCGGCACTGTGGCGGTGCTGTTGAAGGGCTTGGCGGGCGTTCCTTCGGCAAATGCTGCCACTTGGGTCGCCAGGGAGAGCGAGAGCAGCAGGACGTATGGGAAGAGCTTCATCGTTGCTTTTTTCTGGTAGGAGACAAAAGAGAGAATGAGATTATATGGAACTCACTCGCCTCTTCTTCTCGCCTCGTCCTCTGCGGGTTCCTGCTCTTTGTGCTTTTTTGTATGGAACAAAGTATACCCGAGCGGCTGCCGACCGGTTGAGAGGTCGGAAGGGGGAGCACGGTATACCGGTATTTGCTGCTCCTAAGGAGCAGAAAAAAACTGCTCGCTCCGTTGAAATCCGAATTTAGGGAGGCGGATCCAAAAAAGCGAGCAAATCCAAATTTCCAAAATATAAAGTTTCAGCGATAAAACACACGACTTCCTTCTTTCTCATACAAGTCCTTTCTTCCCATACGAGTCCATTTTGTTGGACATTTGTATAGTGTACTGTTACCTGTATCTGTTTGTTTCTTCGTGATTGGCTTGTTGTCTCATGCCTGCTTTCTGCCT
>JBKCVM010000153.1:0-4879 GCA_046317855.1 Oligoflexia bacterium
AACACACCCCCTTGCTGACCCTCTCGCCTGGCAAGAAGCGTCGTGCTGAAGTCGTCGATGAAGGTCCCCCTGGCTCTGCGCACGTTCCCGTCTCCGCTGCTACTAGTTCTAACCCTTTCCCTCATGCAAATCCCTTCCCTGTCCTGGGTTCTGCCGTACCTACCATGGCTGAGACTACCGTCGAGCGTGACCGAGAGCCCAAGCTGGGTTCGTTTGACAAGTTCAAAGGCCAACGTGACAAGTTTCGTGCCTTCAAGCGTAACCTCAAGATCCACTTCACGTTGAATCCCTCTCGTTTCCCCACTGACCAAACCAAGATTCTCTTTGTGGGCGCTAACCTGGATGATTTCGCCGCCGAATGGTTTGACGCTCAGCTGGATCTTAAGGACCTGGAGACTATGACGTTCGACGAGTTCTTCAAGAAAATGGATTCTTGCTTCGGTGACCACCATTCTGTCGAGTCGGCTCAACGCAAGCTTCGCTCCATGAGTCAAGGCAAATCCTCTGCGTCTGTCTACAGTGCCAAGTTTCTGTCTTGCGCCTACACCACCGGATTCAACAACGCCGCTCTGGTCGCCCAATTCCGTGCTGGTCTCAACGATGACATCAAGGATGCTCTCGCTTACACTCGTGATGCGCCTACCTCTCTCCATGAGTTGATCGATTATGTTATCGAAATTGACAACCTCCAGTTCCAACGTCGCAAGGAGCGCAATCGTGGATCCGCTTTCCGTCCTCGCTCAGCTGCTACTCCTGCTCCTCCCACCAAGTCCAACCCCGATGTCGTGCCAATGGACTTGAGTGCTGTTTCTTCGGTGCCCCATGGTCCCTTGTCCAAGGAAGAAAAGGAGCGTCGCAAGCGTGAAGGTCTCTGTCTTTATTGTGGTCTGGATGGTCACATGGTCCTAAACTGCCCCACCAAGCCAAAAAACGAGTCTCGTCCGCGCAAGTAGGAAGCGTTGTGTCGGACTCTCCTGTCATCCCTGTCCTTAAACCTCAATCTCAGTCTTCCTGTTCCATCGCCCTTGTCTCGCCCCAGTCTTGTTCCTCGTCCTCGTCTTCTCGTCTCATGTTCATCCCCGTCATCTTGTCCCTGCCCGGACGTCAAGTTCCCCTTAAAGCCCTTGTTGACTCCGGAGCCTCTGAGAATTTTTTCGACCTTGCCCTTGCCCAGTCCCTAGCCTTGCCTCAGACGCCTCTGGCGACTCCTAGTACCGTCACGTTCGCTAACGGAGAAGCTAGTACATGCGTCTCGATGAAAACCTTGCCTGTCCTTGTCTCGTTCTGCAACATCCAAGCCCCTATTGAATTCCAGCTCATGTCCTGTCCCACGCACCTTATCATCCTAGGTTTGCCGTGGCTCCAACGATTCCAGCCAACGATTAATTGGTCCTCCTTTTCTGTGAAGATTTCCAATGAAACTCCAGAACAATCTTTGCCCTTATCTCCTGAGTCCTGTCCGTCACCGCCTTGCGATCCCCAGTCCTTGTGTGTCTCTGACTTGCCTGATGCGGAGTCCCCTGTGCCATGTCTGCCTTCCAAGTATGCTGCATTCTCTGATGTGTTCAGCAAAAAGGAAGCTGATAAGTTGCCTCGGGATCGCCCTTACGTTTGTGAGGTACCGTTGAAAGATGAGTCAGTGACTCCCCCCTTCCAGCCTTTATACAACCTTGCTCCTAAGGAGCTCGCTGCCTTGAAGTCCTATATCGACGAAAACCTTGCTAAAGGTTTCATTCGTCCCTCTACTTCCCCTGCCGGTGCTCCAATCTTTTTTGTGAAGAAAAAGATGGCTCCCTACGTCCCTGTGTTGATTTTCGTGGTCTCAATGATTTGACAATCAAGAATCGCTACCCTATCCCTCTCATTTCCGAGTTGCTCGATCGTCTCTCTGGTGCCCGTGTCTTCTCAAAGATTGACTTGCGCGGTGCGTACAATCTTGTGCGTATGAAGACAGGGGATGAATGGAAGACGGCCTTTCGTACCCGCTATGGTAATTTCGAATACCTTGTCATGCCCTTTGGACTCACCAATGCACCCGCTATTTTTCAGTCTATGATGCAAGACATCTTTCGGGATATGCTCGATGTTTGCGTGATTATCTACCTTGATGACATCCTTGTATTTTCCCGCTCCCAGTCTGATCATGATGCCCATGTCCGTGAAGTCTTGTCTCGCCTTCGAGCCCATGGCCTCTATGCCAAGCTCGAGAAGTGTCAGTTTGACCAAGTTAGTGTTCCCTTCGTTGGATATGTGGTCTCCTCTGATGGTGTGAGTCTGGATCCTGAAAAGATTGCTGCTGTTCGTTCGTGGCCTTGTCCTATGTCTCTCAAGCAAGTCCAGAGTTTCCTTGGTTTTACCAACTTCTATCGTCGTTTTGTCCCCCAGTACTCCAAACTGGTCTCTCCTTTGACCAACCTCACCAGGAAGAGTGTTCGTTTTATCTGGTCCCCTGCTTGTCAGTCAGCCTTTGATACTTTAAAGGAAGCCCTGTGTTCTGAGCCCGTCCTTGCCCACCCTCGTGTCGATGTTCCTTTTATTGTTGAGACAGATGCCAGTGATTATGCCATTGGTGGTGTCCTTGCCCAAGCCCAGGATGATTCTCGCATTCGCCCGATTGCCTTCTATTCTCGTAAGCTCCTGCCCGCTGAGGTTAACTACACTGTGCATGATAAGGAGTTGCTAGCTATCGTCGAGGCTTTCCGTGTTTGGCGCCACTATCTTGTTGGGTCTCCTCATGTTGTGTCGGTATACTCTGATCATCGCAACCTCACCTACTTCCAGTCTCGCCAAGTCCTCCGTCAACGCCATGCCCGCTGGTCTGAGACTCTTGCCGAGGTCGATTTCGAATTGTGCTACCGTCCCGGTAAGCAAAACCCTGTTGCGGATGCCTTAAGTCGTCGGAGTGATTTTGTCCCTAAGGAGGGAGATGAGTCTACCCCCAAGCATTTCGAAGCCACTCTCCTGCCTCCTACGGTCCAAGTTGCCGTGATTGCTCCATTGTCTGATGAGCAGAAGCTCGAAATCCTGAAGTCTCGCCATGATAGCCCTGCTGCCGGCCACCCCGGGCGTTCCAAGACGTATGCTCTAGTCTCAAAGGATTTCAAGTGGCCTGGTATGCGTGCTTATATTCGTGACTATGTCCGTTCCTGTGATGTGTGTCAACGTGCCAAGGATTCTCGTCACAAGCCATATGGTTTACTGCAACCATTGCCCATTGCTGAGCGTCCCTGGTCTTCTGTGTCTTTGGATTTTATTGTCAAGTTGCCTAAGTCGAATGGTTTGGATTCCATTTTGGTCGTTGTCTGTCGACGAACAAAGCAAGCTCATTTTATTCCTTGTTTGGAAACGATTGATGCTTCCCGTACTGCTGATTTGTTTCTTCGCCATATCTTTAGGTTCCATGGTCTGCCTGACTCTTTGGTCTCGGATCGTGGGGCCCAATTCAACTCTCAGTTCTTTCGTGCCCTTATGTCTTTGCTCTGTGTCCAGCATTCCATGTCCTCCTCCTTTCACCCCCAGTCTGATGGTCAAACCGAGCGTGTCAATCAGTGTCTCGAACAGTACCTGCGCTGCTACGTAGACTATCAACAAGATGATTGGGAAAGTCTCTTGCCTTTTGCGGAGTATGCCTACAACAATTCTCTCCACTCCAGTATCGGTACAAGTCCGTTCTTTGCTAATTACGGGTTCAACCCTAAGTCTGATTTCTTGTCCTCGTCCACTGCCGAGTCCAATGTGCCTGCTGCTGTCTCTCATCTCGACAAGCTCAAGGATGTGCATGCTGCTCTAGATATCATGTTGAATGATGCTCGTTCTATTATGTCTGAGTCTGCCAACCGTCGTCGTACTCGTCATGCGTTCCATGTTGGTGATGTTGTTTGGCTCTGTCGTCGCAACGTGAAGACTACTCGTCCGTCTGACAAGCTTGACTATCGCAAGTTGGGTCCTTTTCGTATTTTGTCTGAAGTCAATCCTGTGGCTTACAAGCTTGACCTGCCCTCGTCCATGCGCATCCATCCTGTGTTCCATGTGTCTTTATTGGAAAAATACTTTGCCAACAAGCTGCCTGGTCGTGTGGTCCCTCCCCCTCCTCCTCTTGTCGTTGATGGCTCTGAAGAGTTTGAAGTCGAAAAGATTTTAGATTCTCGGATGTTCCGTGGTCGCCTTCAGTATCTTGTCAAGTGGAAGGGCTATTCGGTCAAGGATAACACATGGCAGTCTCCTGATGATTGTTCCAATGCTCCTGATCTTGTCGCTGCCTTTCATGCCTCTCATCCTACCAAGCCTGGATCGTCTCGTCGTTGACTCTACCTCGAAGAGGGAGATGATGTCATGGACCGTGCCTGTCTGGACCTTGGCCTTGGATCGCGATGGGGCTGGCCCCTCGTTCCAGATCCTGGTGTGCCGCAACGCGCTCTTTCTTCCCACATTTGACTGGTTCCTTTCCTATGCTTTGATTCATTTGTTGTTTCCTTTTGATGTCTTGTTGTATCACGCCTTCTCCCACGTTGATCGTGAGTCAGGAGATATAAGACGTTGGGATTTGGATTTGATTAATAACTCTAACTTGAGTTATTGGGTTTAATTTTATTTATTGCTGGACAATATACAAACCTGATCTCAAGACACCTTAGCTTTTCCTGCCATAGTCTCTGACAGTATAACTCAAGTTCAACGTCCCTGTATCCCTGAATCCTTGCTACCATGTCTGCATCCGGCTCCCCTGATCATGCCCCTGAACACACCCCCTTGCTGACCCTCTCGCCTGGCAAGAAGCGTCGTGCTGAAGTCGTCGATGAAGGTCCCCCTGGCTCTGCGCACGTTCCCGTCTCCGCTGCTACTAGTTCTAACCCTTTCCCTCATGCAAATCCCTTCCCTG
>JBKCVM010000154.1:0-12863 GCA_046317855.1 Oligoflexia bacterium
GCCCTGGAGTATCCCCGATTCATGCAGTGATTGAGCTCACTCGAGAGGGTAAGCTAGATTCTCGAGTCGAACCGGCGATTTTTGATCTTGCAAGTGAGACGGGCGTCAAAGTGAACGGCAAGAACGTCGTTACCCAAAAACTCTCCAGTGGTGACGAGATTGAGGTCGCAGGGGTTAGAATCCGATTTCTGATTGAGGAGATTCAGAGCTCTTCGATGGCGCCGGTAGCCCGAGTCGAGGGGCGGGCGCTTTATTCTCAGAGCTCGGTGGATCTGGGCTCTTTTTTAACGGAGCCTTCAAGGCCTGTTGAGGAGATTTTTGACTATTCGGTTACCCACCGGAGTGCTCTAGAGGTCGTGATGTCCTGGCAGGGTTCGATCCTGGATGTCGCTCATTTTGTAGATGAAAATGAAGTTCGAATTGGAGAATCACGGAGCGCACGTTTTGGGATTCCTTCGCTGCTCTCACAAGCCAATCACATCTTGATCACTCGCTCGCAAGAGCGCTTTACGTTGCGCCTGGATCCTAAGATGAAAGGGGTCATTCAACGTGCTGGAAGACTCGAGAGCGTTGAACAGGTTTTGAACTCGGGCGGGCCAACGCTTGAGCTTAAGAAAAACGAGTTTGCAAAGCTTCAAGTGGGCGATGTCGTGTTCTATTTAAGTTTCACTCAGGCGCCTCCTCGGTTGAAGCGCGGGCGAGTAGTGGAGCATGATCCGCTGTTTTGGAAGACGTTCTGGGGCTCTCTCGCAGTCACTCTGGCGCTGCTGATCGCCATGATGAACGTGAAGCTACCGCAAGAGATTGAGGCCGAGGAGCTCCCTGAGCGCATTGCGACGATTCTTTATCAGCCAGAAAAGTTTTCGGCCAAGCTTCCGCCTGAGCCTAAGTCCAAACCCGTTGCTGTGGAGGCTCCGTCCCGAAGTGCGCCCAAGCCACCCCCTGCGCGACCTCAAGTGACCAAAATTGACATCAAGCCAGATCCGGCCAATGCCAATCGTCCAGTTCCTCAGGAGCTGACCGGGGGGTCCTCTCGCGTGGCTGCAAACCGGCCGGCGACTCAGCTTCCGCGTCAAACTCGGGCTGAAACCAGGGCAAAAGAAGGTGAAGGCGCTCGTGCGGCCGGTAGACAAGGCGCCCGGGGATCTCAGCAAGCGGCTCCAGGTAAAACTCCGCAAGAACTGGCCCAGAGGCCCTCTCCTCAGGGAGGAAAGGGAGTCGGCGGTGCAGGACGGAGTGAGGTCAAGGACGTCGGAAACGTCGATCTTTTGAAAGGCGCAGGCGACAAGATTTTAGACATCTTAGGAAACAGCGCAGCTCGATTGGGTAAGGATGGTGAGCGTCTCAAGGGCTTTGGAGGGTTTACCACTCAAGGAAGTGGGGGGCAGGCCCTTTCAGGAAGCGGAACCGGTGGCGGCGGAAACGCTCAGAGTTTGGGCGTAGGCGGGCTAGGTGAGAAGGGCCGAGGCGGAGGTCGAGTGGGAACGGGGCTGGGCGCAACTGGGGATGGAGCTGGAATCATCGGTGGAAAAACTCGGGTGCTGATTCGTTCAGGCGGTCCAGAAGAAGCCGTGGTTCTGGGGGCCGTAGATGCCTCTGCGATCGAGGCAGCGCTTCTGGCCCACAAAGACGAGTTTAGGCTTTGCTATGAGCGGGAGATTAATGCTGAGAAGCCAGATCTCTCCGGAAGAGTTGGAACGAATTTTGTGATTGGTGCTGAAGGCAAAGTGACTCAAGCCGGGATTGCCTCCACTTCGCTCAATCATCCGCCGACAGAAAAGTGTGTGCTGACTGTCATTCGTCGTATCGACTTTCCAAAGCCACGCGGTGGCGGAGTGGTTCAAGTCAGCTATCCGTTTAAGTTTTCTTCTGGCAGTCGGTAAGCCATGCGGAGTGGGATAGTTGGACTTGTGCTGGCGCTCGGGCTGTGGGGATGTACACGTGGGCTCGGGCTGAACCCCGGTTCGCAACTCGACCTAAAACTCTCGCTTCCTGAGGGATATGGCTGGAACATGCAGGCTCCCTCAAGCCTAGAGCTTAGGCAGGGTGAAGAACAAATCCTGCAGAAGTGGGACACAGCCTCTTTGAGCGCTGGAGTCATTGAGGTCAAGATTCCAGAATTAGCAGCCGGACAGGAACTCGTTCTGGATGGTCGCTTTTATTTGTGTCAAAAGACGGACACGAAGATCTGTACTCAGATCCGTCGTCAACAGCGTGCCAGAGTCCTGAAGCAACCGAGTAAGCAGATCGAAGCAGGCATCCGGCAGGTCATTCATTGGGAGCTTGTCCATGAATAAGTCCAGTATGAGTTCCACTCCTCAGCCCTTTGATCCAAACGCAGCAGCAACAGAAGACTCTGGTATTTTTGGTCTTCCTTGCCGAGAAGATGACTCAAAAGTGGTCTACGTTCCCGTGCCTTGGGAAGTCACCACTTCGTATGGTGGGGGAACTTCGCGCGGACCTCGAGCGATCCTTGAGGCTAGCCGTCAGGTGGATCTCTATGACTTGGATGTGGAGCGGCCCTATGAAGCGGGACTATTCTTGCGTGAGGCACTTCCTGAAATCGTAGGTTGGAACGCAGAGGGAAAAGAGCTCGCGGCTGCAATCAGGTCTGAGGAGGACTCCCCATCCAAAATTGCTGCTCACCTAAAGAGAGTCAACGAGCTCTCCGGCCTCTTGAACGAATCGATCTATCGCGAGGTATCTGGCTTGCTGAAAAAGCAAAAAGTGGTCGGCCTGATCGGCGGAGATCACTCGAGCCCTTTTGGTGCTATTCGTGCCTATGCAGATGTGTATCGGGGGCTAGGGGTGCTGCACTTTGACGCCCATTCGGATACACGAATTGCGTACGAGGGCTTCGAGGATTCTCACGCCTCAATCATGTACAACGTCCTGGAGCGGCTGCCCGAAGTGAGGAAGCTCGTTCAAGTCGGAATCCGGGATGTCTGCGAGCAAGAGATCGATTACTGCAGCCGTCAAGGAGCTCGAGTCCGAATGTTTACGGACCGAGAAATGTCGGCTTCGCGTTTGAGGGGAGAGTCTTTTGCGGGCTTGGCTTCTCAGATTGTTGAGGAGCTTCCAGAGAATGTTTACGTTTCGTTTGATATTGATGGGCTCGATCCCAGGTTTTGCCCCCATACAGGCACGCCTGTGCCGGGCGGACTGGATTTTTCTGAGGCTGTTTTCATTTTGCGGACCCTGGTGGAGTCAGGTCGAAAGATCGTGGGTTTTGATCTGAACGAAGTAGCTCCCGGACCTGAGGGGGCGGATCTCGCAGAGTGGGATGCCAATGTCGGGGCTAGGCTTCTTTACAAGCTTTCTGCTTTTGCCCTAGCAAGCCAGCGAGTTTTAGAGCTGCGCTCTCTTTAGTTTTCTTTTTTAGCTCTCTTTTTTGAGTGCAAGAAGCCTGAAGGTTTTGAAGCCCGCCGTGGCCGCAGTGTACATGATCTTTCGGATCGTATCGTACTGAACTCGCTTGTCAGCCTGAATGGCAAGAACCCCATCAAAAGGCAGAGGATTTCCTGCTTCGTCTCTGGCCTTGGATTTTGCTCGAAGCAGTTCGGCTTGATCCTTGGCCTTCAAGAGGGCGTCGTACAGAGGCCTAATCTGTCGTCCGTCTTCAGCTAGGTCGCTTTTTTTCAAAATGTATCCGCCATCGCCTGCTGAATCGAGCAAAGCAGCCGTCATTTCGAATTCAATAATTTTATTGTTTTCGAAAGTCATCCCCTCCGGTGTGATGATTAAGTGAAGACTATCGGGAGGTACGTCCTGCGAGGAGGAGAGAGGAAGCTTCATGCCCGGGAGGGTCGTAAAATTATTGGTGCTCGTTGAATAGCTCTTGAGCAAAAACACCAAGATGATCACGAGCACGTCGAGCATGCTAGTGAGCTGGAGTTCGATCTCTTTAGGTCTTCTGTGAGCTCGTCTGGTGCGAATCGCTCTAAAGGCGGGCATTGTCTAAGTCCTCCTCTAGCTTTCGCCCAGTAGATTTCCAAAAATCACTTCTGGAAAAAGTGCTTTCACTGGTTCGTCGTTACCCGTTTGAGAGTTGGGTTTGAAGAGTGCCGGATCCGTGGGCTCAAGCACCCTCAGTGCGTCCATGACAGCTACCAGCACATCGTAGGAAGTGGACGCGGTGGGTACGAGGACCACTTTATTTTCTTCGATGAACTGGCGTTTGATCTCGATTAAAGCCGCATGCAGGGTTGCTGTGTCAGGCATTCCCTCACCCGTGTGTGGAATGGTGGTGGACTTGATTCGTCCAAACGGGCTCCAAATCTCAGTCTCTTTCTCTCTCAGGCTCACGGTGAGTTGAAGCGGCTTTTCAATGATCTTTTGAGGGAGATCTGCCGGGCTGATCGTGGGCATCGGGGTCTCAACAGCAACCAGCGCTAGAAAGCTCATTGAAAAGAGTAAAAATCCGATCAACGTCACTAAGGCGTCCAGCATCGGGACTAGGTTGATCGAGACTTCCGAAGGGGCAGAGCGTCTTCGGGAGCTTGGGCGCTTGAGCAAAGGTGCTTACTCCGATTTATGACGAAATTTTCTAGCCGAGAGCAGGTCCAGCAGCTTGACACCGTATTCATCGATTTCTTCGATGATTCGAGACGCTTTGCTGCTGAGGATGCTGTGAGCCACCATGGTCAAAATCGCTGTGATGAGTCCAAAAGCGGTGGCGTTCATGGCTTCTGCAATTCCGTCAGCCAAAATGGCCTGACGCTGCGCAGGATCAGCAAGCGCCACGGCAGCAAAAGATTTGATCAGACCTGAAATAGTTCCGAGAAGCCCCAGCAAAGTGGCGACGTTTGCAATGAGCGCAAGGTAGGGGATCCGTCTTTCTAGCTTGGGGATCACTTCCAGGCTTGCAGCGTCAATCGCGTTCTGAATTTGCTCTTGATCGCGCGAGGCTCGTTGGAGGCCTGCCTTAATGACTCGAGGGAGGGCTGCGTTTCCGGCGCCATTACACAGTCGGATGGCTCCATCCAGATCGTTTGCCAGAATGTACTTCTGGACTTCGAACATGAATGAATTTCCATCGACGCTCGCCTGAGAGAGTCGAATCATTCGTTCTAAGATGAAGCCCACCCCGGCAGCCATAGCTCCGGCAATCAGCCACATCGAAAAACCGCCGTGTTGGAAGGCCCCGATGATTCCCTGCAGAAAGGTTCCCGATTCCATGGGATTTCTCCTCTTTTTTTAAGAGGATACCGGAACTCAGCCGCGGGTCAAACGCTTTTGCATTTTCAGTTAAAGGTGGCGTTGGAGGGCCTGGACAATGACGTCCTTAGGTTGATTTCCAACGATCTGGTCCACCACTTGTCCGTTTTTAAAGATCAAAAGCGTCGGAATTCCGCGAATACTGTACTGTCCGGGTGTCACAGGATTGTCGTCGACGTTATGTTTAAAGACGTTGACCTTGCCTGCAAACTCAGTTGCCACAGCGTCGATCGTGGGAGCCAGCATTCGGCAAGGGCCACACCACTCTGCCCAGAAATCTACGAGGGCCAGCGTTTTGGACTGAAGAATGTCGGTGGGAAAGTTCTGATCGGTCGCCGTCTTTACATGAGCATTTGCCATAAAATTTTCTCGCAACTCCGCACAAGGAAAGGATAAGTTCGCGTTATGTCTCAAAAGCCGCTGGACTATCTCATTCAAACTTCGCGCGAGTCAACATTGATCCGGGAGAGCTTTCTCAGAGACTCTGGGGCGTTGCTGGTTGAAGCGTCGAGGCGCTTGGCCGAGTGCGTAAAAAAGGGCGGCAAGCTTTTGGTCTGCGGAAATGGGGGCTCAGCCGCAGATGCTCAGCACTTGGCGGCTGAAATGGTCGGGCGCATGCTGATGGAGCGGCGCGCTTTGCCGGCGATTGCGCTCACGACCGACACCTCCAACCTGACGGCACTGGCAAATGATTATGGGTATGAGTTTGTTTTTTCGCGCCAAATCGAGGCGCTGGCTCGAAAAGAAGACTTAGTGCTTCTGATTTCGACCTCGGGCAACAGTCCCAGTGTGATTCGTGCAGCGGAGAGTGCCAGGCGTCTGGGGTGCTCAGTAATTGGACTCACTGGAGGAACGGGTGGAAAGCTTGCTCCGCTTGTGGACTTGTTGCTCAATGTGGCCCAAGGGCAAAATTCAAGCCGTATTCAAGAAACTCATATCTTTGTAGTTCACAGTCTAGTGGATTTAATGGATCGGTTTTTCTTAACCGAAGCCTAATTACCTAAATTGCTCATTAAAGAACGGGAGGGACGGTCATGACCGGCAAGCAAGAAGAGAAGCTCTTTCGTTGGCTGCGGATGGGTCTGGTTGAGATCAGTCGCGGACTTCAAACTATTTTGCGCAGGCTAAAAGAAGCCCAAAACGAACTGGAGAACAGGGTTACGGGACCCGTGACCGAGTCTATCTCTGAAGCGCGGCCCGCTGGCGCTCGTGATCGGTTTTTGGTGGCCCAGCGCGTGGCTGCAAAGCTTGTTGATCTTTTGATTGTGGGTCTCATGGGTGTGGTGATTCCTATTCCGCTCATCGCGCCAGTTGCGGGTTTTGTTTACAGCATTCTGGGGGATGGGCTCTCCAGCTGGGGATTTGCTGGCCAGAGCGTGGGCAAGCGGCTCATGGGGCTCCGGGTGGTGCGGCAGGACTCTGGCCGTCCGATCGGAGTACGAGAGGCTTTGGTGCGCAACCTTCCTGTTGGGGTGGCCACGTTTTTTGCGATCATTCCGCTCTGGGGGTGGATCATCTGCATTCTGGTCGGCGTACCACTCATGCTGCTTGAAATTCTGCTCATGCTGCGCATGGAAGGTGAAACAAGGCTTGGCGACATCATGGCAGGCACGCGCGTCCTGACGACCGACAAAAAAACAAACCACTAAACTCTAAGATGCAGTCTCAAGCCCAAGCCCAAATTCATGATCCCCGGCAGACGCTTTATCTCATCGATATTAGCTCGTTCATCTTCAGGGCGTTCTATGCCATTCGGCCGCTGACTTCTCCCGGGGGAGAGCCGGTGAACGCAGTTTATGGCGTAGCCACCATGATTCAGAGGCTCGTTGAAGAGGCCAAGCCCCAGTACTTGGCTGTGGCTTTTGACAGCAAAGAGCCCTCGTTTAGAAAAGAGCGCTATGCAGAGTATAAGGCCAACCGTTCGGCTCCACCGGAGGATTTGGTCCCGCAATTTGACCGAATCGAAAGCCTGATTCGAGAGCTGGGTATCCATTCTTTCAGACAGAGCGGCATCGAGGCCGATGATTTAATTGGTACGCTCTCGCACCGATGGTGCGAACTGTCGCCGCGCCACGAAGTGGTCATCGTCTCGGGTGATAAGGATCTGATGCAGCTTGTGGGACCCAGGGTGCAGATGCTCGATACGCTTAAAAATGTGATCTACAGTCCGATCGAAGTTGAGGCCAAGATGGGTGTTCCGCCCAGCCAAGTGCGCGACTACTTAGCGCTCGTGGGCGATAGCTCCGACAATATTCCAGGCGTGAGCGGAATCGGACCCAAGGGTGCCGTGGACCTTTTGCGCGAGCACGGTTCGCTTCAAGCAATCTTGGATGCTGCTGCGTGCGGAAAGGTCTCAGGAAAAAGAGGTACGACGATTGCGGGCGAGCGCGAGATGGCGCTTTTATCGCAGGAACTGGCCACGGTTCGTACCGACGTGGGCATTCACGTCGACGAAAAGGACTTTGGTTTTGAATTTGCTGTGAAGCCGGGCTGTGTGGCGCTACTTCAAGAATTGGGCTTCCACTCGCTTCTTGAAAAATGGAACGGAAAAAAAAGTAGCCCCCAGTCGCCAGCTGAGGTCGTGGCTCAAGCAGAGCTCGCTTCTAGAAGGTTCACCACCGTAACGACCCTAGAGGTCTTAGATGAAATCACTGCCCGCATCAGAGGGCAGGGCGAGTTTGGGTTTGATCTTGAGACCACTTCACTCAATCCGCGCGAGGCCGAGCTGGTGGGTGTTGCTCTTTGTCTAGGGGAGGAGGGGGGCTATTACATTCCGGTGGGTCACCGGGGCACGGATACCGAGCAGTTGCCGCTTGGACGAGTGATGGAAAGGCTGACTCCCCTTCTTGAGGATTCTCGGATCAAAAAGATTGGGCAAAATCTTAAGTACGATTGGAGTGTCTGCCGCGCCCAGGGTGTGGAGCCTGACGGCATCGGTGCTGACACCATGGTCGCAGCTTACTTGCTTTCACCCGAGGGTCGCCATGATCTCAAGACGCTTGCGCAGACCTATCTAGGCTACACAGTACTTACTTACGAAGAAGTGTGCGGAAAGGGTCGTGATCAGATCGGGTTTGATCAAGTCGCTGTGGAACTTGCCACGCGCTACTCGGCCGAAGACGCTTGGGTTGCCTGGCGGCTTTGGCAAAAGCTCAAAAAAGAACTCGACACCCAAAAGCTGATGCCAGTTTTTGCCACCGTGGACTTGCCTCTGGTGCAAGTGCTCTCTCGGATGGAGATGAATGGAGTCTGTATTGACGAGGGTTATCTCAAAAAGCTTTCGCAGGAGTTTGAACATGAACTTCGCGCGCTCGAAAAAAAGATTGCTGTCTACACAGATGGGCCGGTGAATCTGAATTCGCCACGCCAGTTAGGTGTGTTGCTGTTTGAAAAGCTTGGGCTCCCGACGCAGGGTAAGACCAAGACGGGATACTCAACTGACGCCTCGACTCTTGAGGCGCTGGCTCCTTTGCACGAAGTGCCCAGGCTCCTCCTGGAGTACCGTGAAATCTCCAAGCTCAAAGGCACGTATGTGGATCCGCTTCCTGTCATGAAAGACCCAAAGACTGGGAGAATTCACGCCTCTTTTCATCAGGCGGGTACGGCAACGGGCAGGCTCTCGAGCTCTGATCCCAACCTCCAAAATATTCCGATTCGTTCGGTACGCGGGATCCGAATTCGGGGAGCATTCGTCCCGTCACCTGGAAATTTGCTGATTTCAGCCGACTATAGTCAGATTGAGCTCAGACTTCTGGCTCACATGAGTGGGGATGCGGAGCTCGTGCGTTCTTTTAAGGCAGATGAGGACGTTCATCGTCGGACGGCATCCGAGATTTTTGGGGTCTCTCCTGAGCAGGTGGATGATCGGATGCGTTCGGTTGCCAAGGCGATCAACTTTGGTCTCATGTACGGAAAAACTGCCTTTGGTCTTGCGCAGGAGCTGGGGATTTCTCGGCGTGAGGCACAAGACACCATTGATCGCTATTTTGAGCGCTATAGCGGAGTAAAGGCTTTTCTAGAGGGTCAGATTGAGCGCGCCCGCGAGCAGGGTTATGTCACGACTCTCTTGGGGAGAAGGCGTGCCCTTCCTGATATTCACTCGCGCAACCCCGCCATTCGAGCCGTGGCCGAGCGCATGGCGATGAATACGCCCATCCAGGGTACGGCAGCAGATCTCATGAAGCTTGCCATGATTGAAATCGACGGATGGCTTTCTGTTTCTGGTGCTGGGGCCAAGCTCATTATTCAAGTGCACGACGAAGTGGTGCTCGACTGTCCGGAGGGTGAGGTCGATCGCGTACAGTCCAAAGTGGTCGAGATCATGGAGAATGCCATGGAAAGTTCGGCGGGTGGCCAGTTGAAACTGAATGTTCCACTCAGAGTGAACGCTGCCCATGGTCGAAATTGGATGGAGCTCTAGTACACTGGCCCAAGCGGTCTTCTGCCGACGCGCTTGAGGACTTCGGTGCGAAAGCGCAACCACGGGATCTCAGCTGCCCGCTCGGCCGTGCTACCGATGTGTGATGGAAGCGGGAGCCGCCTAAACCACTGCTTAGCGCGCGACACGGCATCTTCGGTGAGTTGTACTCCACTTTCGCTCACTCCTCCGGTTGGGCTTTGCCTCGGAATCCTCAGTGAAAGTCCCAGGCTCGATTCGACGTATGCGCGGTAGGTGGGGTAGGCCCAAACATAAAATTCGAGGACTTCCGGTAGGTTCAGAGATGCCACTGCCGATTGGATCTGTGCCATGGCGCTTGATGCGGATTCGCCGGGGCTCGCCATCAGCCGCTCTTTCAGCCAGCTTTCCCAGCGAGAAAAAGATTCAGCATTTTCGTCGCCTGATGGATAGAGTTCTTCTGCCTTTTCAAGGAGCTCTAGAAGTTCTTCTTCGCCCAAGAGCGCGGCAAGCCTGACAAGCACTTGGCCGTGCGCAGAAAGAACCTCACAGAGAAACTCGGCTAATCTCATGAGGCGTTCCTCATGTCAGGGTTTTACCACGGAATGGACCCACCAGCTTTCAGGTGATTGGGGATCACGCTCGAGCGCAAGCACTGCAGATGAGTCAGTGGCTGTTCTGGATTGCTCCAGCCAGTTTTGAATCTGTTCTGGTCGATCCAGTTTTACCGGCAGACGTTTGGGCTGCCATCCGCAGTGCAGGGCAAGTAGGTAAACCAGTGCCTCCCACTCTCGACCCGGCTGCAAAAGTACGGCGGGGAGCGCTGTTAAAGGTGATCGGCCTTCTGGAGCTGCAGCCCCAGAAGAGAAAACGAGTTTGAGCGGATCGGATTCAAGCTCGAGAGATTGTTTGAGCAACGGCAGGGGGTGAGCGAGCTGCTTCAGTGGCCATCGGGAGAGAGCCCCGTGGAGCTCGGACAGTTCATCCCTTAAGGACTCTTGTGAGGACTCTTGCTCTGGGCTTGCCATGTGGATGTTGATCAGCTGGTGAATGGAGTGAAAGAGCGAGCGCAAAAGAAGCAGCCTTTGGACTGGGCGATCGAGGGCTTTGGCCCAGGCCAGTTGAAGCTCTTTCTTTAGTCGCGCGAGTTCTTGTCCTGTGTCCATTGCTTCAGGGCCGACATCACCCGAGGGTCCTGAAAAGCTTCTTGGATGGCACCCTGGGTTTTGGTTTCAAAAGACCGAGCCAATCTGCGCGCCGGAACAAGAGGTTTAGCTGATCGCGCTTGTTCAAGCTCCTGTGCCCTAGCTCGTTCGGCTGCCTCGGCCGCAGCTTGTTTGCCTCGCTCAATCAGGCTGTCGCGGGCGAGTTTCTCAAGAGCGCTCCACCCGCGGAGTGAATCGGTAAGGCGCATCTGAAGGTACCGAGCTTCAAGCGATCCTTCAAACTCGTGAGAAAGATGCAACAGCTCCACGGCCAACTCCGGAAGCTGGGCCAAGAACTGAGACGGAGTTTGAGCAGGAAGACTCACGGGCTGATCCACAGCGTGGCCTCCTCAGACTGAGCGGCGAGGGCTCGGCTGATTTTTTTTATGGCGTCTTGACCAGGTAAGTCCCCTAGATCTGAAAGGGACGCCCCCCAGGCTTTGCGGCCAAGGCTCTTGAGGTTTTTTTCAAGCGCTTGCTGAGAGACCTCAGGCATCGAGCGCTCCCGACCTGACGGGCCCATTCCAATAAAGAGCAAGTGCAGCGTGCGGAATCCCTCGGGGGTTGAAAGAGGAGTGGGTAGGTAAGCGCACTCTCCCGCTGACCCCGAAAGAAAGCCAGACTCGATGGAGCGGCTGATCCAGCCGTGAAGGTGCCAATCCAGCAGACCAGCAAGCCCGCGAGGAGGCCGCTCGGTAGAAGAAAGTCCAATGATCCATGCGTCGGCACTTCCTTCAAAAAGGGCGCGAACGGGAGGGATATCCAGTTGCACATGGGTTGTGGTGACCGAGGGCTTGGCCATAGCTCTTTTTGAGTGTCCCTTGATCGCTAAACCCCGGTCAAGAGAGTAAGAAACTGCCTAGGAGTGAGGGCGCTTTTCACGCGCTACTTGATCGAGCACCCCATTGATAAAGGCAGGGGATTCTGCCTCGCCAAACTGTTTAGCAAGCTCTACAGCTTCATTGATGGTGACCGAGGGCGGAATATCCTCAAAGCGAGTCAGTTCGAATACCGCAAGGCGTAAAAGATTGCGATCTACGGCGGCCATGCGCGAAAGCTTCCACTCGGTTTGCGAAGCTTGAATCAGGTCGTCAATTTTTTGTCGATCTCTTAGGGCTCCTGCGGCGAGCTCAGCTGCGAACTCGCGCTGAGCTTCGGGCACCAGAAAATGCGCAAAATGGGTCGCAAGCTCCCGGGCCATTCTAGAAGGATCTGAGAGCCATTGTTCAAGCTCCGCAGGCTGTCCGTCCATGCGGTACAAAATCTGAAAAGCAGCTTCTCTTGCCTGGCGGCGGCTTCCTGCGTTCTTGCTCATGTCTTTTTCGTCTCCGTGGGCACACTCGCAAAAGGAAATACGAGCAGCGATGGGTCGTCTTCAGGAGAGGGGGGCTCTGTCTGGGTGAGTTCGGCTACGAACTGCTCGACGTCTTGAAACTCTCGGTAAACTGCCGCAAACCGCACATAGGCTACTTTGTCGAGCCGACTGAGCTCTTGCATGACCATGAGGCCAATGTTCTTGGAAGGGATCTCCTTGGCGCCAAAGCTTGCAATTCTCCGTTCGATTCGCGCGACCACTTCTTCAAGCTGCAGGGTGGTGACTGGGCGCTTTTGACAGGCTTTCTTAAGGCCATTCATGATTTTTTCACGACTAAAGGGTTCGCGCCTTGCGTCTTTTTTGATCACCGCAGGCATGACCTCTTCGACGCGTTCGTAGGTCGTGAATCTGCCCTCACAGATCGGGCACTCGCGCCGGCGTCGGGTGATATCGTTCGTCTGATTAATGCGCGAGTCGATGACTTTGGTTTCAAGCGCTGAGCAGTAGGGGCACTTCATGCGTGCCTTCTCCCGTAGACTGGAAAGCTGCTGCAAAGCTCGCGTACCGCTCCGCGAATGGCGGCAAGACGAGTGGAGTCGCCGCGGCTCTCAAGCGCTTCCGCAATCCAGCTTGCGATTTGCTTCATTTCTGGCTCGCGCATTCCTCGAGTGGTGAGAGCAGGTGTGCCAATTCGAATTCCACTCGTGATAAAGGGGCTCCGCTTTTCATG
>JBKCVM010000155.1:0-36075 GCA_046317855.1 Oligoflexia bacterium
GTCTTCGCGCGAGTCGTATTCAACAGCCTGGATATTCAACTCGTCTTTGAAGTAAGGCTCAAACTTCTTGAGAGTCTCCAGCACCCGGGCCTCGCGCTGGATCACGCGCATCTTGCGCAGCGGAATCTTTGCCTTTACTCCGATCTTTTCGCGTTGATTGCGCCCCAGCATCACAAGGCTATCCATCACGCGCACGGCCTCTTCGAGATCCTTGCGGATGAGCTTCGTGTTTGCCGTCGGAAAGCTCTCCAGATGTACGCTCTCCTTGCGGCCTGCGGGAGAAACCCCGACCAGATTCTGATAGGTCGTTTCGGCCAAAAACGGCGCAAAAGGTGCCATGACCTTCGAAAGCGTCAGAAGCACTTCGTAGAGCGTTTCATAAGCGTAACGCTTGTCCTCGGGCATGCCCTCCTGCCAGAAGTGCGAGCGATTGAACCGAATATAGGTATTGGTCAGGTCCTCAATAAACGAAAGAAGTGCCGGCACCACGTTATAAAGTCGATAGGCCGCCATCTCGGTTTCAGTGTTGGCAATCAGGGCATGGAGGCGCGAGAGCACCCACTGATCGAGAATATTCGGCGAGGCTGCCGCGTCCCCACGCGGCTTAAACTCGTCGATGTTGGCGTAGCTGACAAAGAAAGAATACGAGTTCCACCACCGGAGCAGGATGCGACGAGTGATGTCCTTGACGCCTGATTCACTAAAGCGCAGCTCCTGAGCCTTCACCACCGGACTGTCGATGAGATAGAGCCTGAGCGCATCCGCGCCGTGCTGGTTCAGCACCTCCATTGGATCAGGATAGTTGCGCAGGCTCTTACTCATCTTTTTGCCGTCTTCGGCAAGGATCAGTCCATTGACGATCACGTTCTTGAAGGGGGCCTTGTCGAACAAAGCCGTTCCAATCACCATGAGCGTGTAGAACCAGCCGCGCGTCTGGTCGAGGCCCTCGGCGATGAAGTCGGCCGGAAACCCCTTTTTGAATTCTTCACTGTTGGTGCGCGGATATCCCCACTGTGCATAAGGCATCGAGCCCGACTCAAACCAACAATCTAAAACGCCTTGGACCCGTTTGAGTGGGCTCTTGCCCATGGGGCTGGGGATCGTAATGTGATCCACGATGTCGATATGAAGATCGTCGATCTTTTGGCCGGAAAGTTTTTCGAGCTCTTCGCGTGAACCAATGCAAATCACCTCACCCTCCGGGTTGCGCCAGATAGGAAGCGGAGTGCCCCAAAAGCGATTGCGAGAGATCGCCCAATCTCGGGCGTTTTCGAGCCAGTTTCCAAAGCGTCCGTCACGCAGATGCTCGGGCACCCAGCGCGTGGTCTTGTTGTTGGCTACAATGCGGTCCTTGATTTTTTCAACGGCAACAAACCAGGAGGATACTGCCTTGTAGATGAGCGGCGTGTCCGATCGCCAGCAATAGGGATAGCTGTGCATGATCGTGTCTTGTTTAAACAAGCGCCCACGCTTCTTGAGTTCCGCAATGATGTCTTTGTCAGCTTCTTTGACACGCCTTCCGGCGTAGTCCGGCACCGCTGCGGTGAACATCCCGTCGTCATCGACGGGATTGACCATGGGCATGCCTTCTTTCTGGCAGGCGTAATAGTCTTCTTCGCCGAACGCAGGCGCCATGTGCACGATGCCCGTGCCGCTTTCGACTGTGACGTGATCGCTGTGGATCACCTTAAAAGCACCTTCGCGCGCTTTATCGGCAAAGTAGCCAAAGAGCGGCTCGTACTTGAGTCCCAGTAGCTTTTCGCCCTTGAGCGTCTCGAGGGTTTCCGTTTCTTCTTCTGGCTTCTTCCAGAAGTTCTTTGCAAGAGCGGCTGCAAGAATCACCACTCGGCCTGAAGCCTTTTCTCGCACGCGCAGGTAATCGATGTCGCGACCTACGGCCAGGCCCAGGTTGCTCGGCAAAGTCCAGGGAGTCGTCGTCCAGGCCAAGAAATGCTCGTTCGTCGCCTTGCCATCGGCCCCGAGCACCGGAAAACTCACAGTGATCGCCGGATCCTGCACTTCTTTGTAGTTCAAATTGGCTTCGAAGTTCGAGAGCGGTGTCGAAACTCCGACCGAATAAGGCACGACCTTGTAGCCTTCGTAGATCAGACCCTTCTTGTACATCTCTTGAAAAACCCACCACACGCTCTGCATGAACTCCACACTCATGGTGAAGTAGGCGTTTTCCATGTCGACCCAGCGGCCCACGCGGCGGACGGTCTTTTTCCATTCTTGTGAGTAGCGCTGAACAATCGACCGGCAGGCGGCGTTGTACTTGTCCACTCCCATCTCGATGATCTGCTTAGAGCTCTCAAGCTTGTGGGCCTTATTGATCTCGTACTCGACAGGAAGCCCGTGGCAGTCCCAACCAAAGCGCCGGGGCACGCGGTGGCCCTTCATGGTCCAGTAGCGCGGCACGATGTCCTTGAGCACGCCTGCCATGATGTGGCCGTAGTGCGGAAGGCCGGTGGCAAACGGAGGTCCGTCATAGAAGCTGTAGGGCTTGGCCGTGGCCGAGGCCTCCAGAGTCTTTTCAAAAATCTTTTTTGCGTCCCAGTACGAGAGCGTCTGCTCCTCGAGTGCGGGAAGATTGACGCTTGGAGAAACCGGCGCGAAAACGAACTGAATTGGGGCTGTCATGATGAACCCGAACCTAACAGAAACCCCGAGTCTGGGTCAAAAACCCCGGTCAAAAAGCCCGCACCAAAAACGTGATCACCAGCGCATTCACAAAATCGATAAAGCAAGCCCCCACAAGCGGCACTACTAAAAACGCACGGGCAGGTACCCCGAGACGTTCAGAATATCGATTTGAAAGGGCATTCATGTTGGCCACAGCATTGGCTGTCGTCCCCAGCATGAAACCCATAAATCCTCCAGCCATCACTGCGGCGTCATAGTCCCGTCCAAAGAACCTAAAGACCACAAAACGCGCCACCCCGATGGCAAGAGCTGTTTGTACGGCAAGAATCACAACAAGTAACCCGGCCAAGGCCGCCAGTTGCTTGAACTGAAGCGTCATCGTGGCCACGACCAAAAAGTAAGCCAGGCTGATCGAACCCAGCTCGTCGATCAACTGGCCAGAAAGCACTCGGCCCGGCAGAGCCCGCCCCAATCGGTGGCGGCGCTGGATTGAAAAGTCCAAAAAATTTCGCGCAGAGGCAGCCACGAGCATCGACCCAATATAAATCGGCAGAGTGATTCCGCGATCTTGAATCCAGCGGCCAAGAACCGACCCCAGCGCCATCACAATAAGAAAGAATTTCAAGTGGGCAAGGAGACTCGCCTCGGAACGGACGATCTCCGGCCCAGACGGTAACTCGCTCGAGCCGGTCTTCTGGATCTGAGGCGCAACACCCAGGGAGTTTTTTTTCACGCCCTTTAATCCAATCAGGTGGGTGCTCAGCGGAGTTCCGAGCAAACCCCCCAAAATAATCCCAGCCAACGCACATGCAGTGCCGATCGATCCGGCATCCTCGACTCCGGCTTTTTCAAAAAGAGGAGCAAAAGCGAGAGCCGTTCCGGGCCCGCCGGCTAGTGAGACAGACCCCGAGAGCACCCCCAAAAGAGGATGGGCGCCCATTGCCCGTGCCAGCCCGATTCCGATTAAGTTTTGAAGGACCAGCACGACCGAGCAAAGCAAGAGAAATTTAAAGACTTCGGGACCTCCCACGCGCAGACTTTTCAAAGACGCAAGCCATCCCACTGAGAGAAAAAAGGCGATCATGAGCGGCGTCTGAAGCGAAAGATCAAAACTCAGCGACACACCCCATCCAGCCTCAAGTCCACTCCAAAGCGCTGCGAGCACAAGCCCGCCCAACACCGGTTCTGGCAGACAGAGCCGATGCAAAACCGGAATACTTCGAACAAGCCCCTGTCCCACCAGTAAGCCGAGCGCTGCGAGGGCTAATGTCTCAACGAGACCAAACGCCATGCTCACCGCGCGCCTTTATAAAAAAATCGGTTGTGATGTTTATTGAGCACGGTCCAGTCCCCCGCTGACACGTCCTGCGAAATGAACCTGCCAATCTGATTGACCTTGGAATCCAAGTCATCAATTGCGTGTACGATCACCGCCTCGAGAGTCTGCGGCACAACAGGAGATCCGTATTCGAGCTTTCCGTGGTGGGCCAAAATGAGATGCTTCACAAGAAGCTTCTTATTCTCCGGAAATGGGCCCGGAAGTCGGTCCGTCTGGGCTTCGAGCTCTCTGATCTTTCGATCCACCAGCTCTACGCCCATCACGAGATGGCCCACAAGCTTGCCCTGAGTCGTGTAGTCGGTCGTCCGCTCAAAACTCAGCTCCCAAATTTTTGCGATATCGTGAAAAAATCCACCCAGAAACAGCAAATCCCGATCCACTGCCTCGCCATAATGTCCGGACAAAAAATCCAGGATTCCAGTGATCGACACCATGTGCTCGATCAACCCACCCGGATAAGCATGATGCATGGACTTAGCTGCGGGGGCCCGCTTGAGCAATCCAACGATTTCTGCATCTTCTTGCAATACCGACTGAGCCAGTGCGCGATAAAACGGGTCTTTCATCGTGCCCACCGCGGCCACGAGCTTGGCATGCAAAGCCTCGGGGTCCACTTTGAGTTTTGGCAAAAAATCAGCCATCACCACTTGGTCTTCACGAAGGATCTCCAGCTCAGAAATCACAATCTGCAGGCGCGACTGATAACTTTGTACGCGCCCTTTGACTGCGATCAACCCGTCGCGCACGACTTGGCCTGCATACTTGGGGGCATCCCCCCAAATCCTTGCCTCGATTTCACCACTCGAATCGACCAGCACGAGATTGAGATAGGGTTTTGAATTTTTGTCCGTGCCGAGCTGAGCATGTTTAACAAGAAACGGGCTCACCACAGTGTCTTTGTCTTTAAGCTGGAAAATGAATTGGGTCTTTTCAATCAAACGAAGCATTCCTTGCTCGTAGCTCAAAAAGACATTCCACCCAACCTAAACTCAAAAAACAGTTCTGAACGCCCGCCCAGGGCGTCATTAAGCCCTTGGTGAAACTCGAGGGCCGTCACCACGGGCAGGGCATTGAATAGAACCCAGTCGCCACGAATCCCAGCCCCCCACGAACCCAACCGACTCATCCCGCCAGAGGGCGTCGTAAAAGCAGCAGTCTCAGCAAAAGCCAGTCCCTGGAGCACTTCAAAAAACACTGGATAAGTGCGCCAACCCTGCTCAAATCGCCGGATCGGAAATCGAAAATCCAAAGAGCCCACGGCAGCATGCTTAAGAGAAGTGTAGACTTGCCGAGGATAGCCTCGGACCACGACCTGATCGAAGTTCGAGCCGCCAAATGAATCTACCAGTTGATTGCGACGACCCTCGAGTTGGACTGAATTTTTATCTGAAAGGGCCACTTGCCAATGAGGCCAAAGAACGGCGTGTCCCCCCAAGTGAAAGTAATGCCCTTGCTCCCAGAGGAGCTCCTGACCGACCTGTGAGTCCCCATTTAAAGACCACTGATGCCCCAAAAGCCCGCTCCAGCCTTCTTCAGTCAGTACGGACTGGCGAGACGTGTCAGTATCCGTAAACGACACCAGAGCCCTCAGGCGAGGACCAGGGGCCCTGCGCAAGATCAGCTCTCCGGATTGGATCGAGAAGTTACTCTCCCGCTCCCAGACCCACTGCAAAGAGGGATTGAAGAATGCTTCTGTGAAAGGCCTTAAGAGTGACACCGTGGCGGAAAGAGACTCTTCTCTTTGAAAGGAACTCCAACCGATGCCTCGAAGCTCGCTTGCCGCTCCCAGACTCCACACCACACCTAAGCTCCGGTTAGAGTACAGCGCAAATCCTCCAGGAGCGGATAACCCCGTGTCGTAATTCAGGCCCAGTTGGTAGCGATGAATATCAAGAGCATCAAAGCCCAAAACCTGAGCCCCGAGCAACGTTCCCCCACTCGCCGATGAAAAAACCACCGGGTTCCAATACCTAGGCAAGATACTCGGATAGACAGAGTAGCGAGAGCTCTGCCACTGTGATTCTTCTTGAGGCTGGACCGGGGGCGCAACCGTAGGCACCGCCCCCGACGGCTTAAAATGAGGTTCATTATTAATTCGTGGCGGAATCATTCTGGGTGGGTTTGAACCCTGGGGAGTAAAGCGCGCCAGTTCCCAGCCGGTCGGCGTATAGACTGTAGCCAAAATTTTTCCATCTGGGGCAGGAGCCGCAAACCACGCCCCCGTCTCTACATTCGTGATGGCCTGAGCACTCCGATGATCCACGGGTGCGCGGCCCACTTTGACTCGGTACAAGTTATCAATTCCAGTACGGTTGGAGGAGAAAACGATTTCAGTGTCATTTAACCACGCAGGAAAGCGCTCAAGAGCCCCTGGCGCCGGAGATGAAAAAAGTTCCCGAACAGCCCACCGAGTGGCGTGGTCCGGAGCCGCCTGATTCTGCTCCAGCACCACTAGACGCTCTTCAATTTGCCCGTTTTCATGCAATGAAAAAACAATTCGCCGACCATCGGCAGAAATCCTCGGGGTGGAGGCCCGCCCCAATAGCGGTGGCTCGTAGAGGCGCTCGACTCGAGTGAGCGCAAGCTTTCCGTTTTGCTTGCGTGCAAGCCAACCCCGAGCGACTCCGACGCGGCCCGGAGTCGAAAAAGTGAAGACGATCTGAAGACCCTCGGGAGTTTGCTGAATATCCGGATCCTTGGCCCTCAAAGAAACTTCGCCGGCCGGAAGATCAAGAGCATAACTTCGACCTGACTGGATCTCATGAACCCAGAGCTGACTGAAGAAACGAAAAAGGCCCTCCCGCTCCACCGTGCTAAACACCACTGCGCTAGAGTCCGGCAAAAACGCCACCGAACCGCCGCCAATGTTTTCAATGAGTCTGCGTTCAGCCTTTTGGGGGTCCCTGGCTTGCAAATCTCTTAGCGCCAGAACAGGCTGTTCATTGTAAAGCTCACGGCCGTAGGCCACCCACCTCCCATCTGACGAGAGGGCAGGTCTGTACGAGAGGTAATTTCCGTTACTCAGATACTCTGGATCGGTCCGACCAGCAGCCTCCACAAGCGCAGCCTCTTGCTTGGCCCGCTCTCGAGCCTTTGAGCTCCAAGATTTCCAAGCATCCAACCAGTCTTGTTTCACCACCCCGCTCGAAGCACTGCGAGCGTACGTGTTGTACATGTACGGAAAACTAGAGGCTCCGATCCGCGAGAGATCACCCAGCACTTCAGGCTTTCCCTGTGCCAGTTCGTTCATGAGCTCGTGGCCAAAAAAGTACGGAACCTCGCCACCCGGTGGGATCGTTCGAGGGCCAGTGATCTGGCCGATTCCGCGGCCGCCGGATTCAACGTCCTCGAGCATTCCGGCCCGCCAAACTCCTCGCCGGAGCATTCCGTAATACGAACTCCGGCCACGTCCGGCCCGAGTGTAAGTCGTCTCATGCGAAACAGCGAGCCCCTCGAGCATCCACCGCTGCCAAAGCGCATTGGGAAGAAACGTCTCTCCAAACAACCACCTCAACCCCGAGTACAGGCCATCCGTGATGTCCATATTGAGGATGTGCGCGTACTCATGAAAGCAAAGCATCCTAAACCAATCGTCATAATGCGCGATGCTCATCCAGTTATCGGGAGGGGTGGTCCAAAGCACCATCCCCAGCCTTCCCACGGCGCCCGCCAGCCCATTTGCAAAATCGCTGGTATCGACCAAGACGACTTGAGTCTTGAACCTGGGCTCCCAGCGCATCAAGGGAGAGAGTACCCGGTGGGCTTCTTCAAGGTGACGCGCAGCAAGGCGGGCCAACTCGTCATGCTCGGACGCATGAGAAATCCTAAAATGAGGCGTTTCAAGAGTTTTAAACTCTAAGAAGGGGTCAAACCCAAACTGTTCGCCAATCGCCGCTTCTGCCGAGGGCCCACCCAATGAGAACCAAACCGATAGAACAAAACCCAAACCGCGAATTAGTCGATGCATTGCTCTACCGTTCCTTTGAAGCCAGATGTCAGCACCACTTCAGTTCCTAGCTTGGATTCGTTTTTGCGAACCAAAGCCAACTTGGCGCTCCCGTCGTCACCCCGCAGGCGAGCGAGCTTTCGCGGCGTAGACCCTTGGGTCAGGATGCGTTCGATCACTTCTTGTCCTGGATAGCACCCCTTGCCCTGAGTGATCCCGTCCAAAAGCCCAAGTTCGAGCGGCATGACCTCTGGCCCAACTTCATGACAAAACCAGGGCCTCACCTTTTCGAGGCGCCAGCGTTCGAGAGCTCCCTCCTCAAGAGCGGATGCTCCGCTCCGCAGCAGCTCGTTCTTCCACTGCTCGCAGTTTTGTCCCCACGCGCTGATCCACTGCCTGCCAAAATCCCGGTCGCCATGAGAAATCCATTTCAAGCCAAAATCATGAGCAGACTCATGAAGTTTTGGATCAGAGAGATCACCCAACACCCACACGCAAGGATCTTTGCTCGGCGGTGAGAGTTCCTGCTTCTCGGCAAACGTGTACTGGTCAATCGCCTCCACCAGGGCACGGTCCCACTCGCCCCCATGTCCAGCGTCAAACTCAAACAAAAACTCAGACTCAGCGATACACGTCAAAAAAAAGGCCGCTCGAATTCTGCCCGTCGCAGTCAAAATAAAGCCCCAGCTTGAACTCGGAGGATGACCCGGTCTGAGGTTGCGCACGTCCAGCGTAGTGAGACGATGCAAAAAATCCCGTGAATCGGGACCAGAAAATACGCGAGAAGTCCAATGGATGCCTTCACGCGAAAGGCCTTCGGGAGACAAAAAAGCAAAGCTCATGAGAACGCTGAAACTAACAGCTATCCGTTGCCCGACCAAGGGGGTTTGTGCAAGAACAAGCGCTCTATGCAGAACCCAAACTCCGCCCCCTCAGGAACTTCTTTTTCTCAGCCGTACGCCGGGCAAAAGGCCCTCATCATCGGCGTGGCTAATGAGCGCAGCCTCGCCTGGGCCATCGCCCAGGAGCTTCATAGAGGTGGAGCCGAACTCGCTTTTACTTACCTGGGAGAGGCGCTTGAACGCAGGGTGCGGCCGCTTGCTGAAAGCGTAGGGGCGCAGATCATCGAGCCCTGCAACGTAGCTGAGGACGCGCAACTCGAAGCGCTTTTTGACAAGCTCAAGAATCACTGGGGAAGACTCGACCACCTCATTCATTCTGTAGCCTTTGCCAACCGTGAGGACCTCGACGGCCGATTCGTTAATACATCGCGTGCAGGCTTTTTGACCGCAATGGACATTAGTGCCTACTCGCTGGTGGCCTGCGCCCGCTTTGCCGAGCCGCTCATGCTGGAAGGCGGAAGCATCGTCACTCTTTCGTACTACGGGGCAGAAAAAGTCGTCCCCAACTACAATGTCATGGGAGTTGCCAAAGCAGCTCTCGAAGCCTGCGTGCGATACCTCGCTTGGGACATGGGTCCAAAAAAAATCCGCGTCAACGCCATTTCAGCCGGACCGGTCAAAACTCTTGCTGCCGCAGGAATCCGCGATTTCCGCTCGATGCTAGCGTCGGCTGAAGAAAAGACCCCACTCAAAGAGACCATCCACCAGGATGACGTGGGCTATCTCGGCGGCTTTTTGTGTGGCCCCGGAGGAAAACACATCACTGGCACCACGATGTACCTCGACAGCGGTGCTCACATCATGTCCTAAGCATGCGGTCTAGAGCATGCGACAGATTGAGCTGCATCGACACCTGGACGTTTCGCTCCGCCTCTCGACCCTGCATGAATTAGCAGTGGAACGTGGGCTGATCGGCCAATCCACTTCTCTTGATGCATTTGCCAAAGATATTGTGATCCGCAAGCCCATGACGGATCTGAACTCAGTGCTGGCCAGCTTTTCAATTTGTCAGCAGGTATTAGACCGCTTTGAGGTGCTCGAACGGGTGGCTTTCGAAGCCTGCCAAGACGTTATGGATGAAGGCACTACGCAAGTAGAGCTGCGTTTTTCGCCGTCTTTCGTCGGACAACTTTCCAAAATCTCATGGGACGAACAACTCGATGCATTTGAAGCGGGAATTGCGCGTTACGGGAAGACCCCTGCCGCCGCCCAAAATCGTTTCAAAGCCGGGCTCATCTGCATCATCAGCAGGGACTTTGGAGTCGACACGGCCCAAAAGGTAGTCGATTTCTTTTTGAAGAATCAGGACCGATTTTTAGGAATCGACCTCGCAGGCCCAGAGGCAGATTTTGAAAACAGGCTTTTTGAGGCCCCGTTTAAACGCCTCCGAAGAGAAAACCCAGCAGCCCACATCACGATCCATGCAGGCGAGTCGCAAGGGCCAGACTCCATCTGGAGCGCTATCGAAGACCTGGGGGCGCAGCGGATCGGGCATGGCATCGCGGCAATTCAAGACCCCCAGCTTCTGCAAGTGCTTTGCGAGCGCGACATCTGCCTCGAGGTCTGCCCCACGAGCAACTGGCTCACCCGAGTGGTGCCCAGCTTGAATGAACACCCGCTCCCGCGACTGCTTCGTGCTGGGGTACCGGTTTGCATTAATACCGATGACCCCACTCTTTTTGGAAATACGCTTGCTTCGGAAATAAGGATTTGTAAGGAAATTCTTGGACTTACAAATCAGGAGATTGCCACCTGCTTTGATCACGCCCGACGAGCGCAATTTTTTTAAAAATTGCATCTTGCAGTCCCAGAAAACTTAGCCTATAAGTCTTCTCGTACCGCGCGTTCCCTCTTCCCCCCCCCACACACACCGAAGTGGAGCGCGTGGAAGTAAAGGACTCTCAGGGTAATATCCTGAGGGTCCTTTATTATTTTAGGGACTTTTTTATAACTCCACCTTGCCTCTAGGGTTCATTACCAGCCGGCCAACGGCCGAATCATCCTCAAGAAACGATCGTAGTCAGACCCTAGAAAGACGCGAGGCAGGACATAGCCGGCAAGCGCCAGATAGAGCGCGAGAGTCCAGAACTGGAACCAAAGCCGCCTGGGGATCGTCCTGCACTGGGGGCCCTTCCAGGTCCTAAAAAGAAACAGCAGCACCACCAGCACAGCCTCTGCGACAAAAAGCTGGGTCTTGGCCGGTGACTCGGTCATGAGCTTCAGGAGCCTTTGAAACTCAGGATCTGACATCAGGATGGCCTGTCGAAGGGCCTGCTCTGAAGGCATTCCCACCACCCCAACTTCTCCGACACCCGTGGACATGCGGAGATTTTACCGCTCTCTGCGAGCGACACAAGCCCGATTGCGGCCTGAGCGTTTGGCGTCGTACAAGGCTCCATCGGCACGATCCAAGCTGGGAGCCTGATGGACGCTAGCCACGTCGACACCAAAACTTGCGGTGACTCCCACGGAGTGCAAGCAGTTCTGAATCTCGGAACAAATGCGCAGGCCGCGCTCCTCGCCGCCAGAAAAAGCCACAACAAATTCTTCGCCCCCGTATCGCCCGACAATCGAGCCGGATGATTCAAATCGCCTCAGAATTTGACCCAACTGACGAATGACTTCGTCACCCGCTGCGTGACCGCGAGTATCGTTGATCTTCTTAAAGTGATCCACATCCACGATCAACACTCCGGACTCGATACCAAGAGCGACGCACCGATCGAGAAGTCTATGCCAGCGATCAAAGAAGGCCTTTCGTCGGAGAAGCCCCGAGAGCTCGTCGCGCTCAGCCTTGTCGGTCAGACTCTCAACGCGCTCGAGCAGGACGGAGTAAAGCGACTCGAACTCAGAGAGCTCACCTTTTACTTGATAGAGCAGTTCTTTCAGTGCCACCAGCGACTGGGATGAAATGTTATTCATGCCCTGAAGTGAAGCATGCGGAGTGCCAATGCCCAGAGGGCCTGAAATGGGCCTGAAATGGACCTGAACCCACGGAGGTGGCGCCAAGTCCTAGGTCCGGGTCGACACAGACACAGGTCAGCGTTGCCCCTGTGCTCCAGTGTTCAACACTCGAATGGCAATGGTCTCGGCGCACGAGGCGCCAGTCACTCGCTGGGAACTCAGCGCCTGGCGCCTGGCCAACTCTATCATTCGCTCCAAGACCTGTTTAATTCCAGAAGAGACTTTTGAGCCCTCGGCGAGCTCCGGATAACGACCCCTTCCAGAGCGTTGCTCTTGAGCCACCCGATCCAGAGCTCCGAGCACCCGCTCAGCCTCCTCTGCAATTTGGCGAGCCTCGTCGGGAGGTAAGGCTCCGGAGTCGATCCCATCACGTAGCAAACGAAAAAGCTCTGATGCCTTACGCTGAGGATGGGTCGGATCGTGAGAAATTTTTCGTGAAACAGAGCGCCCGCCACTGAGAGCATCGACCTGATAGAGCTCTAAGAGCTCCTTGCGGATCGACTCCAGATCCTGATTGAGCTCGCGAGCCCGATTGGCAACCGAGACTGGATCGTTTACAAATCCTGCGATCACACTTTGGGGAGATTTTTTTGATCCTTCTGCTAGGCCTGGCTCATCCTTTCTAGAGGTCAGTGCAGCCGCTACCCTCGATCGGATTTTTTCGTACCGAGAGACTGCAGCTCCTCGAAGCCTTTGGAACAGAGAACCCGCCCCCGCTCTGGCAGTCGCATCCACGACCAGAGGGGGTCGCCCGCCACCAGAAAAAACGCCAATCCTCTCGTGCCCCAGCTTTACGATAGCCCCGCCCTCTGCAACCCGACTGACTTGAATAAACGGAGTGTGCCCGGTCCCTGCCAAGCCGACTTCAAGAAGACTGCGGCCCAACTCTGCAAACTGAACGCACTGTGCACAGATCCTGCCCTGACTGTCAGCAAACGCACGGTACTTGGCCAGCGGCCCGCTACCCATGCCCCCTGCAGACTGGAACTGATCTCCGTCGTAAGCATAGCGTCCAGAGTCAGAAATGGCCTGAGCAACGCGGGAGACACTACTGCCCTCAGGAGTCATGAGACGCTCGAGCGCCCCAGCTAAGGGCTCAAGTCCCGCTTCGCGAGCCACACTCACCATGCGCCGCAGACCCTCTACTGAAATAGGAACGTCCACCGCAGGGGACTCTCGTTTTTTATACTCAAACGAGGTTTCTAAGCGCTGATCGGGATTGGCCGTTTTAGCAAAAAGCGCTCCGGTTCGAGGGCTCCGGAGTATCTGAACTTCGTTTGGCTCTAGCCTTCTTCCTTCAAGATCTCGAATTTCGAGACGCACGAGCTCATGTCCTTCTGGAACAGGAATCTCGACCACGCCATCCGTAGAGTCCAAGCGCCCAACAGAGCGCACCGTCAGATCTGGGCGATTCGATTTCGACTCGCTTCCGTCCCGAGCGGAGCCCATCAGAGCAACACTCGAAACAGGATCGCCCCCGTCTTGTATGTCCTCCAAGCTTGCGACCTGAAAAAAAGTCCTACCCCTTAAATCTCCATCCATTGAATTTCTTTCGATTCGATACACTGGGGTGGAAAGCATCTTTTCGTAATTCTTTCGACTCATCAGCAGAGCGTCGGATTGTCCAGGCTCGCTTTGCGACGCACTTTGAGAATGGGCTGCTCTGGCTCGACGACTAGCCTCCGCGTAGCCGTGGTACGTGACACTGCCAAGGTCAGGCTTTGCCGCCTTGATTGCTCTTGCCTCGCGGGCTTCGAAGGCTGCGCCCCCCTCCAAGCTACGGAGCTGCCTGACACGGCTCAGCCTGAAAAAGGGGTCCCGCATCTGAGGAGCCCCTTCTGGAACGGCAAGAAGTGTTGGGATATTTGCTTTCTGCTTTTCTTCAAGCCACCGAACGGCTTGGGCCTGAGTGCTGAAACGGGGAGGCTCCGCACCGAGCTTTTCACTCTCTCCCTCCATCCAATACATCAGCAAAAGACTCTTACCCGAATGACTGCGATCCAGAGGAGGGACCCAAAAGACACCCACTCCGTTCAAACTCGCTCCGCTTTGGATCCTATTAAAGTTATTCACAAAAGGATCCAACCTAAAGGCAGAAACCTGCTCGAGAGTGACTTTGATTTTTTTAGACAACCCGTCGGCACCTCTCATGAGCACTTCATGACCCTCTGCCATTGAAATCCCCAGCTCTGCGCGGGCTTGATCCATCCTGGCTTCATTCCACCTCTTCTTGAACCAGTCGTTAAATGCGTCCATCGATGCCCGGCTAGCCCCTCGCATTCGTGACATGGGGTTTTCTTGGTTTTCGTAGGCCAAGACTTTTCTCTGGTAACGCTCTCGATTTCCTGGCCTCAAAATCCAATGCTCAAAGCTCTCCCCGCCCATTTCTGCTGCAAACTCATTTTTGGCCTGAATTTCTGCTTCGCCGGGGGTGTAATTGCGGGGTTCAGCCTGGGCTTTCCATTTCTTTGTGTCGTTGAGCATTCGCCTCAATGAGAGATCGCCCTTGGGAGAATGGCGACGAATCTCGGCTTCTACTTCTTGCCAGCCGCGCTCAAGAATTTGGGAGGACCGCCGCTCTAAATCAAGAACTCTAGGATCCTCGAGCGCTCGCCTCACTCCAAAAACTGCATCAGGAACGGCTTCAAAAAATACAGGCGGATCTCGCCACACGATGGGGGACTCAGGATCAAAAAGACCCCGTAGGATGACGTCAGAAACTTCACCCACCTTGTCTAAATCGTATGGCTGTCCCCAGACGCAAGGGATACCCCCCAAGGCCAGCACCACGAGATATGGGTAGAGCTTACGCAATCCATTACCCTTTCAAAAACACGGGAGAGGGGATTGATCTGGTCTAATCCAGTCCATCCCCACTCCCGCTTGCGTCTAAAAAAGCGCCTGCCCGTGTTGCGTTTAAGCTTTGAAGGCTAGGCTGCTTTTTTCTGGATGGACGGTGCCGAGCCATCCATCTCAGTTTGTCTGAACTCTTGTGCCGTCATGCGATGGCGACGCAAGAGCCTCAGAAAGTTACTTCGATCCAAATGTGCTTCGCGTGCGGCGGCTGAGACATTACCTCCGTGACGGGCCAAAATCGCCGCTAAGTACTCGCGCTCAAACGAGAGACTCCAACGCTTCTTGAGTGAAGTGTAGCTCTCGATCGGATCCTGAAGACTCAGCACCGCCGGCGGACGCCCCCCCGTGGGACTCTCAGAAGACGGTGTGCTTTGAGAAGAAACCAGGGTCAGCGGAGCTGCTACGACAGTCATTTGAGAGGCCGGCTGAACGCCCATGAACCCACAAACATCCACAGCAGCCGAGCCGCCACGATCCACTAGTGCGGCGCGCTCGATCACATTTAACAACTCCCGCACGTTGCCAGGCCAACGATAGCCTTGCATGGCGGCCTGAGACTCGGCAGTAAAAGCTAAAAATTTCTTTGATCTCCGGCTAAAAGCTCGCTCCGCAAACTGCTGCGCCATGGGAACAATATCCTGCATTCGATCCCGAAGGGGCGGCACTTCTACCACTACACGACTCACTCGGTGATAGAGATCCTCTCTAAACTTTCCGCTCCGCACGCCCTCCTCGAGCCTGGCGTGAGTTGCTGCAATCAAGCGGACATCTGCCGCAATATCCACGGTTCCACCGACCCGACGAAACGTCTTTTCTTGAATCACTCGCAAAAGCTTGGCCTGGATCTTGGGTTCCATCTCAGCAATCTCATCCAAGAAAAGCGTGCCACCTCGAGCAATCTCAAAAAGTCCCCGCTTAAGCCCAGTGGCTCCTGTGAAGGCACCTTTTTCATGACCAAAAAGCTCACTCTCGAGCATGGTTTCATTAAAGTTTGCGCAATTGACTGCCACCCAGGGTCCGCGGCCCCGACGAGAGCCTGCATGCACCATGCGAGCAATGCCCTCTTTGCCCGTTCCGCTCTCTCCCAAAATCAGCACTGCGGGCTCCTCACCCTCTCCTCGCATGGACTCCCGACGCAGCACGGAAATCCATTCATTGACTTTGGCCATGGCCGGACTCTTGGATACAAACCAGTACTCATCAGAGGCACGTCCCTCCGTTCGCTCAACTCGAGCCTCGAGTGCCGCGACACGATCAGCCCTCTCGCTCTCCAGTCGGTACTCGTTGATGCAACGCCTGACCGAATGAGTGAATTCTTCAAGATCAAATGGCTTTTCGAGGTAATCCGTTCCACCTCGCTTGAGCGCTTGAATAGCGACTTCTTTTTCACCATGCCCAGTAATGAGCACGACTTTGCAACGCTCATCTCGGGAGCGAACCCAGTCCATGAGTGAGAACCCATCGCGACCCGGCATCTTGAGGTCTGTCACGAGAACACCGATCGGAGCCCCCCCTTGAGAAGTGGACTGAGTGAAAAGCGATTCGGCCTCCTGAGCGCTCGGAGCAGAAAGCACTTCGATCCCTTCTCGTTCGAGGCGCCCCTTCAAAAGCTTTCGAATCGTTTCTTCATCATCCACAATCATCACGCGTGGTTTCATTCTCGCTCTTCCTTCCTGCCCTTCGGCCGTTCGTGTGTTTGCTAAGCTAACTCCCGATAATCCAGTGGAATACGAATCCTAAAGCTTGCGCCCTTACCCAGCTCGCTCTCGACAACAATGGTGGCGTGGATCTTAGAGAGGATCCCGTAGCTCAAGCTCAAGCCCAGACCCATTCCCTGCCCCACTTCTTTTGTCGTGAAAAACGGATTGAACGCCTTGGCCTTGGTCCGCTCGTCCATTCCAATTCCGTCATCTTTGAAAACCACTTCAACGAGCCTGTCGGAGACCCGAGTATGGATCTCGATCCTCCCCTGCCCTCGCCCTGTGGCCTCGATGGCATCACGGGCATTGGTGGCAAGGTTGATGAAGACCTGCTCGAGCTGCACCGGATTGGCGTAGACGCGCGGAAGCTCTTGGCTAAAAAACTTGTGGACCGTAATCCCTCGAGATTCAAGCTGAGCTTGAGCCAATTGCAGGGCGTCTTGAATGACTTGATGAAGATCGAGAAAGTCGTGCCCTTCAGTGCTCTTGCGAGTGAAAGCGCGAAGGTACTTAATGATCGCTGTCATCTTATCGACGCCCTTGATCATTTCTCCCAGATAACTTTGAATCTCTTGCACTTTGGGAGGCGCTCGCTCAGAACCGGCGCCGCTGGCAGGACCTGAGAGCAGAACTTGAAGTTCCTGACCATAGCCTCGAATGGCCTGGAGGGGTTGATTCAGTTCGTGAGCAATCCCCGCAGTCAACTCACCTAGAGCTGCCATTTTGCCGGCTTGGACGAGTGTTTCTTGCATGGCCTTGAGCTCAGCGTTGTTTCGTTCAAGCGCAACGAATGCATTTTTGAGCTCAGCGTGTTTAGTAATGAGCTCGCGCTCCATTTGTTTTTTTGCAGTGACATCTCGTAAGAGCACGACCCTGTAGTGGTCGTCGGCCTGACGCACGGTCAGATCGACCAGCCTGGGATAACCGTCGTTTCGAAGAATGGCCACGTCTTCGTAGGTGCCCGGCACATCGAGCATTTCCAACGAAAACGGACGTGAACGTTCTGGTAGATGAAGCCCTTCACGCAAATCAGGAGAAAAGATCTCCACCCCGCGGCCTTCAATTTCTGAGCGAACAAAGCCAGTCAAATCTTCAAAAGCCTGATTGACGGCATCGATCCGACTTCCTGAAACTGTGAAAATGGCGTCCGACGCTTGATCGAAAACGAGCTCAAACTTACGGGCAGAAGCCGGATGCGGCAGCACCTTAGCGGTAAGCATTTAAAAAGGCCCCCGCTCTCTCAATGTTCTTTGCAAGTTCAACTTCGATCTCAGGCAAATCGGCTTCACGAATCCCGGTATTGGACAGCATATCGGGAGTGATCTTTCCGTCCGAGAAATCGCCTGATTTTCCGATTCGGTTTTTGACGACAATCTGATTGGCAAGCCTCACGATGTGAATCACCGGCTTGGCAGACGCAAGAATGGTGTCCATGCGCGATACGTCTTGATGGTGATGACGAACAGCCAGACGAATGACCTGAGGAAGCCCCCAGCGAATGGCAATCACTTCACCCAGATACGAGTGACCGGGAAGGTCCCATTCCTTTTCGATTTCACTGAAAGAACAGTTTCGTTCTTTAGCAGCGCGAATGATTGCGTCGAGACGTTCTGGATCCACTTCGTGCAGAACGAGCTTTCCGATGTCATGAAGAAGTCCGCAGGTGAAGGCTTCTTCTGGCTTAGGGTGCTTGAGACGGCGCGCCAAAAGCTCAGAGCACACTCCGGTGGCAAGCGCATGCCTCCAGAAATCGAGCATGGAGAGCTCGGCCCCACCCCAGCGCGTAAACATGGAGAAAACTGAAATGCTCAGCACGAGCTGCGCAATCGTGTTGAAACCTAGAAATGCAAGCGCCCGCTGAACATCCGTGACGCCACCCGGAATGGCATAATAGCTTGAGTTGACGAGCCTCAGGACCTTGGCCGTCAGAACCTGGTCTTTTTTTAGAACCTGCGCAATGTCGGCGCTCGAGGAGTTCGGATCATTGATGAGCTCGTTCACACGCACGGCCACCAGAGGCAGGGTGGGAATGTCCTGGAGCTTCTCTAAAAGATCCGTGTACTCGGCATTGGTTTTGACCGGCATTCCGATTGCGTCCCCCTTCTGGAGTCGTATCGGACACATGCCTCTGGGAGTTGAACCCTTTGAACTGGTCCACTAGCCTGTGCTTATAAAAAGAAGCTTATCCTCTAAAATCAATGAGTTAAAAGTAGAACACCTGCCTCCATCCCAGATTCGGTCCAGGTCAGACGCAGGTGTTCGATTAGACAGAGAAACTGGCAGGGTGATGCACACCCAAGTGGGCCAGTTCGTACGAGTTAACGGCCTTTGGCCTGGGCCTGAGCTTGGCCCTGGGCCTGAGCTTGGGCTTGCCTCTGCGAACTGATAAATGCTTCGGCCAGGGCCACGAGCTCGTCAATGAGAGCAGGATTTTCAAGTCTAGCAAGCTCTGGATCCATTTGCCGCAAGCGCTTGAGCACTGCGGGAAGGACCCCACGAATCTCGCCAGATTGATAATAATGAGCGGCGTCCTCCAAAGCCGCGGCAGCCAGTGCTTGTTTCGCCACGCCGCCCGAGCTCGACTCACTCATCAGAACCGAAGCCGTTACCGAAGCGCCCAGAACCGTAAAAGGACTAGAAACAATTCCAGACACTTTTCCCGAGCTGTAGCCAATCGGGTCATGGATTGCGCTTTGAGCGTGAGCGGACTGAAGACCGCCGCACAACCCAATCATGAGCCCAAGTGCCCTTAGGCTGAACAGGCCGCCCAAAGAGCTTCTCCTTCTATTTTTTGATGGTTTCAAGTTACACCCCACAACGAACTTGAGTTGATTCATGCACCGCGGAGTACTGAGCTCTGCGTCAGGAGTCAAGCAAAAGCAAGTGCCCCATCAATTCGAGCGCTGCTCGACCGTCAAGCCAAACCGAGTGAGTCCATTCTGGCGCAAGATATCCATCAGCTTCACAACCTGTCCGTGGCTCGATGCCTGATCCGCCGAAATCATCGCCACTTCCGAACTTAAATCCTTCCCCGCAGAAAGCGCCTTAATTCGAGCGGGAAGTGTGCTCCAGTCACTAATTTTTTCATTTCCCAGCGCAAGCTCACCGTCTTTAGTGATGCTGAATTGGAAGGGGGACTTTTCTTGAGCTTCACCTGACTTAGCCTGAGGAAGCTGAACCTTAATAGCCGACTGGTAAATCACGGGCGCAGTGATCATGAAAATCACAAGCAGCACCAAGACCACGTCCACGAGCGGCGTGATATTGATGTCAGCAAAAAAGCTTTCGTCCTGTCCGCCAAAATTTCCCGCTGCCATGGTCAGAGTGCTCCGAGACCTATTCTGAAATCTTGCCGATCAAGAAACTCTTCAGCGCTTCAGCAGAGCCCATGGCCGCCTTCACTCGCCGCTGAAAGAGATTGAACGCCACAACTGCCGGGATCGCCACCAGGATCCCTACTGCCGTGGCAATGAGCGCTTCTGAAATCCCTGCTGTCACAGTCCGAATCCCTCCACCGCCACCTGCTTGGCGTGAAAGATCATGGAATGCCTGAATGATTCCCAGTACGGTTCCAAAAAGACCCACAAACGGGGCGTTAGATCCGATGGTTGCAAGCACAGCCAGCGCTCGCTCCCAATCCGCTTTGGCGCGGATCACTGCGTCCTGCGCAGTTTCATTCAAAAGCTCTGGCCTAAGCCGAGAGCCCACGCCAGAGCCACTACCCACACTCGAGCCAGTGCCTGGAGCGTTCGATCTTTTGATCGCCATGAGCTCAGCAACCATTTCAGTCTCCATGTCGCGCGCTCCCGTGGTTGACTCGGCTTGCTTCAGACGAGTCTGAGCTTTGACAAAAGCTTCATCCCACCTACCGGCCGAAACTAAAGTACGAAGCTCTGCCCTAAACTCTTCAAGCCCCCTTGATGCGGCGCGGTAATACCTCACCCGCTCAATCATCAGAGAAACCGAAATCACAGAAAGCGCGACGAGCACGTACAAGACCCACTCAGCGCCCAGTAGAGACATTCCGAGAAAAATTTGTGAGAGCATAGTGCGAACCTAGTCCATGCCCTCGGGGTTTACAAGGCTGCGGCTCTCTGGCAGTTTTCAGAGCCATGGCATACGAAATCGTCACCAAGAACACCGTTCGTGATCGCTTCAAGTCGCTTCCTCGGCCTGCAATCTGGGCCGACACTCCTGATAAAGATTGGAACAACTGGGTCTGGCAGCAACAAAAGCGCATCAAATCAATGGACGTGCTCGAGAAAGTCTTGAACGTCACTCAAGAAGAACGCGACGCTTTTGCCCAGTCCCACGAAATGTTCAACATGGGCATCACTCCTTACTATGCCTCACTCATGGACAAAGATGACCCGAATTGCCCAATTCGACTCCAATCCGTTCCTAAGAAAGGGGAACTTTTTGTCTCGCCGATCGACCTCGAAGATCCCCTGGGCGAAGAAAAAGACATGCCAGTCCCGGGCGTCACTCACCGGTACCCCGATCGTGTGCTTTTCTACACCACTCATAATTGTCCAGTTTATTGCCGCCACTGTACGCGCAAACGCAAAGTGTCTGACCCCTCGTCGGCTGCACAGACCAAGCAGCTAGAAGAGGGGCTTGCCTACATTGAAGCGCACAAAGAAATCCGCGACGTAGTCATTTCGGGCGGAGACCCACTTTCTAATTCTGACGAGAGGCTCGAGTACATCCTTTCACGCCTTCGTGCGATGGAGCACATTGAAGTTTTTCGACTGGGCACTCGAAATCTCGTGACCCTTCCGCAACGAATCACGGATTCGTTTGCGCAGATGTTGCGCAAGTACCACCCGGTTTTCATTCACACTCACTTCAACCATCCCAAAGAATGCACGCAAGAGGCCTTTGATGCCTGCGCCCGTCTTGCCGATGCAGGCTGCGTGATCCACAATCAGATGGTGCTACTCAAGGGCGTCAACGACGATCCCAAGATCGTGAAAGAGTTGAACCATAAGCTGCTCATGATGCGCGTGCGACCGTACTATATTTTTCAGTGCGACATGGCCCAGGGGATCAGCCACTTTCGGACGCCGGTTGAAAAAGGAATCGAGATCATCCAGGCGCTTCGTGGTTGGACCTCCGGAATGGCTGTTCCGCAGTATGTGATCGATGGACCTGGTGGTGGCGGAAAAATTCCGATCTTTCCAAACTACGTGCAAGGCCGTGAAGGTAAGAAATGGATTCTGCGGAACTACAAAGGGGACCGTTACGTTTACGAAGAACCCTAAGCGCCTGTTTCTCAACTTTGCGTATCTTGGCCCTGCCGTAGCTCTGAGCCTAGCTCTTTGGGCTTGCTCCGGAGTGAACCGCAAGTCGAGTGAAACCAAGATGCCTGTTTTTGAAGGTCCGCTGCTTCCAAAGGGGGCTTTCTTTGGTGCCCCTCCGTATAAGTTCAAAGCCTTGGGCACCGTGCGGGCCACGCGCGAGTACCCTACGTTGAACATCGAAATGACGGATGAGCTTCAGCAGGCGCTCTGTCAAAAAGCCTTTGCAGAGGCAGTGCGTGATCTCCTTCAAAACGCAAAGACCAACGGAGGCGATGCCGTGGCCGATGTGCACAGTGTGGTTTACACTGGCGACGGCAGGCGCCAAAGCTTCGACCGCCCTGAATGCTCCGACGACGGAGAAGAGGGCGATGTGCTGGTGCAGGGCGTCGCGATCCAGTGGATCAGAAGCAGCACTACACCAGCAAAACCCTGAGCTCCTAGCCCCACCCGGGGCTCGTCAGTATGAGCACTGCTGAATCTCAACCCCGTGCCTGCAAGCAAAAGCAGACTGGGTCGACAACAATGCTTGAACCCGCGCCTCAACCTGACTTCGACCGTTTGCTCCCCGTGAAAAGCGAGGGTCCAGACCGCCCGAAAAATCTGTACAGTTTGCAACACAGTAACTGGGCCTCAGGTCCTGAGTCGTTTGGTATTCAGCAACCCCAAACTGCAAGCAAGCTGGGTGGACTCGGGCCGCAGTGAGAGCTTTTTCACGCGCTTCAAGAGCATTTGCCCCGCGTCCAAGCGCTACGGTCCTGAGGTCCAGCTTTCCATCATAGGTTCGACAAGCCGCAGAAGAATCCACCCCTTCAAAATAAGGAGGAGCACTAGACTCTCGCGAACACTCCGAAACTTGGACCCCGTAAGTGCACTTGAAATCAGACTGAGTCTTGGAGAGTGCGTTAAATTTTGCCTCCACTTCAGAGCGACCTCGCATTCCTCGAGAGTAACGAGGATCCAGTTTTCCGCTGAAATCTACACACGCTGCCGTGCAATAGCTTGGAGTCAAAAGATGAGACTCTTCAAATACTTTGACTCCATAATTGCACCGGAACTTTGCTTGAGCCTGCTGCAGGGCGATTGCCTTGGCTTGGGCCAAAGATGGACCTGATCCATAGCCGATGTTCCGCAGATCAAGATTTCCGTTGAACGACGTACAGGCTGCAGAGGAGTCAAACTGAGCAAAACGATAACTGGGCGAGCACTCAATCTGCACAATATTGTAATTACATCGACGCGATCGATTCACTGCCGAAGTGGCATTCTGACGAGCTTCGAGCTCAAAGGCTCCTATTCCGAACTCAATCGTGCGCAAGTCAGGTACGCCATTATAGGACGCGCAAGCAGCTGAGCACGAGTAGCCGGTAACGGAGTCCACGGGAGGCTGCGGAGGCAGGGGGGGATAGGGGGGCAAGTTACCCCCGGAGTAGCAGCGCCCTTGCGCTCGAGCTTGATTGAGAATCTCGACTGCAAACGAATACTCTAGCGTTCGGCCGATCTCACGGCCCAAGGAGTCCAGGACCACGTACTCGGTTCGGATCTGGCCGTCTCCGGTAAAGCCCCGCTCTTCGCGAAGGGTGCAGTCCAATCCCGGAGTAGGTACCGGAGTAGGTACCGGAGTAGGGATCGGCCTTGGATTTGGGCGGGGCACTGGATCCGGACGGGGCACTGAACTGGAGCCGTCATCATAGTGAACACGAAAAAGCCCGCGACAGCCGTGATCAATCCACATTCCAAAAGCCGTCAGGCCAAACGATTGCCCAAGGGTACAGAACTTCCGAGAGTCTCTTCGGAGCAACTCAACCCTTAAAACCCGAACATGAGGGCCTCGTTGATCGAGTAGACATTCGGCGCGCCGATCGTCTCGGCTATCACATTGAATGTCTTTCCAAGTAGCCGGCCAAGTAGCCGGCCAAGTAGCTGCCCCAGCTAAGCTTGAAGTGCCGAGCGCCAGACCAAGGGCACACAGAAAAAATCCAACCTTGTTTTTTCCAAGAATGTTCACAAATCCCTCCCCCTAAAGATCCCCTTACGCCTGAGGCACCGCGAATGCAAAGGGTGTTGGACACCTTTTACTTAAGCGCCGCGTCAAAAAGTCGCGCAAGAAGTTTCTCGACCACCAGAAGCCATTGCCTTTCGGGCATCGATGCCGGCAACGGCACCTCGATTTCTCGCGCAAACGATCGCCCATCGGCATGCTCGAATTGAACTTTCGCCCTGGCGGATTCTCCTTTCAGCCCCGACGGCACCAGCGGCCCCAGCGTGATCCGAGTCCCCCTCACTCCCTCAGAAGGAGAATTCAAACTCCGCTCCTCGGGAGCAAAACAAGTCCGCACGCTTGTGCTCAGATTTTGAAGACGCTTCATGCGTTCGGGTGAGCTTCTCCCCCAACATGAAATTCGCTCCGCCAAATAGCCCGGCGTGCAAGCATCTACCCATTCAAGAGGCGCACTGAGCTCAGGTAAGCCACTCCCAAAACCCTCGAGCCCAAAAAAAAGATCCGCAACATCTTCATCCCCTCGCGCCACCGTCCACTGACCAATGGCCGCCTCCAGTCGCGCCAGCGCAGCCACGACTTTAGGTTCATCTTGCGACAGAGGCGGAGAAATCCAGATCTTGACTTCCACGTAGGGCGGATGTGCCCGGTAACCTGTCTGCAGGCCCGATCCCCGAACCGCCTCTTCAACCAGATCTGCAAGCTGCGACTCACTCCGTCCGAGCACCGACCAGCGGAGAGGCTCAATGGACCTCAGCTGACCATATCGAGACGTCATCCATCCGGCGATGTGATCGCGCCAGATGGCTTCGATCTCTCGGGGTGGCCCCGGAAGAACAAACACAGCGCAGCCCAAGCGTTCGAGAAAAAACCCATCGGCCGTCCCCTCACGGTTCGAAAGCACAACAGAACCCTCGGGATACCAGCACTGCTGTTTTCCGCTCTCGGGTGCAGTGATCCCGCGGCGCGCCAGTCGCTCCACTGCCTTAGACCAAGTGGGCTCGTGCCATTGCATTTTCGCCCCCCACCACTCGGCCACCACATCGCGAGTAAAATCATCCGAGGTTGGCCCGAGACCACCGGTAATGAAAATCAAATTGCCCTGCAAAGCAGCAAACTCCATCGCCTTGCGCATGAGCGCGCGGTCATCCGGAACACAAAGGTGCCAAAGCACAGGAATACCCAAAGCCTCGAGCTGAGAAGAGATCCACGAGGCGTTGCGATTCGTGATCTGGCCACTGGTCAGCTCAGTCCCGATCGCAAGATAGATTGCACGAGGAAGAGCGCTCAATGCTGATTCCCCCGCCGCTCGCCCCGGGGAACTCCACTTTGCCGCAAGTTAACAGATGATGACAAACGAGGGCACGAACGCCTTCCGAACTTTACCCGCATCGCCCATGAAACCCTTCCACCCCGGAGAAGAGCATTCGATAACCACCCAATCCAAGTCGGTCTGATCCAAACCCAAACCCAATACGCCGCCAAGCCTGAAACGATGACAGCAACCGCAAGCTCTTGATCCAGCCCTTTCATGTGCATTTTTCCTAGCCCCAGCCCAGAAGCCGCAGGCCCTGGTAAGTGGCAAATGATGCCAAATAGGCCAGCGCCGTCATGTAAAGAACGAGAAATCCGGCCCACTTCCACGAATTCGTCTCACGCCGAACCACGGCGACCGTCGACAAGCACTGGGGCGCAAAAATATACCAGACCAACAGGCTCAGCCCCGTAGCCAGACTCCAGCTCTGCGCGAGTTGGGCTCCGAGCAGTGCTTCGGGCGCGGTTTCTCCCTGCTCGGAACCGCTCCCCTGCCCTGAGGCGTCGGCCTCAACCGCGTAAACCGTCCCCAGCGCACTGACCATGACCTCGCGGGCAGCAAAGCCCGGAACCAACGCGACCCCAACTCTCCAATCAAAACCCAAGGGCCGCAACAGAGGCTCGATGGCATGGCCGATCCGTCCAGCGTAACTCGAATGAATCGCAGGAGCTCCGGTACCAGAAGCTCCCGAGCCATGAGATCGAGGATAAGTCGAGAGCACCCAGATCAACACTGAAAGAGAAAGAATCACTGTTCCTGCTCGACGCAAAAAAAGCTTAGACCGTTCGAGCAACCCAAGAACCAAGCCTCGAATACTGGGACTTTTAAATGTCGGAAGCTCCAACAAAAGGGCAGGTCGCGGACCCTTTAAAAGCGTTCGACGAAATACAAAGGCCACCCCAAGCGGGGCCAGCGTACCAGCCAAATACAAAGCAAAAAGAACCAGGCCCTGAAGGCCAAAAAAACCCAGCACACGCTGATCCGGAATAAACGCTCCTACCAATAAAGTATAAACCGGGAGCCTTGCCGAACAAGTCGTCAACGGAGCCACCAAGATCGTAGCGATACGATCCCTAGGATTGGCAATCGTCCGAGTTGCCATGATGCCTGGAATTGCACACGCGTAGGACGAAAGCAGCGGGATAAATGCGCGGCCATGCAAACCCACAGCACTCATCACTCGGTCCATTAAAAATGCAGCGCGTGCCAGGTAACCTGAATCTTCAAGGGCAATGATGAACGCAAAAAGAATCAAAATTTGCGGAAGAAAAACTAATACCGAACCCACCCCAGCAATCACTCCATCCACAAGCAGACTCTCAAGTGGACCGTCCGGCATCGAAGCCGACACCCATTGTCCGAATTGCGAAACTCCAGCCTCGATGGCATCCGCGGGCACCGAGGCCCAGCTAAAAATCGCCTGGAACATCAGCGCAAGCGCTGCAACGAGAATGATCATTCCCCAGACCGGATGCAGAACCACGCGATCGATAGCCTGGCTTGCGGTGGGTGGAAGCGGTTTTCTTTTTACTGCGCGACCTAAAATCTCGTCCACTCTAGCAAAGCGGGCACGAACCTCCTGGGGAGTGGGTTTTTTCCATGATCGTTTGGATGCGCCAGAGTGTGCCGAATAGGCATTCAGCGCCTTTGAGAGAAGCTCCTCAAGACCCTGACCTTTCACAGCAACCGTTGGAATGACTTCAATTCCCAGTTCGGTACCGAGCACTGAGAGATCTAATTCAAGACCCCGGCGTGCTGCCAGATCCGTCATATTCAGAGCAAGCACAAGCGGAAGCCCCAGCTCGCTCAGCTCCAAAATTAAACCTAGATTACGCTCAAGATTCGTCGCATCCGCTACGGCCACCAGGACGTCAGGCTGTTGCTCGGAGGAGTGGAGTCCAAGCACCACATCGCGGGTAATCTCTTCGTCGGGAGTGCGAGCATCCAGGCTGTAAGTTCCCGGAAGATCCAGAAGCCTCAGGGCGTTTTGGGCATTGCCCGGAGCCATTTGAACCCATCCCTCTTTTCGCTCGACAGTCACGCCCGGATAGTTGGCGACTTTCTGCCTGCTTCCGGTCAGTGAATTGAAAAGGGAAGTTTTTCCACAGTTGGGGAGCCCTACGAGCGCCAGAGTGAGAGCAGTGATTTTTGAATCCCCTGAAACTGAATGCGCATTCAAGAAGCGAGAGCTCATGCATCGACCTCAGACATCACTTTCACTCGGATGTACTGAGCCTCACTGCGTCGCAACGCAATGAGTGCACCCCGAATCTGAACGGCAATCGGATCGCGACTGATCGGGGCCTCGTACAACACTTGAACCTCAGAGCCCTCAAGGACTCCCATCTCTAACAAGGCGCGCGTGAACGCCTCAGATCCCCCACCGACGTCAATGACGAGCGCACGAGTTCCGGGGCTCAATTCTGAAAGAGTTAGTAGAACACCGGTTTTCACAAAAGATCCTCCACGTGCTCTATTCCCTCTGCCAAGAGTCGGGAAATGTGCGCGTCATCGAGCTGATAAAAAGAAATCCGACCCTCGCGACGCACTTTCACTAAGCGCATGTTGCGCAGCAATCGCAAATGATGACTCACAGCAGGCTGACTCATCGACAAAAGCCGTGCGATATCTCCCACGCAGAGCTCAGTTTTTGAAAGAGCCCAAACGATACGCACTCGGGTAGAGTCTCCCAAAGCTTGGAAAGTAGCGGCGAGCAGCGAGAAAAGTTCATGGTGCTCCAAGCTACGGTTGGCAGACTTTGAAAAAGCTTTGCCTGAAAAAGCTTTGCCTGAAAAAGCTCTGACGGAAGAGGACCTAGAAGATGACGCTCTGGACACTGCCATAGATAAATGATTGCTTATATATTAATGTTTAAGCCGTCAAGACCACGCAGCGCACACATTCTGTCATGATGAGAGATTTTCTAAAAACACTCGTCAAAAAACCTGGATTCTTGGTCGTACTCTTTGCCTTGTCAGCGGCCGACCTATTCTTGGTAGTTTTTCCGATCGAAGGACTTGCACTTGCCTCGGTGCTCACGCATCGACGCTACTGGTTACGAACCGCACTGAGCATGGCGGCCGGGAGCACCCTGGGATGCATCGTCCTGGCGCAACTCACTTACTCAAACGCGGACTGGGTCCTCTCCAGTCTCGAAGGAATCAAAGGAGGCCTCACGCAGAGCTCAAGCTGGCAATGGGTTCAGTCCCACGTTGAGCTCTGGGGCGCTCCGACGGTCATCGTCGGAGCCTTTACACCGATTCCGCTTCAAGTGCTGGCTATAGCGCCTGCTCTGGCGGGTCTCACACCTTGGGTCCTCTTTTTGGCCCTAGCCATCGGACGACTGAGCCGCAGCCTGTTGCTTTGCTGGGTGGGCTCGCATGCTTCTGGGTCAGTCCTGAGGGCCCTGGCTCACTATCAGCAGGCCAAAGAAGAACTGAAGAAGCTCCAAAAAAACTAGCCAAAATCGATCACGCCACAAGCCTCCGGTTGATTCAGTTAGCCTGAGACTGACCTGAGACTTAAACGAGAAGCGGGAGCTGCCAGCCGCACTAACTTTCTGAGCGCTTCACGCTCAGCTGCGTTCCGCGCCGAGCGAAGCTCTTGCACCAGAGCATCACGAACCCGAGAAAGCGTGAGATCACCCGCCTCTAGGCCTTCAAAAGTTTTGAGCGAGCTCACGGCCCGAGCGCGTTCCGTGGAGGCTCGATCTTTTCTAAGCGATGCTGCTTCAAGCCACGCCAGGACCCGCGCCTCGACATCAAAGACTCCCGCGTCTGAAACACTGAAGTAAAACGGAGCACCCTCGCGCCGCACCAGCGCACCCAGCACGGCAGTGCGCAGGCGAGTCAACGCCGCCAACTCGCTGGTTGACTCTAGCTGCGCACGCGTGCGCTTGAGGAGATCCATGAGAGAATCGTAACGCTCTCGACGAGGATCCGTCTGATCGCCTAGTCCTGAAAAAGGAGGAGTCTGGAGCAACCATGCTGAGGCCCCAGCCATCATCCGATCGAGTGCCGCGCGAGTGTCCGCAGAGAAGCCTTGATGCGTAAGCACCCACTCCAGCCCCTCGAGAGCACGCAAACGCATTCCTTCCTCGCCTTTTTCGACAGCGAGTTTCGTAATCTCTTGAGAAGCCTGCTTGCCAGCCACGTAGAGCGACTTTGCTGCAGCTCGCGAGGCAGAAGAAAGACTCTGGGCACCCACGGCGTAGTAAAAATTCACCAGTCCGGACATTTTGACACCCAAAGCAGCCACCGCCCCAGTCGCAGCCTCGAGGTCTTTCACTGCCGTAGGATCCCCCAAACCTGCTAGGAGCTTATCGATTGCACCAGGGAGGCTTACGGTCGAACCCAGACGACGAGGCGAGTCCGAAACAATTGCGATGGTAGCCAGGAGCTGCTCTGTGGGCTCACGTCCCGCGTCGTACCGCACACAGAGAGGGTCAGGTCCACCCATGTAGAGATCTGCATCGGCATCGTCACAGGCCGGGAGCACCCCATCGGAGCTCGAGAGATCAGAACCGTCATTGTAGAGCACGGAGAGAATCTGACGGTCGTATTCAAGGACGGGTCCAGTGGCCTGATCAACGCCATCGAAAATGGTCCGTTCGAGAGCGTACTGATTGTAATCCATGACTGAAGTGGTGATCGGCGTCGATGGGTCCTCTGGATTCCAAACCAGCGAGCCTTTGAAATTATGCGAAAGCCCTAGAGCATGTCCGACTTCATGAAAGAGAACGCCTTTCAGAAGTTCACGTGCAAAGGTCTCGAAACTGCCCGGCGAACTGCCCGGCGACGAAAAAGCCAGCTCGAGCGAAAGCTTCTGACCCGCGTCGTGCATACAATTTACCGGAAGCCCACGAAAGGCCGCCAGTCCTTCGCCCAAACCTGCTCGTGGATTTTTTGAGACTGCTGAGAGATCGCCGTCTTTCCAGTACTTTCGGCCGATATTCAGCCATGCATTGGGCAAATAAATGAGAGAGTGCGACTGAATCCCGGTACGAAGGTCTGCGGCCTGCGATTCATAGGCCGCACCTGCTTCAGCCACACTGTCCCAACTGATGATATTGTAACGCGGATCTCCCACCTTAACTCCGGCCGGAAGCTTGCCCTCAAACCGAACCATGTCCACTCCCCAGAGCTTTTGGGAGTAACGATTCCAGGCCTCGACTCCGGTTCTAATATCGCCCAAGTAGGCGTCGGGAACATTGGGAGTCACGAACCAACGAATCGGCTCAGCGGCATGCTTGGGATGGTAAGGGTAACGTACTGCCACCTGCGTGAGCACTCGCCCTTCGTTAGGAAGATCTAAGAACACAGAAGCATTTGAAATGAATCGAAAGCGCTCAGCCATCGGCTCCCGATCGCGATCATTGAGCAGTGGTTTGAATCCTGCGGCAATCGCAGGCGACACTAGAGTTTCACGCGGAAAAAGGCTTTCCATAAACTCAATGACATTGCCGTCAGCGCTCTCGATACTCGTCTCGAATAAAAGATAATTTCCGTTTGGGTCGTACTCAACGGAACGCACCCAGCTGGTGCGTGGCTGCGTCGACTGACCTAGCAGCGCTGGAAGCACCGGAGAACCCCGCTCCATACGAACAGTCACTGTGTCGGCGGTCTGAGAAACGATTGCAAACTCGTGAATCAAGCGCTCAGGGTGATTGATGTCCGATTCAAACAAAGTGCGCTGGTCGGCGACCAGCTGAAGTCGTGCATGAGTCGTTCCGTTTGAGCCGCTGTTCTGGCCATTCAGAATTCTAAAACGGGCATCCCAATGACCAATGGCCAACACTTGCGTAATGAGGGAGTACTGAAGATCTCCGACCGAGGAGTACTGAAGATCAGCACCATACAGAAACTCTCGATCCAAAATTTCAGACTTCTTGAAAGTCACCTCCGTGACCACTGCGCCGCCGTTAGGGAGAGTCTTGAGAGCGCCTTCAATCATCGGCGGCTGAACTCGTGGCTTTGCGACACCCGGTGCACAGCCTGTGGCCAATGCCAGTGCAATTCCCAGTGCAAGAGCAATGAGTAAAACGAGAATGCTGCGCGCTGAGCGCTCGATGAATGCAGAGAAAACGAATTGACGCGAATGAATCATTGTCCCACCCCCCGGCTGGATGAGCGCAGTTGACCTTAAGTTGGCGCGGTCGTCAAATGGGGTTAGAGTTTTGGCGGTAGAACCAAAGAGGTGCGTATTTCTATGCGGATCCGGGTCAGTGCACTTGGGGTTTTATTGCTGACCCTGCAGTGGCTGGCTCCGTCAGTGACGCTGAGCGCAAAAAAACATCCACCCGTCACGCCTGAAATTTCTCTTGGACCCCCGGAGAAATCGGCGCACGGTTTTGTGCTCGTCGTGCACGGTCTGAACCTGAAGCCATCGCGTATGGTTCCGCTGGCCCGTGAAATCTGTAACGATCGTACGAATCTCCACTGCAGGATACTGAGTTTGCCAGGCCACGAGGATCCTGCTGCTGCCCCAGTTGAGGTACAAGAGACGGCAAACCTTTGGAAAACTGCGCTCGCGCGCGAAGTAACCAAAATGAGGCAACTCGCCCCGGAGCGACCGCTCCACTTTCTTGGATACTCGCTGGGGGCGCTTCTGGGAGTCTGGGCGTCGAGCCAAACGGGCCCTGGGCCCAGTGTGTTTCAAAAGATGGCACTCCTAGCCCCTCCAATAGAAACTCACTTTTTTACCCGAATTGCGTCCTGGATTCCGGGCCCCGGGCACTGGACGATCCCCAGCCTAAATCATCGGGACTACCGAGCCCGAAATGGAACATCACTTGCCGCCTACCGGGCCTTGCGAGCAATTCAAGTTGAAGTCCAGAGATTGGATCCGCTCGCGCGTTACCGCGGAAAACTCTTCATCGCAGTCAATCCAGCCGACGAGCTCGTGGACGCCGGGAAACTCATGCGCCGCGCTGAACATTCAAACTGGCCCGTTCACCCACCAGAGACTTTAAGATGCGTGCTACCCTTACAGCCCTCGATCTCACCTGCGTACGAGCACCTGTGGATTGACGAACCGTCTATGGGAAAGACAGCCTGGGATGACCTGCGTTCAAGACTTCAGGTTTTTTTCAGTGAAGATTAAGTGAACTTCGCCTCCCCGCTGCCCGGGCGGTTCGGTCTGTTAGGCGTTTTAACTCGGCACGACACATGACTCCCAAATCGGAGTACCCGATTCCCTTTTCAATATTGCGATACAAAGGACACTCTCATTAAGGATTTAAATAAAAATTCAAAGACGCGTTTCTTGCATTCGAAGGCAGGCAGCACGAAAATCATTGCATGCACAAAAATAGATCCTTACCTTCGGTCCTTTTGGTTTTATCTCGTCTGACTTTAGCTCGAATCAGGGGCGGCATGCGCGTGAGCACCCTGAGCATCGCGTGGCTTTTTTTAATTTTGATGTCCCTGCCGTCACAAGCTGCTCGCCCTGAATCAAAAAATGAAACTGCGTGGCGCGAAAAAATGCAGTCGCTCTTTGGCTCACTCCAGGGGCTATTGGTCGTCACCGTGGATCCGAGAAAATTTAATGACCCCGCAAACGCGCGCGCCATTGAGTCGAACGCTAAGAGCCTGGCGCAGGCCGCCCATGCGATGACTGGAATTTCTTCTTCGAGTCCAGATGCGGATCCCAGCGTGAGGCTTTTTTCTGAAATCCTGGAGAACCAGACCGCTCAGGCCCTCCAAGCTTACAAATTAGGAAGCCGCGAGTACGCACGGTCGCTTTTTCTTGCCACGGCCTCGCAGTGCATCGCTTGCCACTCGCGCAGTGACTCGGGTGTCAAACTCGATTGGAATGTAGACACCGGACCTGCGGCCTCCCTTCCGCTCCATCAAAAGGCTCAGCTCCTGGCGGCCGGCCGAGCCTATGATCCAGCGATCGAAAAGCTCCAGGCAGCGCTCGCAGATTCTTCATTTGCCAAGGACCGTCCCTTTGAATGGAACCAAGCTCTGAGAACGGCGATGATCCTTGCCATTCGCGCTGAAAAGAACCCCTCAAAAGCCATCTCGGTTATTGAAAAAGCAATGAAGGTCGAGGGCGTTCCGCAGTTCGTTAAGTACGACTCCCGCGACTGGCTCAGGCAGCTCCGCGCATGGGAATCCGAAGTGGGAAAAACAGGAACGAGCAAGGCCGGCGTCGGCAAGGTGGCGGGGACTGGGCTTTCTGAAAATGCCTTGCACCGAGAAGCGCTCCGTTTGATCACCACCGCACAGAAATCCCAGCGTTATCCAATGGACCGAGCCGGGGATGTTCTGTACCTGCGCGCGTCGAGCGTACTCCACGATCAGCTCAGCCAATACCCGCAGGGATCAAAATCGGGTGAGGCGTTTTTTCTACTCGGAGTTTGCTACGAAATTCTGCGTGACTTTGACCTCTGGAGCTTGGGCGACACTTATTTTGAGGCCTGCATCCATCGCTCTCCGCATACGGAGCTGGGTGAGTCGTGTTACCGCAAACTCGAGGAAAGCACACTGGCAGGCTACACGGGCTCTGCAGGCACACAGGTTCCGCTGGATGTGGAGCAGAAGCTCGAGCGGTTGAGGGTGAAGGCTCAAGTGATGACACCTGATCAGTCAGGCAAGAAGCGCTATTGAGCAAAACGGGTTCACTCATCGAACGCCTGGGGCCGTTGACTTAGGGCTCGCGCGCTCCGCTGTGCCCCGCCGCGGCCGGCACCCAAGCTTTGTCTTCGAAGTGCCTGAGCCTGTGATGCCCTCCGCAGAGAAGCCTGAGATTTTGTAACTCGTGCCGGCCTCCCAGCGCTCGTGGAATGATGTGATCGATCTCGAGGTAACGAGTTCCGTCACAGCGTCGCCCAGTGCGCTTGTCGTAGAAGGTACAACGAGCCCCGTCCCGGGACCAGACCAGGCGCCGAAGCGCGACGGGGATCGCGGACTTCAGTTCACTCGCCACTTCACACGCATGAAGTGAAGCCCGGCGCGCAGGTCCGGGCGCCGCTCGGTGCTCCGCAATCTTTTCTGGCTCCCGCTCCGCTTTTGTTTTGTCGTTCTCCGGAACGCGCCCGAAAGAACCCTCAGGCTGCGTCTGCTGGAGCTCCTCGGACTGGCCTCCTGACCGACTGCTCGCGCTCTCAGTCGTTCGAGCCGCCCCCAGCCCCAGCCCCCGCTCCCGCCGCGCCCGCTCCACCGCCACTCGCAGCGCCGCCGTGATGGCCTCGCCGTTGCGACCCTCCGGGTTGGAATGCGAAGTCAGGGCCTTCCATTCTTCCAAGAGCTCGACGGCGTCGGCGGTGAGCGTAAGGGTGAGCTCCACCCGATCAGGTCCCTTCACGCGCAGGCGCTCGTGATTTGCACCCTCAAGCCCGAGCTCTTTCAGGATGATCTGCTGCGACTCGCGCGTGGGCCTGCCTTCGAGCTTTGAAAGAATTTCAAGCTTGCGCTCCGGCGCCACGCGATGAGTAGCCACCTGCCGGCTGTAAGTTTGCACATTAGAAAGCTGCGAAAGCGTGATGCGTCCATCGGCAAGCTTTTTCGAAACCTCCTCGCGCGCGGGCGGCGCAAGATCCCTGAGCAGACGCATGCCTTGGATGCGCAGGTGCGCGCTCCCGGCACAGTAGCCCAGCTCCTGAACGCAAAAATCAAAGAGACTCGCAAATCCACGTTTGAGGTAGAGCCTCCGCCTCTCCACATCGAGCAGATACTGGAGTACGACCTGCGAAGCCTCGCGCTCGCGGGCCACCGCGCGCTTGATTTGATGGAGCAGCTCGCGGTCAGCGCTAGAAATAGGGCGGAAAATGGGCTGCGAAGGATCGGGAGCCGGGAGAACCGGGGCGGGCTCCAGATTCTCGATTGGCGAATTCAAAGTGGAAGAAACCAACATCAGACACTTCTCCTTTTTTAAAAAAAGAGAAGTCTAAAAAGGGAAGTGCGGAGGGAGGTCTTGTTTGAGGGTTTTTTGCAAACCCGTCAATCATAAAAATGGGTTCAACCTCACTCCACACTGTCCGAAATCAAGACGCGTCAAGCGCCGCGTTGATCAAAATACGTAGTTGAGTCCGACATTTGGTAGGATATCCTTGTTCAAATATCCGCCTCCTATGTGAATCAACGATTGCACTCCCACAGTCAGCTCGAGGCCGGAGTAAACTTCTTTCCCGATGCTCAAAGCGGGACTGAGAAATAGATGATGGTTTCTTAGCGAGAGGATGACTCGTTCCTGGGCATCAAAGCTTTCCAGCTCCGTCTGAGCCAGGCCCACGCCAAGCTCAACTCCCCAAACCAGAGAGTTTCTACCCTTCTCATGATAGCTAGGCACAACTCCGATATACTGACTTTCCTCGTATCCACCAGTACCACTTCTCAGTGTCGTATCCCTCGAAATGAAACGGTCGAGCTGCTTCTGAACAGCGAGAGCCAGGCCCAAAGATTCATTCCAACGATAGCCGATCCTTACACCGAGCACTCCGCCAGTCCGTTCATCCATAATAGCCACCCGACTTGAATTAAGCAGCCCACCCGAGATCCCAATCACCATCTTTTTGGATGACACTGCCGCGTCCGCTGCCAAAGCCGCGCGGGCCAGGCCTGATCCCAGGAAAAGAAACGCTCCCAAAACACCTGAAACTATTTTGATTTTTTTCATGTGCTCAATTTTATTTTTTTTTCGCGGCGGGCAACTGAAAGTTGCCGCCGCGGTGGGCGGAACAGAGCCAAGGAAGAAGAAACCAACATCAGAGGCTTCTTTCTTTTTTAAAAAAGAGAAGCCTGAAAAAGGAAGTGCGGAGGGAGGTCTTGTTTGAGGGTTTCTTGCAAACCCATCAACACAAAATCTCACTCCGCACTGTCCGAAATCACGACGCGTCAGGCGCCGCGCTGATCAAAATACGTAGTTGATGCCGACGTTCGGGTGAACTTTGCTGAACTCCATTCCGGTCACGTGAATCAGCATCTGAACTCCCAACGTCAGCTCGAGGCCCGAAAAGACCTCCTTGCCGATGTGCAAGGCAGGACTGAGAAGCAGGTCATTAACCGCCGAGATTTCAACGTCGTTGTTGTCGAGGTTCCGATTGCGAGCCAACCCCACCCCCAGCTCAGCAAACCAAAGACTCGTACTTTTACCCTTCTCACGATAGC
>JBKCVM010000156.1:0-5656 GCA_046317855.1 Oligoflexia bacterium
ACTTTCTTTGGTGGAGAGCTCCTTTAATCCACGGGCGGTCTCATACGCCGGCGCTGCTGGGGTATGGCAGTTCATGCCTGATTCGGGGGCAGAATTCATGCGGGTCAACCCGGGTGAGGGGATTGACGAAAGAATTTCACCGATCAAGAGTACGGCGGCCGCAGCACGCCTACTTCAAAGAAATTACAAGATGTTGGGCTCCTGGCCTGCGGCGATCGGAGCTTATAATCACGGCCACTCTAAGTGGAGACGCATCCCGCAGGAGCAGCGCCGAGAGCCAGGAAAAATCCTCGCTCAGTGTTCCCGCTCGCCGAAGGTGTCTGTAAAGCTCGGCTTTGCCAGCCGTAACTATTACGCAGAATTTTTGGCCCTCTTGAGAGCAGAGCGCTACCAGGATCGTGCGTTTGGTCCGCCTCCTTCGCTCGCTGGACAACCAGTGCGTTTTGTCTCAGTGGGAGCACCCTCCAGGGTGGATTCACTCGCTCAAGAACACGGCCTTGCGCCCAAAACTCTGCTTGAGCTGAATCCCGACATTCTCTCGGCTGGCCGACTTATTCCATCGGGCTTTCTTCTGGCCGTACCCTCTAAGCAGGACGAATTCAAAACCGTGATTGCCGAGGTGGGAGCTCGCCAGAGACGCTTCCAGACCAATCGCTCTGCAAGAAAGTCCGCGCTCCAGGCTGCCTATTCAACCTCTCCGGGCTCTTATGCGGCTAGCGGCCGTAAGAGAAAGGGATGACGTTAATGACCCCTGGGGACACCGGAGTCCAAGTGGACTTAAGCCACTTGCCTGTTGAATCCACCAATCCGATGCGAGCAGCACCCTCTGGAACTTCAATGCTGAGCCAGCGCAAGCCTTGAGCGGACTGAGGTCCTTGAATCGGCAAGAGCTCATTCTGACTATCCAAAAAGTAGGACTCCGGCTGGATCCTGCTCTCAGCAGAGCCAGCCTCTACGACGGGTTGAATACTCATTTCGGTTTCTGACCATTCACCTTCAACTGCCCCAATGATCCAACCCGAACTCGGGCTCAGGCCGCCCTCAAAGGACTGCCCCCAGCTTTGGATCTGTTGTTCAGACATCAAGAAAAGCGCTTGCTCTGGGTCCTGGCCAACTTGGACCGGGGCGACTTCGAAACGATGTTTGAACCCGCCCGGACGTTGCGCCTCCAAGAAAACTCTCCCACCGCCGGGCACCCCGATCTCTCCGAGATCAAAACTGCCATCCTGTGAGGTGATTGCAACTCGGGAAGAATCTCCCACCAAAACAATCTCTGCGCCGACAACTCCCACCGCATCAGACAAACCTGCCTCAAGCACGCGTCCCACTAATCGGCGCTGCTGAATACTCATTTCTCGGAAGTCTAGCTGAGTATCCAAATCTGGGGTGGACTCGAGATTGACCGCAGTAACGGCCCGGGCTGGCCCCACGTCACCGTCCAGCAAAGCAAGCATTGCTGGACCGCCGCGAGTACTAGATGCAGAGAATGAGTATTCGTCCTCTCGCGGAGCCCGAAAGGTGCGGGGGCCCATTCGCTCACCCTCAACGACACGACCCGTGCGGTCTTTGAAGACCACCTCAGCAGGCCGAAATGAAAACTGTAAAATCTGCCCAGCTGAAACTGTGCCTGATACTAAGAAAGAGCCACTCTCTGGCAGCGCTTCAGGCGTTCTATTGGAAGCGAGCTTGACCGCTGGGAGTATATTGAGCTGAGTAGTCATGGCCTTTTGAATACTCATCGGGGTCGTAACCACTTTAGGTGTCTTAGTCTCTTGAAGCTCGCCAGGGCTAGGGGTGGCGGGAGCCAAGAGTGCAGATGCTGCCGCAAACAGAGCTGCCTCTTGCTCCGGAGCCGTCAGCTCTGGCTCTGGCTCAGGCGCGGACCAAGCCCAACGCTCCGTCACGAGTTTGGCGACCTGTGATTTCGCTAAACGAATTACGGGCGCATGTTGATTTCGAAGTCGTTCCGATTGAACTTCAAATGCCAAGGCGCATGCAGAAACAAAGAAGGCAGCGCAGCCTGCTGCTCCCAAAGCTTCCAAAATCGGCGCCAACCGCACCTTGGCTTGTGTTGAAGACACGTTACCCAGCTCCCCGCACGTTCACTAAAAACTCAGTGGACTATCAATCACCAGTCTAAGGTGAGGGAGGAGAACGTCAATCGGCGATTTTTGCCGCACACGGAGTGGAGGAGGCCCCTCAGCCCGCTACCTGCTGCCTAATCAAGGCGCGCTGCAACTTGAGCTGGTATTTCTTGAAGCGATGCTCGTCCAAATCGGCATCTTGGAGAGTCTTTTCAGCCCGTGCCTGCGCAGCCTTGGCCCTCGTTACGTCAATCTCACCGCTGAGCTCCAGAGTTTCGACACTCAGAGAGACGGTCTCACCAGAAACCCTAAAGAAACCGGTCGATATCGCGGCGCGAGCTTCGCCCTGCCCATCGGTGCGGTAGGTGAGGACTCCCGTTTCGAGGGTTCCCACCATTGCCGCGTGCCCATCAAGTATTTGAATCTGGCCCTCACTACCCGGGAGGGTCACCTCGGTTACTTTTCGTCCTTCGATGACCTTCTTTTCAGGAGTAAAGATATTGAGCTTCAACATGAGTGTTAGCGCCCCTTAGACGAGACTGTTGGCCTTCTCGATTGCGTCTTCGATCGTCCCAACCAAGTAGAAAGCCTGCTCCGGAAGCTCATCGTGCTTGCCTTCACAAATCTCGCGGAAGGCACGGATCGTGTCTTCGATCTTCACGAACTTACCTTTCAGGCCAGTGAACTGCTCAGCAACAAAGAATGGCTGCGAGAGAAAACGTTGGACTTTTCTTGCGCGAGCCACGATCAGCTTATCGTCCTCAGAGAGCTCGTCCATGCCCAGAATGGCAATAATATCTTGCAGGTCTTTGTAGCGCTGCAGAATGGATTGAACCATTCGAGCCACACGGTAATGCTCATCCCCAACGATTTGGGGATCCAACACACGCGACGTAGAAGCCAGCGGATCCACAGCCGGATAAATGCCGAGCTCAGCGATCTGCCGCGATAGATTGGTGGTGGCGTCCAAGTGAGCAAAAGTCGTTGCCGGGGCAGGGTCTGTGTAATCGTCAGCAGGCACATAAATTGCCTGGATCGACGTAATAGATCCCTTGTTCGTGGAGGTGATGCGCTCTTGAAGCGCGCCCATTTCAGTGGCCAGAGTCGGTTGATAACCCACAGCCGAAGGAATGCGCCCCAAGAGAGCAGAAACCTCAGAACCTGCCTGAGTGAAGCGGAAAATGTTGTCGATGAACAACAATACGTCCTGGTTCTCTTCATCACGGAAGTACTCGGCCACAGTAAGAGCAGACAATGCCACGCGTGCACGTGCGCCAGGCGGTTCGTTCATCTGGCCATAGACCAGCGCCGTTTTGTTAATCACTCCGGATTCCTTCATTTCCATCCAGAGGTCATTTCCTTCACGAGTACGCTCACCAACACCCGCAAACACGGAGTATCCTCCGTGCTGAGTGGCGATGTTGTTAATCAACTCCATGATCAGAACGGTCTTGCCAACACCAGCGCCGCCAAAAAGTCCGATCTTTCCGCCGCGTGCATAAGGGGCCAGCAAGTCCACCACCTTAATGCCGGTAAAGAATGGCTGAACCGTCACGGACTGATCTTTGAAGGCCGGAGCCGGCCTGTGAATTTGATAATACTTCTTGGCGTTGACCGGTCCGCCCTCATCCACAGGATCGCCGGTCACATTCAAAATTCGCCCTAATGTCTCACGACCCACAGGCACCTGAATCTGAGCACCCGTGTCCAGCGCAGGCTGGCTCCTGGTTAGCCCGTCAGTGCTGTCCATCGCAATGCAACGCGCAGTGTTCTCGCCCAGGTGCTGTGCCACCTCCAGAACCAAGTTCCACTCCGCAGCACTCACGCTGGGATTACTCACGCGAATGGCCTGGAAGATCGGCGGCAGCTTTCCTGCCTCGAACTCCACGTCGACCACCGGGCCGATGATCTGCTTAATCCTTCCAATATTCCCTGACTTCGCTGTTGCGGACATCTGTCAGTCTCCTTGCTACTGAATTCCGAGTTACTGGGCAGCCTTTTGCGATTCGCTGCCCGAAATGATTTCCAAAAGTTCCTTCGTGATCCCTGCTTGACGTTGCTTGTTAAACTGCAAGGTCAACTTGCGGATCATTTCGCCTGCATTCTTAGTGGCGTTCTCCATCGCACTCATTCGGGCGCCGTGCTCACTGGCCTGTGAATCTAGCAACACGCGAAAAATCTGTGTCGAAAAAGACTTTTCCACCAATCGAGAAAAAACTTCAGGAGTCGTAGGGCGCACAATCAACAGACCTGCGTTCTCCGCCCCAGACTGGCCCGTCTGCCCGGTAAGATCCAGCGGCAGAAACTGCTCGACCACCACCCGCTGGCTGACCGCATTCTTGAACTCGTTATAGATCACGTGCACTTCATCATATTCGCCAGCCACAAATCCCTGAATGAGGGCATCAGAAAGCTTTCGCGCCTGAGCAAAGCTGACTTTTCCAGTCACTTCAGAGAAATAAGTCCCCACCGGAAACTCACGACGATTCTTAAAGTACTCAAACCCTTTGCGGCCCACAAAGGCCAAGGTCACATCCAGAGCTGACTGTTGCTTCCGAACCCAGCGCTGTGCGCCTCGAAATATGTTTCCGTTGAAGCCGCCGCAAAGCCCTCGGTCAGACGAAACAACGAGAAGCAGCGCCTTCCTTCGAGTCTCGGCAGGTTCGGTGGCCTCTCGCTTCAGCAGAGGATGATCGGCAGAAACACCCGGCTCTTGAGACACCTGAGTGAGTAATGCGCGAAGCTCTGCCGCGTAGGGACGGTTGGCCGTAATGGCCTCCTGGGCGCGGCGAAGCTTTGCGGCCGAAACCATTTTCATGGCCCGCGTGGTTTGCTGGGTGTTTTTCACAGTCCCAATGCGTTTTTTTAGGTCCTTAATGCTTGGCATGTTTAACCCTGGTCCGGTTAGCCTGAAAACGTCCCGTCGAACTCCTTCAGCGCCGCCTCGAGCTTAACCTTTAGAGCATCATCGATCTTGCCCGACTCGAGGATCGTCTTCGGAATTTCGGGATACTTCTTGTCTATGAAGGCAAAAAGCTGATCTTCGTATCCACGCAGCTTATCGGCCGAGTACTTGTCTAGGTGACCGTGAGTTCCGGCAAAAATCATGATGATCTGCTTCTCAACCGGCATCGGAACATATTGTCCCTGCTTCAGAATCTCGACCAGCCGCTGCCCGCGAGCGAGCTGCTTCTGGGTGGCGGGATCAAGATCGCTACCAAATTGGGCAAACGCCGCCTTTTCACGGTACTGCGCAAGCTCAAGGCGCAAGGTGCCGGCCACCTGGCGCATTGCCTTAATCTGGGCCGAGCCACCCACGCGAGAAACCGAAATACCCACGTTCACGGCAGGACGCACACCAGAGTAAAAGAGATCTGTCTCGAGGAAAATCTGTCCGTCAGTAATCGAGATGACGTTTGTGGGAATATACGCTGAAACGTCGCCCGCCTGAGTTTCAATGATAGGAAGCGCAGTTAAAGAGCCGCCGCCCATCTTGTCGGAGAGCTTAGCTGCTCGCTCCAAGAGACGAGAGTGGAGATAAAACACGTCCCCAGGATAAGCCTCACGGCCCG
>JBKCVM010000157.1:0-14459 GCA_046317855.1 Oligoflexia bacterium
GCATAGATCAGTGCCTTAGAAGGAATACAGCCACGATTCAGGCACACGCCTCCTACTTCTGCCTTATCGATCACCGTCACCTTACGGCCATTCTGCGCCAGGCGAATTGCGCAAACGTATCCTGCCGGGCCGGCGCCAATCACAACGACATCATGCTGGGTAGTAGCCATTTGGACCTCAACCTTCGAGAACGAGCAGGCTCGGGTTTTCGATATACTGAATGAAAGTCTTCATGAACTCAGCCGCAACCGCTCCGTCTACAATCCGGTGATCAAGCGAGATCGAGAAATAAGTCCAGTCGCGGATCACGATTTCTTCTCGATCGCCCACGGCTTTCACCACTGGCTTGCGGAAGATCTTGTTAAAACCGAGAATCGCGACTTCGGGAAAATTAATGACCGGCGTGGCAAAGAGTCCACCGATGGAGCCCGCGTTCGTGAGAGTGATCGTACTGCCCGAGAAGTCCTCAGAGGTGAGCTTCTTGGTGCGAGCGCGATCCACGATGTCCTGGATCTCCTTGGCAAGCTGAAGGACGGACTTGTTTGAAACGTCCTTTACGCACGGAGCGGTTAGACCCTCATCGGTCTGAATCGACAGGCCGATATTGTAATAGTGCTTGATCACGATCTCATTCGTCGTCTCATCGAGATGCGAATTGAGGATCGGGAACTTACGAAGGGCCGCTACCATCGCCTTCATCACAAACGGCAGATAGGTCACCTTGATTCCGTACTGGGCGCCCAGGTCCTTAGCTGAGGCCCGCAGCTTGACGAGCTCGGTGGCGTCGGCTTCTTCGACATAAGTAAAGTGCGCGGCCTTGTCCTTAGACTGACGCATTTTTTCACTGATCTTCTTGCGAAGGCCCTTAAAGGCGATGCGCTCTTCAGCTTGGGCCCCCATCACGCTCGGAGCTCGCATCGGGAGTGCCTTGGCCATCTGAGGAGCTGCGGCAGCCACGGCGCCCGTGCCACCCAGAAACTTATTCAAATCCTCACGCATCACGCGGCCATGTGGGCCCGAGGGCTGGACGGTGGCGAGATCCACGCCCATTTCACGCGCCATGCGGCGGGTGGACGGAGCCGCAAGCACACGGGTTGCGGGATCGGTGTTGCCGGCACTGGCCATTGCCATGGATACCGGTGCCGATACCGGTGCTGCTGCAGCCACAGGCTTGCTTGCCGTGGCAGCCGTGGCAGCCGGTGCTGCCGCAGCCGCCTTGCCCTCGCCTTCGAACACGATCAGAACTTGGCCGACGTGAACCGTAGCGCCCTCTTTTGCATTCAGCGATTTGCACACCCCATGAAAAGGAGAAGGAATTTCGATCGTGGCCTTGTCGGTCATGATCTCGCAAAGAATCTGGTCGTCCTTAACGAGGTCACCCGGCTTAACCTTCCACTTGACGAGCTCACCTTCGTGGACGCCTTCACCGAGTTCCGGAAGCTTAAATTCCATTTGCTGTCTCCTCTGTTTGAATCTTGATGTGACTCGTGATCTTGCGGTCTTTTTCGACCACGCCTTTGATAAAAAACTCTGCCGCCTTGTAGCTCGAACGCACCATCGGCCCTGACGCCACGTACATGAACCCCTTCTTGCGAGCAACTTCTCCCACGGCTTCAAACTCCTCTGGAGAAAGGTATCGATCTACCGGCAAGTGCGTCAGCGAGGGTCTCAGGTACTGTCCCATCGTCAGAACATCCACCCGATGTGCGAGCAAGTCGTCAAACGCTTGCGGAAGCTCATCGTCTCGCTCGCCGATCCCCAGCATGAGAGCACTCTTGGTATAGAGCTTGGCGCGGCCCGATTCTTCGGCCCACTGTTTGGCGTAGCTCAAAGTGCCCAGTGACTGCTCGTAGCCCGCGCGTGGATCTCGTACGCGATACTGGAGTCGGCTTACAGTCTCAATGTTGTGGGCATACACATCCAACCCTGAATCAACGATGGTCCTCACTGCCTCGCGATCGCCACGAAAATCCGGAACCAGCGCTTCGATGATCACACTGGGATCACGGCGCTTCATCTCGCGAATGGTCTCGGCAAAGTGGCCGGCGCCCCCGTCTTTTAGGTCATCACGGTCCACTGAAGTGAGCACGACGTACTTGAGCTTGAGGGCCGCAATGCTTTCAGCAATCATGGCCGGTTCGTTGGGATCAAGCGGCGGAGGAACCCGGGCAGTCTTAATAGCGCAAAAGCGGCAGGCCCGGGTGCAGGTGTCTCCTCCGAGCATGAAGGTTGCGGTTCCGCTCGCCCAGCACTCGGTCAGATTGGGGCAATGGGCTTCTTCACAAACAGTATGAAGCTTGCGACTCCGGAGCATTTCTTTGATCTGGAGGTAGTTCTCGCCCGCGGGCGGACGGATTTTGAGCCACTCAGGCTTACGCGATTGTAGAATTTTAGCCGCCTCAGAAGGACGCAGCGGACGCTCCTGCGGCTGCAGGACATTCAGTTCTTTAAAGAACCTGTTCGAGGACATTGGATCTCGATGTATATGGCCCTAATCGACCCGCCGCAAATAGAAAAAACCTCAGCAAATCGAGATCGAAAGCCTGATCGCTAGATCCAGAGGCTGCTCCCAGGAGTAGGCACGCGAGGGGGAGAAGCCTCAAAAAGATTGAGGGGCAGTAGGTTGAGGGGCAAGGGGTTGGGGTGAATATTCCAGAAGCGCGATACCACATTCCAGGGGGCGTCTTCGGAGTTCCACAGAAAACCCTTGTTGTGGTCATAATAACGGGTGGTGAAATTGGGAGTGAAAGGCGCAAGCTCCCGTGAGTAACTTCCGCGCGTTTGATCATAGACCCATCGATAGGTGTCAATCTGGGCAGCACTCAGAGACCAAGGACGCTCGAAAGCATTGGGGAGCTGATCGCCCGTGTAATTCACCCACTGACTGAGCTCGGCTGCAGACTTTTGCTGCACTGTCGGAAACGCTAGAAAACCAGACGGAATTTGGCTTTCTAGCTGGACTGCTTGCGCCCCACTGAGCCCTTTGGGGCCACAATCAGGACAAAGTGAAACCGGCCCGATTCCCGCCAGGGCGCTCACCGCTTGGGCCACTCCAAGCCAGGCGCCCAGGGCGCTGAGCAAAAACCTTATTTTAAAATTCTGCATACGTTCCACGCCTGGCCAGTGTGCAGCACACGTGCCAAGGGGACCTTACGGGGTCTGACTAAAATAGCGGCGTAAAGCATTGAAACATAAGGCTTTTAAAGAGTACCCCCAAACCCTTGTCTGCGCTCCCTCTCTAAAAATCCGTCTAAGGTCTAGACACTCTTTCCAACCATCGACAATCCCGCATGGCGCGGCGACAATCAAAAGACTCATGGGGCGTTCTCTTGACCGGGCTCTTAGGGCCTCTCAACTTGGCCAAATCAGCGTCCTTGCGGCGTTGATGATTGGGACGACTTTTTTCCTGTTTTTAGCGTTCGTGGTGAACACAGGGATGGTCGTTCACGCAAAGATCAACCTGCAAAACGCTGCCGACGTGGCAGCCTACGCAGGAGCGGCCACTCAAGCTAGGCAAATGAATCAAATCGCGCTGCTCAATTACGAAATGCGCCGGCAATATAAGAAATTTCTCTACCGATACTATGTGCTGGGATCCAGCGCCGCGATGACTCAAAGAGTGGGCCAGGGTCCCGTTCGCTGGGGACCGGGCTCCGCACATCAGGTGCCGGCCGTTTGCTTGATCTTTCAAGAGCGGGACAACTACTGTCAGCTCTCGACCCTTCAGCCCATTGCTACGGTTTCACCTGGATTTCTCGACGCCATCGGACAGGCCCTCAGGCAAGTCCTCGATCGCCTTGAACAGCTCAGGCAGAACAACTGTCAACAAATTAGCCTCGGAAATCTGCTCGCTCTCTATCTCTGGCTCTACAACACTGAATCTCCCGAGAGCACCCTGCTTGGAAACTCGAGCACACAGCCGGGGTCAGGCGGAAGCGATCCCAACGCTCTTGCTCAAAATACACTCCGTTTTTTAACCCGCGGACTGGGGCTGGTGCCTAAAAATCTACTCCTGAAAAAGCGGATTGATTCACTGACGGGTTTTGTCAACGCTCCACCCCGCCGAAACTTGAGTGCCAGACAAGCAGAAACCTTAGCCTCGGGTGGGGACTTCTTTGCTCGTGAACGCACTCTTCAAGCTTTCAATTCGGCACTGAGAACCCTAGGCCCCTCTCTCTTCAATGAAGAAAGAGTGTTTCTAGACGAGCTACTCCCTCAAGACACCCCCCTTCTGACGCTCGATCCGGTTTTTGCAGAATTCGACACTTTTGCAGTGATCCCAGAGCCCCAGAACGACGGAGCCTGCAGGCAGACCTATGTCTCTATCCCAGTGTCCGGCCGCACCCTTCCAGTTGCAGTCGTCAAACGACCTCAGAGCCGGAACGTTCATTATGCAGTCCGATTGCGCGGAAAAGCGCGCGTTTTGTTCTCCCCTTTTGGTGAAATCGAAATGACTGCTTATGCGGCGGCAAAACCCTTTGGCAGCAGAATCGGCCCACCGGTCACTGCTCAGAATTTTGTTCGAGTGGGCGCGCAACCGGGAGCAACTTTCATTGCAAGCGTGACTCAGCCCTCAGGTCCACTCAAAGCCCAAGTTCCCAACCTTGCAGTCTTGGATCCTGAAGAAGGAACCGGTACCGGCAAGGGATGGGACAATGCGCAGGTATTTGAAGCTTTTTTTAATACCAGCATTGAACCCTCTGAAACCGGTGGCACCGCCCTGACCGCGGCCAGTGTCGAAGCTGGAACCCGCGCTGCGATGGCTCCGTTTCTTGCCGAAAAAGGAAATTACATCATTCCGGTGGATCTGGAGGTCGGTCCGCAAGGGGCACCCAACCCCAATCGTGAATTCTTCAGCTTCTATTCAAAAGTCTCAGAAGGCACGACTCAACCGAGAACCACTTTTTACGCGCCCATCAAAGATCGCGAGACCCAACAGCTCGATCCCACTCAAGAAATTCAAGACCTGCTTTCATCTGTTCAGCTTCCAACGGCGCTAGCACCAGCAGCCCAAACCATCACCCGGGGACTGGCCCAGTACTTTGGATTTTTGCGCTCGGGAACATCCCCGACCGATGAGTTCGAGACCTTCAACTTTGCACGAATTGCCAACCCCATTCGCACCCCTGATGGGGCCAATGTTGCCCTTCGAGGAGCAGGCATTCCCATTTTGATGCTCTCACCCGATGAGCTTCGTAATTCTTGGGGCGGAGCAGGACTTGCCCCTGGCCGAACCAACGGCAGGATTGGGTACAGCGTTAAGTTCATTTCTTTTCGTGCCCTCCGTGACGAAGGGCTCTCGATCGACCCGGACACTGAATCGGTTCTGGATTTCATTCAGCACTAACCCACAGAACTGACGCACAGAAGTGACTCAAGGGTTGCAAACCAGGCCAACGGGCGTTTAGATACGGGCGGACTTTAGCTCCATTTTAAAACTTAAAAAGCAACAGCTCAGGAGTATCCTATGGCCCCCAAAAAAAAGAACGCGAAAAAGATCGCAAAAAAACCCGCAAAAAAAGCAAAAGCCAAAGCAACCAAAAAGACCAAGGCAAAAAGCAAGTCATCCAAAGCTAAATCAGCAGCGGCAAAGTCAGTAAAAAAGAAAACCGCCAAAGCAAAAGCAGCCCCTAAAAAGAAGGCAAAGCAGGCAAAGAAGGCTGCTGCACCCAAGGCTGCAAAAAAAGCGGTCGCAAAAAAGAAACCCGTAGCAAAGCAAACCCCCTCTCCAATGGCCGGAGCTACCCTAGCCGGAGCATTGGGAGTAGCAACCGGCAGCACGCTGAGCCAAGCCTTCGGTTATAGCTCAGGCCCCACCTACGGCTCGAGTGAGTCTCACAGCCATGGCGGCGCTGGCGACCACGGACACGAAGACGAAGCTGAAGAATAAGCTGCGCTGCATCCAATCTACAAAGCCCAGAAATAGCCTTCATCAGGCAGTTTCTGGGCTTTTTTGCGCGTCCTTTTCTTATCCTGCCGCGCCTGCTAGACCCTATTCACCATGGAAATCCGCGATCTCATCCACGGCTCCATCGCTCTTTCGCAGGCAGAACTTCCGGTCTTAGATTCACGCTACTTTCAGCGACTTCGACAGATTCGCCAGCTGGGCTTTGCTGAGTACTCGTTTCCGAGCGCAACCCACAATCGCTACATTCACAGCTTGGGTGCCATGGAAACTGCAACCCAAGCCTTTGATACGATTTTTGGAGGCCCCCGCTCTCGTGCTGAGACCAGCCCGGCCCGCCAACCCTTGGAGGCTCTGCCGCTGCCCGCTCGGGCACGCTTTAGGGCGGTCGTGAGACTCGCAGCGCTGCTTCACGACGTCGGCCATGGTCCGCTTTCGCACACGACTGAATTTGCGATGCCCGAGCTCAATCGCCTTTCTGTTCCAGGAATAGAACCTGCTGTGCGGAAGGCCACTCACGAAGACTACACGCTCAAAATCATTCTCGACTCAGGACTGACGCCTCTTCTGCAAAAAACGGCCGAGAACCAAAAGCTCGACTTTAGCCCCCAACATGTGGCTGCCATCATCGACCCTGACTTTAAGATCACAGATGATTTTTTTCTTGAACGAATCGACGGCACACCGGTGGACTTTCGCCCGATCCTCAAACAGCTGATCTCAAGTGAACTGGATGCCGATCGTATGGACTATCTGAGACGCGACAGCCTGGGAGCAGGCGTCAGTTACGGACAGTTTGACTTCGATTGGCTTGTCTCGAACCTCTCGGCTCACATTGACGGATCAAAGTGCTACCTCACCCTTCAGCATCGAGCACTTTACTCTTTTGAAGATTTTTTGATTTCGCGATTTCACATGTTTCTGATGGTCTATTTTCACTACAAGAGCGTAGTTTACGACGCCATGTTGGGTGAATATTTTGCGAGCTCAGATTGCAACTACTCGCTTCCGGCAGACATCGAAGCCTACGCTGAAGCAAACGACGCCCATCTCTATTCACATTTAGCAAAGAGCTCAAACCCGTGGGCGCGTAGAATCACAGAAAAACGCCCCTACAGAATGCTCATGGAGCTTCATAGCGGAATTCCGGCAACGAAGATTGCAGCAAACGAACAGCAAGAACTTCAGGCTAGAACTGAAGAAAACCTTCGGGCCCGAGAAATTCATTTTCTTAAAGCGACGTCTACCAGCGAGCTTTCAAAATATTTCCGTAAACCTGGGGATCCGATTTTCGTGCGCTACGACAACCACTACAATGCCCCCAGTCTGATTCGTCTTGAGCAGTGCACGGACCTGTTTACTCGTTACAGCGAAAAACGCAGCATCACTCGGATCTACGTTTCGCCAGAGAACTTTCCACTTTGCCGCAACGAGGGCCGGTCGACTCAACTCCGTTTTTCGGATCCGCCCGTGGCGTGAGCTCACCGCGCTGAGCGACTCCGAGCGGAGTAACTTCCTGCCGACACTCTCTTGACCACAGACCTAAGCCTGGGATGACCGGAGAGCCCTGGAAGTTTTTCATGGTACCTGGACTCTTGAGCTGCAAGCCTGGACAATTCATCGTCAAACGAGGGCGTAGGTGATCGATGTAGATCGAGCTGCTTGATGCGATCATAGAGGGCTGCATCGCGCGTGATCCGACTGCCAGTATCCGCTGAGTGACCTGAACTCAAAGAACTCAAGCTCCGTTTGCCTGAAGTCAAAGGCCCAGAAAAGAAACCCACACTCCAAAAAGCCACTGTGGTGGCACTGAGCAGGGATGCCCATTTTAATTTATTCTTCACGTTCCACTTCCTTCAATTGGGTTCACAATCGCACGGCCCTTAGAGCAAGGAGGGTGCCAATCCCCAAAGGCTTTGAAAGTCCTTGAAACCTGGGTGCTGTTTGGCCGATGATGCCCAATCGAACTGTCCATCGTTTTGACACCTGCATGAGGGGACTACACATTTTGGCCCAGAACACCTCTCGCAACATCCGACTCTCGGGCGTTCGCCACAACAACCTAAAGAACTTCAACGTCGAATTTCCGGCCAAGAAGATCACCGTCGTGACCGGGCTCTCCGGAAGCGGCAAGAGTTCCCTGGCGTTCGACACCCTGTACGCTGAGGGCCAGCGCCGCTACATCGAATCGCTTTCGACTTACACTCGCCAATTTCTCGAAAAAATGCCCAAGCCTGAAATCGAATCGATCGAGAACATTCCGCCCTCGATTGCGCTTGAGCAGAAAAACCACGTACTCAACTCGCGCAGCACTGTAGGGACCCAGACCGAAGTGGTGGACTACCTAAGAGTGCTCTTTGCAAAGGTGGGGAAAACTTTCTGCTTAGACTGTGGGACCGAAGTCCGCCGCCTCGACCCTCAGCAGATTTTGGACTGGGCATCGCAATGGGGAGTTTCAAAACGCGTTCTGATCACAGCCCCACTGCTGACTCAGCAGAGCACTGGCCCAAGCAAGAAAAAAACAAAAACCAAGGCTGTCTCGCGCCAAAGCCTCTTTGAACTTCTCCGTGAGCAAGGCTACCAGAGGCTGGTCTTCCGATCCCCAAGCAATGAGGCGACGGTCTTAGATCTTCAATCGGATCTTACTGAAAATCGAGATGACGCATTCAGTGGCTCGATTAATGATGCGATCGAACAAAACAGGCTCGCAGTCGTCGTCGATCGAATCAAGCTCTCAGGTCCCCCTGATCGAGATACTGCAACACGAATGGGCGACTCGATTGCGCAAGCACTCGCCATTGGTCAGGGTCGCATCCAATTTGTGGTGCTCAGTGAATCAGGTATGGCTGAGTTCAAGACTCTCGATCAACGCCATGCCTGCCCCAACTGTGGGCGCGAGTACCGAGCGCCCGAGCCACACCTGTTTTCATTCAATAGCCCCATGGGAGCTTGCCAGCGATGTTCTGGATTTGGATTCACCCTCGAGCTCGATGAAAATCTAATCGTTCCAGATCCATCCAAAACCATCAAAAACGGGGCAATTGATCCTTTCTCAAAACCCTCGTTCTCTGACTGGCAGCGCGACCTCTTTAGGTTTTGTGAGCGCAACGGCATCTCTATCGGGAGTCGCTACCGCGAACTCACCGTACAGCAGCGAAAGCTGATCTGGAACGGAACCCCCGGAGATCAAACTTTTCCTGGAATCCACGCCTGCTTCGAAGAAATGAAGCGCTGGAAGTACAAGCTGCATATTCGGGTCTTCATTAGGCGCTATCAAACCCAACTCCTCTGCCCTGACTGTAAAGGCGCCCGCCTCAAGCCTGAGGCCCTTGCCGTCCAAGTAGGTGGAAAAAACCTCCCCTCGGTGTTGGACTTACCACTCGAGCAGTCGCTGCAGTGGGTCCGGAGCCTGCCTTTGGAGTGGACTGAAAACCAAAACAAAATTGCTTCAGAAATCCACTCACAGGTCGAGCGCAGGCTTTCATTCTTAGATGAAGTAGGCGTGGGGTATCTGACGCTCTCGCGACTAACCAAGACTCTCTCAGGCGGAGAGTTCCAACGGATCTGTCTTGCCACTCAACTCGGAAACGGTCTTTGCGGAACGCTCTATGTCTTGGACGAGCCCTCCATTGGACTCCATGCCTCCGACACGACGAGACTCATTGGCATCCTAAAAAGACTGAGAGACCAGGGAAACACAGTGGTTGTGGTCGAACACGACCCCGAAGTGATCAAGAACGCGGACTGGCTTGTAGAGCTTGGCCCGGGTGCAGGACGCCGAGGAGGTGAGCTCGTAGCGCAGGGGACTGTAGCGGATCTTGCGGCTTCGCCCCGGTCTGTAACCGGAAAATATCTCACCCACTTGGCTCACGTGGAGAGGATCCGATCCTTTCGTCCGGCTCGCGCTCGTCGAGGCATAAAAATCACCGGATGCCGAGAACACAATCTCAAAAACCTTTCAGTAGACTTTCCACTCGACCGGTTCGTTGTCGTCACCGGGGTCTCTGGCTCAGGAAAAAGCACTCTCGTTCACAAGACTTTGCACAACGCGCTTTCTAAAATCTTCTACCGTGATGTGGACCTCGATGTCGGTCGATACGACCATCTTTATGGGGCCGATCAAGTGTCTGGCATCGTACTCCTGGATCAAACTCCAATCGGAAAAAGCTCTCGTTCAAACCCGGCTACCTACCTGAAAGCTTGGGACGAGATCCGAAGACTTTATGCTACCCAGCCGCTTGCGCTCCGACGCGGCTACACTCCCCAACACTTTTCTTTTAACGTGGATGGTGGCCGCTGCCCCGTTTGCAAGGGCGAGGGAGAAATCACCCTCGACATGCACTTCATGGCCGAAGTGCGGCTCCCGTGCGAAGAATGCGGCGGCAAACGCTTCAAGAAATCCGTCCTGGACATCAGCTATCGCGGCAAGGACGTGAATGGCCTGCTGCACACTACGATTGATGAGGCCTACGAGCTTTTCATGGATAACGCCACTCTCAGAAGAAAACTCGGAATCCTTCGCGAGGTGGGTTTGGGCTACCTGCAGCTTGGCCAGAGTTCTACGACCCTATCGGGAGGCGAGTCGCAACGTCTAAAAATTGCTGCAACCTTAGATGATCGGAGCTCTGAGAACCTGCTCTACCTTTTCGATGAACCTACGACTGGACTGCACTTGGACGACGTGAAGCGACTGCTCGCAGTGATCCAAGATCTGGTGGATGCAGGCCACAGCGTCATCATGATCGAACATCACCTCGACATGATCGCGCAGGCCGACTGGGTCATTGACTTAGGTCCCGGCGGAGGCGTTCACGGTGGTACTATCATTGCCCAAGGCCCCCCCGACGCGCTGATACTCGACCCAAAATCGATTACGGGTCAAATGCTCCAGCGCGCCGGGTACCAATTTCCAGAGCGCGAGCTTTATCGCGGAGGCTGAGTGCTGCCGCCCCGTAAAACAGCAGGGTCGGCAAAAGACTCAAGCATCACTTCGGTCTTGTGCGTTTTGAATGCCCCTTTGAGGCTTTCAATGATCTGCCACCTAGCCCGGGCTGCAACCCGAAGGGACCTACCCAAGTAAGTTTGCCAGTAAGCCAGATCTCCTGAGATCAACTGGTACTTGGGGTTACGCTTGCGCTTTGCCGAGGCCAACCAAGGGTGGCGTGCCAAATCGACAACAAAGTAGGCCTGGCCCCCCTGAATTTCGACGCGACCAAAGAGCAGATACCGCTCACCGTCGGCAAGTTCTGCGGTCTGATTTGAAAGCTCAAACGGCCATGGGACGTCTCCACCGCAAGTCGAATAGCAGCCCCCTTCAGACTCGTGCCCAGCTAACTCGCCATCCCAGCTCTCAGATCTCATCTGAGCCTGAACTCCCATCACTCCAAAAAAACAAAAAACTCCAACCGTAGAGACAAGCAGTGAAAGGCCAAATCTTTTTTTTAATGCTTTGATTTTCATGAATCCCCCCTGTTTTCAAAACGATCTGCGCGGCGCTCTCCCGCTCTCTTGAGCGGATTGTTGGCCCCTTGGAGCTGGACCTTTAAGCCAGGCGCCAGTCGGTAGCCTTCTTTCCAATTCAACAAATATTGAGGCTCTTTCATGTCGGGCTCAATGAGCTTACGCAGACGATTGATGTTGTAATAAAGCTTGTTGTCGTGAGCGTGCGGGCGGTACTTCTCTCCCCAAACTTTCTCAATGAGCTCTGCCTTCGAGAGAGCACGATGACTATCTCCGCCCTCCCGATGATGCGCCTCAGAGAGCGCCTCTAAAATGTGCAGCAAAACGTACTGCTTACCGAGTGATATGTTGTTCTTTTCGCGAGTATGAACTTGGAGTTTTCTTCCGTCTACTCGCAAGTCCACTGACTCTTGCTGAAGCCTACGCCTTTCAGTAGCCACAAGCTCCCTGAAATGACCAAAAGCGGGCCCGCTCGAAGCGTTTTGAAGCATGTCTAAGTACCAGTCAGCCTTTGCAAAATCGCCGGAGAGTCTGGCCAGGCAAGCGTAAGCATAGAGAACGTAAAGGTGCAGGTACCAATTGTGCTCTGAAAGAAAACTCGCATGTGCTTTTTCGAGCCACCCAAGGGCCGGTCCTAGCTCCCGAGCGCGCAGATGAATCCAAGCCATCTGCAACTCAATCATCCCGTCTATTCCGTTCAGGCCTTTTTTAGAAAACTCTCTGAGTGCCCAGTGCAAAAGCAACCGAGAGCGCGCAACACATCCTCGCTGTGCAAATACATTGGCCAACATCACCCAGCCCCGAGCCTCGGCCTCGGGCTGAACTTCAACGCCTTCTTTTTTTTCTGCATTCACCGCACGCAGAAACTGTCTGAGCAAAGACTGGGCTTCGTTCCAGCGCTCGCGATGGCCAGCCAAGACCGCTTGGCAGTACCAAACGCCTGACGGAATCTGACTGGGAAAGCTGGCCATAGTGGCTTTCAGCTCCCGCTCTAGTCGAGTGATCTCAACCAGGTCTCGCGCCTCGCTAGCCATTCGCAGTAGCCGCCCCAGCGCTTCGGCAGTAAGCCTCACATCCCCTGCATGGCGAGACTCTTCAAAGACTCGCTGATAGGTCTCGCGCGCCTCTTCGAGAGCGCATTTTTCCGCAAGGAGGTTGCCGAGCTTCAGCAAGTCCCGACGCCCATGCGGACGATCGATCCCTGAGGCTGAGCCCTTTGCCTGAGATTTCTCCTGAGATAGGCTGGGATGGTTCATTTGCTTCAAAGAAAACTCCGAACCGGTCGACTGTAACCAGGAGCACTCGGGAGTCAACTCGTAAAGCTCTAGAAAATGGAGTCCCCCACCATGAAACTCGCTGCTGAACGCTGGGGCAAGCCTGGCCACCCTAAGATCCTGCTTCTCCACGGAATGGGCGGTACCGGAGCGCTCTGGCGCCCTATTGCCGCAGACCTCGAAGACTCTTTTGATATTCTGGCTCCCGATCAGCGAGGCCATGGTCAGAGTCGCCCCTGCCACCCCGATTCTTATTCGCCTCTGGACTACGGCCAAGACTGCGTAGACACCCTGCAGCAAACCGGTTTTCATCCCTGCGTGGTCGTGGGCCACTCCATGGGAGTCCGTACGGCGTGTGCGTTAGCTCACCTTCGCCCCGAGTGGGTGCAAGGGCTCGTTCTCATTGACTTGGGCATGGACGGGCTTGCGGGAGGCGGGCTTGGAGAAAACCTGGGGAATTTCATTCGAGTGTTGCCTCAGAGTTTCTCAAGCAGAGATGAAGCTAGAGCCTTTATGAACGCGCACTGCCCAGATCCGTCAATCGCGCAGTACCTCATGGCAGTCTCCAGGTCCGAGCCCTCTCCCTCAGGTTTGCAGATCGTGTTTCCGTTCGACTCCGCTTCACTTCTCCAGACGATTGAGGCCGCACGCGGCGTAAGCCTAAAAGAATGGGTGAACCAAGCGGCCAGGGCCGGCATTAGGGTGCTTGCACTGCGAGGGGCTCGCAGTAAGGTCTGGAGTGCGGAGGCATTTGAAAGCGACAAGAGACTTTTTGACCCAGCGCTCCCTATTCAATTCGAAGAAATCGCGGACGCAGGTCACGGTCTCCCATTTGAAAGACGAGCAGCTTTCATTGCACGCCTTCAAAGCTTCATTCACTAGGTGCTCAGCCTGAGGACAGCTGCGGATCCATCTCAATTTTGGCTCGATCCCTCAGAGCCTGGAGCCAATCTTCTTCGAGCAAGCGCTGCTTTTTGATGCGGATCTGATCTTCAAGCTTAGATTTCTCGTTCGCTTGCTTAGCCACCAGCTTTGAAAGATCCGGCCTCTGGGACTCCGCTACCACCGCCACGGCCACCCAGCCTCCCGAAGTGTATTTCTTGGCCTTGCCGCCCTGCGAAAGGTCGATCGGTGATTTCTCTGCAAAGGCATCCGCAATCACTTCTTTTGCCTCACCCAGGCCCTGGATGAAAGTGGACTGCCGATTCACGAGACCCGAGCTCTTCACAGAAGCCCCCACCGAAGCCACAGCCGCATTGACCTGCGCATCGGAGGCCTTACCGAGCAGCGGGAGCACTCGGTCAGCAAGCTTAAGATTGGCCTCACGGATGGCCTCGGTTTTCTCTCCAGCCAGAACATCCCGGACCACTTGCCTCTGGACCTCTTCGAATTTTTTATTTTTATACTGGGAGGTCTTCAGCGACTCAAACCTCGACTTTGCGCGAGCCAATTGAGTCGGGTCCTTTACAAAAGTGTCGATCTCAACATCCGAAACCGTCACTGCTTTGCGGCCGGTTTCGGCATCAAACATCACAAATTTGATGTTGCGCTTGTCATTGACTGCTTTGAATTCACGTAGAATCTCATCTTCAGAAACCTGGACTCGTCCTTTCAAGCTCTCACTCCAGCGTTGTAGCGTCAGGTCCTCTCGGATCGTCTTTTCAAAGCCTCCCGGTGTAAACTGATTGGCGGCTAGCACTGCACGATAAGTAGGCAGATCGAAGCGACCCTCTTTTTTGAAATACGGGAGCTCCTGAACCTTTTCTTTCACTTCGGCATCCGTGGGTACCCAACCCCGGCGAGCACAGTCCTTTAAGATC
>JBKCVM010000158.1:0-20461 GCA_046317855.1 Oligoflexia bacterium
TGCCCTCAATACCACGCCAGATCCCACCGAAGGGGCTGTCTTTCTCGTGGTCTGGATACTGACGACTCCCGGCAGGGCGCGCTGGGTTGTTTCTCCAAAGTTGGGTAAGGGGGCAGCGAGTCCAGAATGGCTGAGTAAAAGGGCTATAAAAAGGGCTGTTTGCTTCATGCTGGGGGCCTTGCAGTCCCCATTCCCTCAAGCGCTGTGTTAAGAAGAGACCCAAGCAGACTATAAAAGGAGAAGTGAAATGACTCCGTCTTTTAAGAACGCTCAGGACTGGCCAGAAGCAGAGTACCGGAAGGAAGTTGCTAGGACACTCGAGCGTGTGGCGAGCGCTTTTGAGCAGGTCGACCCGGACCACGCCGAGTGTGAGCTTGCGATGGGTGTGCTTACGATTGTTTTGCCAGGGCGCTCTAAAGTGATTTTGAGTGCTCAGCCAGCGGTTCGGCAGCTGTGGCTTGCACTAGCGTCTCAAGGAACGGCGTATCATTTTGGGTGGGATGCTCATGGCCAGAAGTGGCGCGATGACAAGGGTCGCGACATTGAAGTATTTTCAGTTCTCTCAAAGGTCTTGAAGGACACTGCTGGGCTCAGTTTGAGTTTTTTTTGAGTTTTCAATGTTGAAGTGAGGAACCCCGATGGCAAAAAAAATCACTGTCTATACCATGAACTACTGCCCCTACTGTGAGCGAGCCAAGGCTTTGCTGAAAGAAAGAGGGCTTGCTTACGAAGAAATTCGAGTGGCCGAAGACGACGACGCGGCCTGGGACGCTTTAGAGAAGCGCTCTGGAATGAAGACGATGCCCCAGATCTTTGCCGACGGGGAGCTCATCGGAGGCTACACGGATCTTGCCGCTTTGGATGGCCGGGATGGGCTCAAGAGCCTGGCCTAGGCTTAGGGAGCACATTTTTGTTTTAGACCCACTTTGAGGGTTGAAAAGGTATCGCTTCGGGATTATCTCACTGGCTCCTCTTGTGTCCCCATCGTCTAGAGGCCTAGGACACCTCCCTTTCACGGAGGTAACCGGGGTTCGAATCCCCGTGGGGACGCCAATTTTCCTGAAATCCTTTTTATCATCATCTCGCTGCGGTCTCACTCGCTCGACATGCACCCGTATGCCTCGCTTGTTCGCCTTGCTCGATTTCCCTAAAAAGGGTTTGAGGAAAAATGGTGTTCGCACGGGCGACGGAGACCCCCGCGCGAGCGTTCGCATACGAATGAGAGCCACAGGATGTCGCGGGTGACTCCCTGGGTGGGGCTTTACCGTCAATGATATTGCTCCTTATACATATTTATGGCAATATCAGCATCAGATTGCGACCACAGTGATCTTCGGTAAGTTCGAATGGGACCTTACAAATGAAGAGGAAAACATTCACAAGCATGAGCTTGATTTTTACACTGCCGCATTGGCTTTTCTGGATCCTCATCGGGTCATCGCGATTGATGAAAAGCACAGCGGCTCCGAAGAGCGTTTGTTCTACATCTTCACCAGGCGCAAGGATTGGATTCGGTTGATCGGCGCGGGCTTTTGGAGGGCAGGGAGAAAAGTTTATGAAGACGAAAAAAAGAAAAGACATGAATGAGCCGCATGGCAAGCTGACTCCAATTCCGGATTTCCTCCCTCCTCCCGAGGAGCTGATGCCAAGCGAAAAGACCATCAAGATTACGGTCGCCATCGACGAGCAAACCTTGAAGTTCTTCAAGGATTACGCAAAAAAATCGGACCTCAAGTATCAGAGGATCATCCGCGAAGTACTGAAGGGCTACGCGCGTCGCTATGGTTGAGAATCCGGATGCTTGGCAAAGGCTCATGTATGATGATTCATTCGCCGCCGAGTCGATCGACTCCCCGGATTTGCACAAGCTTGCAAAGAAGGAAGTGGCATTCCTGATCCGGAACCTGCAACTGCCAAAAAACGCCCGCATTCTCGATGCTCCCTGCGGTACCGGCAGGCATGCGGTTCTCTTTGCTCAAAAGGGCTATTCGGTGACCGGGATCGACATCAACCCGCTTCTTCTCGTACGCGCGAGACGCAATTCTTTGAAAGCGAAGAACGGCGCCCAGTTGCAATTCATCGAAGGGAATCTTGCAAATCTTAGAGATTTTCGCGGGAGTTTTGATGCCGTACTGAATCTATTCACGTCTTTCGGCTACATGTCCACCGATCAGAAAAACCGCTTGGTTTTGAAGCACCTGATCGCCGCCTTAAAGCCCGGAGGAAAACTCGTGATTCATCTCATGAACCGGGATTGGCTCATGCGTGTGTTTCGCCCGGTGGACTGGAGCAAGTCTACCCATAAATTTACACTCGAAGCGCGCCGCTATGACCCCAAAAGCCGATTTATCGAGGCTCAGAGAATCGTCTTGAATGAACGCACGGGTGAAGCCTCCCGCCAGTTTCATCGGATTCGTCTGTATTCGAAGCCCGAGATGGTCCGGTTGATGCGAGAGTGCGGCTTGACGCGAATCCGGGTGTTCGGAGACTACCAAGGGGCGAAGTTCCAAAGATTTCAATCTACTCACCCCATTTATGTGGGAGAGGTTCCCAAGGTCCGGGAACAGTCGGGAATCATTCGAGATGAGTCGGTTTAATAATTGAAAAGCAAACACTTAACTCAAGCTGCGAACCCAATGCAGTCGGTTCTCAGTTTCTCTGCCAAGGGACGCCAATTGTCGCAGACTGAGCCTTTATTTATAGGATGCTTAGTAAGGGCGGAAACCCGAGACTCGACACGCTGATCAAGCTCCTAAAAACCCTGAAACTCCACTTCTGGGTGGTCGAACGCGGCTTTATCAGAAGCCGCAAGCGCGTCGTGCGCCCTAAGGACATCCCGGGAAGCGCCGCCGAAGAAGCCGCCCGATGGATCACAGAATCAAGCCACGGAACCCACCCTTGGTGGGACGAGGGTCCTGGATAGGTCTATTTCGTTTTAAATGGCAGATGAAGACCGACTTTTATTGGGTTTATTGCCCGTATTTACCGATCCTGATATTCACTCGACATGAACATAAAGAAAATTTTTTTTGTAGTCTTCTTGTTTACCGTAACCCCTGCCTTTGGGGCTTCATTAAAGTCAGTTGTTGGAACATGGCGTTTGATTTCGATGGAAAGGCAAAATGATGTAGGTCAGTGGAAGCCTCGATGTCATTCGCCAACCGGTTTGATTACGTACACAGCACAGGGCTTTATGGCGGTTGGAATCAATTGTATGCAGAGCGAAGGTTCAAAAGAACCTTCATCTGATCTTCAGGACATGATTTTCTATACTGGGAAATACACATTGGATAACGAAAAAATTACCCATCACGTAATGAATTCGGTTGGTCTCGACTTCTTTGAAAAGGATCTCGTTCGAGATATTAAATTTAACCCCGATGGTAAAATTTCTCTTAGTGGAAAAGGTAAAAATGGGAAAATGGTTCGTCTTCTATGGGAGAGCGCCAAGTAATCCCTAATCTTTGGGGTGCCCACACCTTAGAAAAGCAAAAACGATTAGGCTGCCTTCTTAAGTCTGAGCCCTGCATTGTATCACATCTGTTGAAATCCCGTCGGTGCTCCCAATCGCAATCGCGGTGACTCGGGTACGAGAACTGCCGGCGCGTTTGCCAATCTGCTCATGGGTCATTCGTCTGGATTGGATGATTTTGGAAAGTGCCACGGTGAGCTTAGATCGAAACTCGATCTCGGCGGTCTCAGCTGGAGTAAGGCCAAGCGCCTCCCCGAGCTCCTCCGCGGTGTGAACGTCAATGCCTCTTTCCGTCTTAGACTTGGCCATCGAGCATCTCCTTCAGTCTTTTTCGTCCCAACTCAATCTCGTGATTAGGCGTTTTTTTTTAGTGGTCTTTCTGAACCCATGAAACACGAAAATCACTCCTGCGACTCGGGTTGGATTGCGAATCGATCGAAGTAATCTAGATGTTTGGAACTCATCAACAGAAGGCTTCGCGCTCTGCGTGTAGCGTTGGATCCTACCATTCGCCTTCTTTCTCGCAAGATGGCAGGAGTGACCACCGACTCCGCCAAAATCCTGGGGCTTTAAGTCCAAAATCAAACGTCAATCGACGTAACGCACGAAAGCGAAAAACAAACAAACCCCTGGGAATTTGAGTGGCAAATCGAAAGCGCTCCCTTGATGGAGTAACTGGACGTCAAACGAAATCAAACGAGTGAGGCACACGCCTGGGACGACGTGTGCCTCGACCACTTCACGTTTGAGGAGAAGAAAAACGTGGAAGTAACGATGGAATAGATGATTTCGAAATTGATTGAATGGGGTTTGGTGGTGGCGGCTGCGGGACAACTGAAAGGCGCAACGCTTGCGATGCTTAAGTATGCCGCGCGGGGGCACCGAGACGGAGTAGCCTCGTTAGTTGAGATCAATCGGGCGTTTGTGAGACGGCCTCACGCCAAAAAAACGGGTCAGCAGAATGGCGGCCCAACCCTACCCGCGGCGAAATGCGGAGCCCTATTTTCGCCGGCCGAGCCTAAATAGGGTCAGCTGATCACAGCCAAGTCACTCGCAGGGATTTCTTTCTAAATTAAATTGCAGCCAAAGCACCTGCTCGGGTGGCGTAAAGTATACTTACAGACTTCCGACGGAAGCCGAGTGGGAATACGCGGCTCGCGGCGGACAATATGCTAGTAACCGCTCCAATGATCCTTGTGGTGGTTCTTCAACCTCTGCTTATTCTTTTGGAAACAACCCCTGCGCGCTCGGTGATTATGCTTGGTACGTCGAAAACTCTGGTAGCCAGACTCAAGCTGTTGCAACGAAGAAAGCTAATCCTGCCGGTCTCTATGATGTTCATGGAAACGTGTGGGAATGGGTACAAGACGGATACGGTCATTATGGAGACTGTTCTACGGTTGATCCACTTTTCTGTGGTTCGGGCTCCTCCCGTGTGTTGCGGGGCGGCTCCTGGCTCCGCGTTGCGCGGGCTGCGCGTTCCGCGAGGCGTAACGTCGGCGCCCCCGATGCCCGCTACTACGACGATGTTGGCTTCCGCCTCGTGAGGACAGCTCAGTAATACTTGGCTCCTTTACTCTTGTTCCCTTGTTCCTGTTTTAAGGTTTATCTGGAGGTGAGCATCGGTAAGCGCGAAGCGCTCCGATGCTCACCGTAAGGCAAACCGGCGCTCAGTGTCTCGGGCCTGTAGTGTCGTAGGAATCACAAGAGCAGGATTTCAATGCGTCCCCAAAACGCGAGGTGACCCTGGCCGAGGGTTCCGCGAGTTGCGCCTGCGTTCTCCGCTGTCGACGGATGAAGGGGATTGGGTTAGTCTCCGGTCAGATCATGGCTACTGAGGCAATCCAGCGAGGGTCGAATCGTAGCTATCGGGGAGTCGATATTTCGATTCCTTCGAACCTGAACCTCTGGATCACCGCGGTCAGCTGCTTCGCGCTGGTCGCGTTGCTGGTTGCCGCCAGCCGCGCCGAGGGCTGGGTGGCGGTGCTGGGCATTGCCATCGCGTTTTCGTTCGTCGGAAATACGGTGTTTTCGATGCTGCACGAGGCAGTCCATCGCACCGCCCATCCGAATCGTGCGGTCAATGACTGGATCGGTCGCATCTGCGCCGCCTTCTTTCCGACCGGGTTTCATTTTCAGCGCCAGTGCCACCTGGGGCATCATCGCAGGAATCGCACTGACCATGAGATGTTCGACTGCTATTATCCCGAGGACAATCGCTTCCTCAAGAGACTCCAGCTCTACTTCGTTTTGACCGGAGTGTATTGGACGAATGCTCCCACCGGAGCGTTGATTTACCTGCTCTGTCCGTGGCTCTTCAATGCCAGGTTCCTCCGCAATCGACAGTCTCCGGTGATCACCCACATGGGGGCCGACGCAATGATCCAGTCGATCCTCAAGGCCCCGCCCGTGCTTGCCCGGCTCGAGATCCTGTTCACGATCGCCCTTCAGGCTGCGATTATTTATTTTTTCGGAATTTCCTGGGTCGCATGGATCAGCTGCTATTGGGCTTTTGGCGTGAACTGGGGCGGGCTTCAGTATGCCGACCATGCCTGGTCGGAGCGCGACATTCGGCACGGGGCCTGGAACCTGCGCGTCAATAAGTTCGTCCAGTTTGTCTTCCTGAATTATCATCATCACCTCGCGCACCATCAGTTTCCCCAGGTTCCCTGGATCCACCTCCACAGGTTTGTCGATTTTTCGAAGCCCCGGCCTGCTTTTCTCGAGATTTATGGCCGGCTCTGGAAGGGACCCACTCCGGCAACGCAGCCTGCTCCGGCATTCTCCGATCCGGAGCTCGAGGAACTTCTGGAGTGAGGGGGCTGCTGGATCGATTCGGCGCGGCTCTGGGTTGGGTTTGCGGTCCGGGGTCTGATTACAAGCGATTATCGGCTGACGTAGCGGATCCAGATCCCGCCCCGAGGACGATGTTTCCGGAAATGATCCTTCATTGCCTCGCGCATCTGGCGAGTCGGCAGAAATGACCTGCTCACCCACCTGAGTGTCGCGAGTGAAAGCAGGATCCTGCGTCCGAGGGATGCGCGATCCAGGGAGTGCCAGCCGAGAATGAGTGAGCTGGAAATCAGGATCCACTGCAAAAATCCGTAGAAAAGTGCAATCCCCACGATGGATTCGACCTTGCGAACGAAGGAAAGTTTCCCGAACACGTCGTTGTGGATCTCGAACTCGAAGGGGACGTGATGTACTTCGTCCAGCAGGTGAAGCCAGTTGAGCTTCATCCAGGTGTTCGCATCAATCGATCCGTAGTGGGCCTTGAGATACCGGCCATAAAAAACCGAATAGGCCTCGATCTTGGCGCCGGGAAGCGTCATCGCAAGGGGGACCCGTCGTACGAGTGCGAGTACGGCATTTCGCAGCCAGCGCCCCCGTTTGAGCATGAGGCTTCCTGAGTCGAAAGAAAGTTGCTTTTCCTGCCTCAGAAAACGTCGGAAAGCCTGCGAATGGAGCAGTTCTTCCCGGGCGAGGTGCCGTCCCTTGTCGTGGGGGCCGAGCGACTTCATGGCGACGAGAAGCAAGCTCTCGAGCAGAATGAAGAATTCCGCCGTGAATTGGATGAATCCGAAATAGAGTGCTTTTTTTTCCCGGTCCGACAGCGCAGCGAAGCGGGAGGTTCCGTGAAGAGGGATCAGGCCATCCGGGATAGAGGCCTCCTGCAAGGGGCGAAATGGCTCGTCTTGGAAGTCGCGCCAGCGTTCGGCTGCTGAGGCTCTGGCCGAGGAACTCATCTTGAGGGATGGGTATCATGGCATCAGGAGGAGGTCATATTTTTCCTTTTTTCGGGTCGGGGATCTGCTTTAATCAGCGCATGATCACTGAAGTCCGGGGATTGTCGCTGGTGCTTGCGGCGACCTTGTTGTTTTCATGGCGTTTCAAGTCCGCCCAGGACCGAAATACCGCCAATCGAAAATGGGTGGGGGGAGAGATTTCCTGGCCGAAGGCCTTATGGCTGGCCTACGCCCTGGGCAGCTGGTTTTTCGTGCCCTGGGTATTTGCACTCAGTGCCAGCACTGCTGAACCGTTCCGCTGGGTGCTCTATCTCCATCTGGCGAGCTGGTGGATTCGTGGGCCGCTGGAACTCGTGATGATCTACCGCTGGTTCAACTGGACGCCCGTCTACGGCATCAGCCACGATGCGTTCCATAATGTCGCGCTCTTCGTGGCAACCTCTGTCGCTGCGTCCTTTATCGGTTGGGAGCAGCTTTCCGCTGATCCATTCAACCTGTGCGTACTGGCGTACCTGGGGTCGATCTGCTTTGCGATGATGGCGGAGGTGACGTTTGCGTCTCTCTTCATTGCCACTCGCACGCCTGCTGACGGCCTTGAGGAGCATGAAGTCTATTTTGCTTCCGATGATTCTCGTTATCGCCTGATCAATCGACTGACGGTGGCTGCGGTCGTGATCGTGTATGCCCACTGGGTGGCTCAGGTTCTTTTCCTGGGGTTCCTGCCTGATGCCAAGAGCTTTTGAGCTTCCGGGTTTTCGCAAACTTCAGCTCTTTCTCGTGCTGTCTGTGGTACTGGTGGCCGAGTTCATGCTGGTGTACGGCGGCATGAACTGGCTCACGTCGCAGCGGAATTCGGCTTATCAGCTGTATTTCGACTGGGAACTATCGATCCCTCTCATTCCATGGATGGTTTATTTTTATTTCTCGCTCAATCTCCTGACAGCGTTGTCGCTTCTGGTCCTCAGTGAGCAGGAGCTCAAGCGCTACGCCCAAGGGCTGGGCGCGGCGATCCTGGGGGCAGGTATCATTTTTTGGGTTGTACCCACGAAGCTGGGTTTTGTCCGCCTGGATCCCGTTCCCGGGTATGAGGAGATCTTTCGACGCCTTCATGCGTGGGATCTTCCTCATAACTGTTTTCCATCGCTCCACATCACATTGAGTGCGCTCAGTGTACGGGTCATGATGGTCCGGGCTAGGCCCTGGTTCCGTGGGCTTCTTATTTTCTGGATGTCGCTGATCGCCGCTTCAGTGCTGCTGTTGCATCAGCATCACCTGATCGATATCGCCGGCGGGCTGCTGCTGGCCGAAGCGTGTTATCGATACGTGTTTCTGAGAAAGGCTGTTCCATGAATCGAATTCCGCTGCCTGCTCGTCTGGGATTACTGGGCCTGAACGCTGTTCCGCTCGTCCATGCCCTGGGGGTGCTGGCTCCCTGGCGCCTGCTCGCGGACAGCTCCTGGGGCTGGCGCCTGGGCTGGAGCCTCGCCGTGCTTTATCTTCTGCCGCCGCTACTCTGCCGAGGTCTCTTGCTGGTTTTCGGGCGTCCCCCCGTCCGCAGTTCCGGCTTCACGGGGCCGTTTTTCGTCTGGTGGGCGACCTCGCAGTTGAATGCGCTTTTCATTCGGTTTCCTGCGCTCGAAGAGTTCTTGAAGCTCGTTCCTGGAGTGTACTCCAACTGGCTTCGACTCTGGGGAGCCCGGATCGGCCGATTGGTATACTGGGGGCCCCGGCTGCAGATCATGGACCGCAGTTTTCTCGAGATCGGCGACGACGCCATGATTGGCTACGGAGTCGGATTCACCGCCCATCACGTGAATCGCCAGAAAGACGGAGTGATGGAGCTGGTGCTCGCGTCTCCGAAGGTGGGGGCTCGCGCGATTCTGGGCGGACTTTCGGGGCTGACGCCGGGAGCCGAGGTTGCCGAAGGCGAGATGCTGCCCTCGACGATGGGTCTGGCGCCGTTTTATTTTTGGAAGTCTGGCCGGCGGGTGAAGGGCGAAAAGTACTTGGGAACGTGACCGAGAAAGTCCGACGCGCGGATTTCCGCCACGCAGGCGAGTTCAACGCCCTTTCGGTAGTCCGGATTCTTTTCCAGGAAATAGCGCACGTTGGGGTCGCGTGCATGCGCTTCCGAAGGATCCGCAATGCCACCCTTGACGGCGCCTTTGGCGGTTTCAAAGGTGATCAGACCGGTTTTCGGGTCGTACGAGTCGCCGAACTTCCAGTGATAGAACCGATCAAGGATCTGCTGGGTGGAGGCGGGGGTGGGGCGAGTCGAGGAGGGAAAGGAGTAGGAGAAGTTTCTTCTCATCATCATGTAGGTCTTGTAACCCTTGCTGATGAGCATCCAGTACACGGGCTTCAGCGGGCTCAGCATCTTGGACTGAGTGATGTACCGGAAGAAGGCTTTTTGAAGGATCTTGGATCCCCAGTAATCCTCACGCAGGACAGTGTCGCCCGAGAAGATGAAAAGTCCCGGACCGATTGCCGGAATCGGCCTGCGAAAGATCGTGCTGAATCCCACAAGCTCGCGACTCTTCATCGAGCGAAAGATGAAGACGTGGGTTTTTTCGAAAAGGTCCTTGCGAAACTGTTCCGTCGAGATGTCGACGTAGTAATTCTCGAAAAGCCGATACATCTCGTCGATCGTTTCATCCGATAAACCGGTGATTTTCAGGATGTCCGAGCGAACCTGCAGGTCTTTCACGATCCGGAAATTCTGTAGGAACCAGTAGAGATCGTCAAGCCTCCCCGGGGGGGGGAGGGCCTGCTTTTTCGGGGCGGAGACTTCGGCAATGGATCATTGCGCCTGATTTGGCTAAGCTGCTGCTCCGTATGGCTGAAATGCTTCGACTGAACTGGGCGAGGTTCCAGCGTCTCGATCCACGAATTCCGGTTGCCGTAATCCTGTTTACCTACCTCGTTCTTGGACTCACCGTGCTGGGCTTCAATCGAAGCCCGACACAAGTGCTGATCACGACGTCGACCTGCTGCCTGCTGGAGTTGGTACTGACTCGGATCTTCGTCCGCAAGTGGCAGTTCCCGCTCAGCGCGATGATCACCAGCTTCTCGCTGTCGTTCCTGCTCAATTACAGCCACAGCTCGTGGATGATCGTTCTGCCGCCGCTTCTGGCGATCGGGTCGAAGTTCGTCCTGCGCTGGAACGGCATGCATTTCTTTAATCCCGCGCTCTTTGGCGTTTCTAGTTCGCTTCTGCTGTCGCAGGAACTCATCACCGCTGCCCCCGCCTACCAGTGGAACGGCATCGCCTCGATGTCGCTTTTCATTGTGATGCTCGGGCTGATGTTCGTCATTCCCAAGGTCAATCGGCACTGGCTGGTGCTGTCGTATCTGATCATGTTTACCCTGACGACCGCACTGCGTGCGTTCATCATGAGGCACCACCTGCCGTTTGAGACGCTGTTTTTCGGAACCCTGAGTTCCCCCTCGTTCTTCATCTTCACGTTCTTCATGATCACTGATCCGGCCACTTCTCCGGGAACGAAAAAGGATCAGATCTGGGTCGGGGTGGCGATCGCCCTGGTGGACCTCGTGCTCCATCTCCGCCAGAGCTACTACACGTTCTTCTATGCGGCGCTGATCGTGGCCTCGAGCCGCTTCGTCTATTTCCACGCGAGGAGGCTCTGGAACGACGGAATGATCCCCGTGATCCTGCGCGATGGTTGGAAAAGCGGGTACTGGCGGCAGCCAGCCCTAGTGTCGCTGATCGTGGTGGCGGGCGTTTGGGCATATTCGAAGCTTCTTCATCCCTCGTTCGCGTCGGTGCTCCATCCGCTTCGTTTCGAGCGTCTGGATGCCGTGCGGACCGGCCTCGATGCCGATCGGGAGGGCGACCTTCTCTCGAAAGTGGATCCACGCGTCCAGAAAATCGCCAAGTGGCTGCTGGCGGAAACCGAAGGTGCTGCTGCTGCGGATTACGACGGTGACGGAAGGGTCGATCTGTTCCTGTGCCAGCCGCTCAAGGGTTCGACTGAGCGGGCGATGCTGTACCGGAATGTGGGCGGACATCGTTTCGAGAAGGCGCCGATTACCGTTCTCCAGCCGCTGATCGCAAAGCCCGAGGTCCATGGCATCATCACAAACGCCATCTTCGCCGATTACGACAACGATGGAGACCAGGACCTCTTTCTGACCGTGGTGCATGGACACTCGATCCTGTTGAAGAACCTCCTGAAAGAGCGCGGCCGCGTGGAGTGGGTGGATGTTTCGGAAGAGGCGGGTCTTTCGGCGCTGGGCACCCAGTCCATTTCGGCGACTTTTGCTGATTTCAATCGCGACGGGCTCCTGGATCTGTTCATTGCCAATGCGCTCGAGGAGTTCCTTCCGGATTATCCGAACCCGCCGCGGCTCAACCTCTTTCGTCTTCCGCAGCCGGAGTATCCGGGAGATCGCCGGATGTTCAATTTCATGCATGCCAGCTGGAATCTGGCCGACAATGGGGGAAGCAATCGCATGCTGCTGCAGACGCCGGGGCACCGGTTCGAGCTGCAGGATCCCCAGGAGTGGGGAGGGGCACAGACTCGCTGGTCGCTTGCCGTAGGTGCAGCGGACCTCAATCGGGACGGCTGGCCGGATCTGTATGTCGCCAACGACTTCGGGCCTGACGAGCTGTACTACAACCGCGAGGGCAAGGGGTTCGAGCTGATCGAGGGCCGCGTTTTCGGGTCGATGGGCAAGGACACCTACAAGGGAATGAATGTCTCGATCGCGGATTTCGATCGTGCGGGCTGGCTCGGAGTATACGTCTCGAACGTGCATCACGCGCTTCAGGCGGAAGGAAGCCTGCTCTGGTCGTTTTCTCCAGGGACTGAACCGCGCTATCCGCGCTGGGTTGAGACGGCGACCCAGAAAGGCGCCTTGAATGAAAGCCGATTCGGCTGGGGTGCTGCTGCGGCCGATTTCGACAATGATGGCTGGGTGGATCTCGCGCAGGCCAACGGCATGGTCGATGATCGTTATGACCGCAAGTTCGAGAAGTGCCCCGACTACTGGTACGTCAATGAAAAGATCGCTCGATCTCCACCCTCGTATCATCGGTTCGCGGACACGTGGGCGGACATCCGCGGCTACTGCATCTTCGGGCAGGAGCGGAATCGACTGTACGTGAACCGGGGACCTTCGGCGAAACCCCAGTTCGTGGACATCGCCTCGTCCTCCGGTCTGATCGAAGAGACGAACTCTCGGGGGGTCGTGACCGCGGACTTCGAAAACTTGGGTCGTCGAGACCTCCTGTTCACGCATCCATTTTCACAACCGACGTTCTACAGGAACGCGCTCGGAGCCGATCCCGGCATGCGTCCTCGCGCCTGGGTCGGGCTTGTGCTCGAAGGCAACGGTACGAGCTGCAATCGCGATGCGATCGGCACGCGGATCGAGCTCCACGCCACCCGTGCCGATGGCAGCTCCTTCGTTCAGACGGCCGAGGTCCAGGCCGTGACCGGGCTTCTCGCCCAGGGCGATCGTCGAGTTCATTTTGGCCTGGGGTCGAATGTATTGAGGCTTCAGGCCCGAATTCATTGGTGCGGATCCTCGAAGGAAGAGGTCGTGGATCTGGCTGCGGGCAGCTATCATCGCCGGAGGCAGCAGCAGTGACGTCGCCCAGGGTCCATTCATCCGTACAGGCGCTGCGCGAGGACTGGGATGGCGAGCTTCGCCAGCACTGGTACATTGCCGCGCTCTCGAAGGAACTGGGGGGCGATCGTCCCATCGGGCGAACCCTCTATGGAAAGCACTACGCCCTGTTTCGCGATGGAGCGGGAAACGTTCAGGCGCTCGAGGATCGGTGCCTGCATCGCGGAACCAAGCTCTCGGAAGGGCGATGCGTGCAAGGCGGCCTCGGCTGCCCGTACCACGGCTGGGTCTACGATTCGGATGGCTGCGTGGTGGATATCCCGTCAGAGGGGCCGAGATCTCCGGAGCTTGAAGCGTCGATTCGCTCCAGGCGCTGGACCGTGCCCAAGACCGAAGTGGTGGAGCAGGACGGCGTGATCTGGCTTTGGGCCGGAGCGGGGTCGCCCGATCCCGTGACCCCCTCGTGGCGTTTTCCGCACGCAGGCGATCCGAGGTGGCCACAGTACTTCATGGTCACGGATTTTTCGAACGAGGTCACCCATCTCGTCCAGAATTTCATGGACGTTCCGCATACGGTCTTCGTCCACTCGAAGTGGTTTCGGGACCGTGCGCTGAAGCAGGTGCCCTACGACCTCGAAGTGGGCGAGGGACGGGTCAAGGCTACCTACCATCAGCCCAACGACGTGATCGGCGGGGTGATGAAGTGGGTCATCAATCCAGGAAATCTACCGATGGTGCATACCGATGAGTTCATTTTTCCGAACCTGACCCGTGTAGATTATCTGTTCGGAGAAAATGGTTTCGTGGTCAACAGCCAGTGCACTCCCGTCGATCGCTGGACGACGCGGGTCTACACCTGGATTGCGTATCGGGGCAGCTGGATTGCACCCTGGATCCGGCCGGTCGTCCGGCTCTACACGCGCCGGGTGATCGAGCAGGATGTCGAGATCATGGAGAATCAGGGCTCGAACCTTCAACGCTTCGGAGGCGATTCAGCCTGGAAGTCGACTGCCGCCGACGAGATCCATCTGGCGATCGCGCGCATGCGCGAAGCCGGAGTCTCCGATCGAAAGTCCGTATACACGCCCAAGACTCGCAAGGAGAGGCTCTTTTGGATTTGAATGAGCTCATGCGCACGCACGAGCCCGTCCGGCGAATGGCTCTGGACGACGAGGAGGCGATCCTTCGGATGCTCGAGCACACGCCGATGAAGGTGGGCGGCCTCGAGCTGATTTACGATCGCCGGCCGAGGTTCGAGGGCCTCCTTGAGCTTCAGGCCCCGCGCCAGCTCACGCTGGTCGCAGGGGCTCGAGGCGATCCCCGTGCGTTCGCGTCGATGAGCTGGGGCCCGAGACTCGTAAATGGAAACAGGGTTTTCGCCCTATATATCGGCGATTTCCGAGTGCAGTCCGATCGCGCACTGGCCAAGACCTGGAGAAAGTTTTACCCCGGGCTCGTGGAGCTGATCGGAACCTCGGCCGAGTTCGGTCCCTCTTCGTGGATTTACACGGCAGTGCTCGAGAACAATCTGCCCGCGTACCGGAGCTTGGTCGAGAATCGCCCCGGAAAGAACTTTTACTATCATCCGCTGGCACGACTCGAGATGGTGAACGCCGTCTTTTGCATGCCGCGCTTCGCTGGAAGCGGCGAGCGCCTGCCGGAAGGAGTGCGCCTGATCACGGGTGCGGTGCTCGGCGAGGAGCGGCTCGTGGAATTCTTGGACCGTGTGAACCAAGATCTGTTCCTCGGGTATCCTTTCGCCGAATCCGAATGGCGCAGGCGCAGGGAGCAGTGGCCCGGTTTTGGAGCGGAGAAATTTCTGGTGATCGTCGATGCTCGAGGTGAGCCCCTGGCGTGCACGCTGCCCTGGTCGCCCTCGCACGTGAAGAAGATGATGGTCTCGCGGGCAGGGCTACTCTCGAAATTGCTCTTCAGTGCGGCGGGATCGCTCGGACTGAAGGTTCCGCGGGTGGGCGAGCCGATTGGGACGCTGTATCTCAGTCACCTGAGCTTCCGGCCGGGCATCGAGGCGAACCTCGTGCCGCGGCTTGTGGCCGCCTTCCTTCACGAGATCCATGATTCCGGAATGGCGAGGCGCTACCAGATGGTGTCCTATGCCGATCCGGCCTCGTGGCATGGGCATCCCGCGCTCCGGCGTTTCATCTCGCAGGTCACGCCCGTGCGCCTCTTCCTGGTCAGTACGAGGCCCGAACATCCTCGGCCCCATCAGCCCGGATCGATCGGATTCGAGATGGGACTCGTATGATCCACGTTCTCGTCAGCGCCGTTTATTCACGGGAAGCAGCGGCTTTTTCGAGGTCATTGAAGGATCCTGAGGCGACGCAGCGGCGAGTGCTGGAAACCATCCTTCGAGCATGCGCGCGAACGCCGTGGGGTGAGCGTGAACGGCTCGGAGAGGTTCTCAGTTATGAGTGTTTTGTTGAGCGAATACCTGCAAGTGATTACTCGCGGTGGTCTCCGCTGATCGAGCAGCAGCGGCGCTCGGGGCTGGCGGTACTGAACACCAAGGTGACTCGCTATGAGCCCACCAGTGGATCCACGGGAGAGCGTAAATGGATTCCGTACACTCCGGAGTACTTGTCCGAGATGAACCGGGCCGCCAAGGCCTGGATTTATGATGTCCAGGCCCGGCATCCGGGAACCCGACTAGGGCGGCACTTCTGGTCGCTCTCGTGGATTCCTTCCGAACTTCGGGGAGCAGTCAATACTGATGACCGACAGCTGTTTCCGACCTGGCAGCGGCTGATCCTCAATCGACTGGTGGTGAGCCATCCAGCGCTTCAACAGGCGCCGAGCTCCGAGTCAGCCTGGTGGGCCACTCTGCTGCTGCTGGCTTCGGCATCAGACCTGAGCCTGATCTCGGTCTGGAGTCCGACCTACCTGACGACCGCCCTTCGTCAAATTTTCGAGCATCGCGAGGAGTTGGCCGAAGCGCTTTGCGGCGGTCGCTGGCTGCGTCATGAGCGTGAGCTTGCCGGCTTCGATGCCCCGTCGAGGCGCGGTTTTCCCGGGGATGAAAAGGATTATCCGAGCTTCATTCAACGGCTTTGGCCGCGGCTCTCGCTCGTCAGTGCATGGGATGCCGCGATGTCGGCCCCTTACGCGGAGGAGCTTCGCAGTCTCCTGCCGCAAGTGGCTTTCCAGGGAAAGGGGCTCTGGGCGAGCGAAGGAGTCGTCACCATTCCCTGGAAGGATCGATACCCGGTCGCGATTCGCTCGCATTTTCTGGAGTTTCGCTGCCTGACTTCCGGTCGAATCCTTCCTGCCTGGAAGGTCGAACCTGGCCAGGAGCTTCAGCCCCTGCTGACCACGGGTTCGGGACTTCTGAGGTACGCGCTTCCTGATCGAGTTCGAGTGAGCGGAATGGTCGAGCGAACGCCCCTACTGGAATTCTTGGGACGAATGGGTGGGGTGGATCTGACGGGAGAGAAGCTGAGCTTTGAGAGGGCCTCGAGCATTCTCGTGGATCTCCAGCAGAGCTTCGGACATCTGAAGCTCTTTTGCCTCGGGGTTAGCCCCCGGCAAAGCCCTCCGCGATACACCATTCTTGCCGTGGGTCAGCCTTCGAATTCGGCGGCCCTTGCAGAAGCCCTGGAGGGCGAGCTGCTTCGAATTCATCACTACTCGGTTTCCCGCGAGCTCAACCAGCTGGCTCCCGCAGAAGCTCGGATTCTAGTGAGTTCCGGAGAGCTGGAATCGCTTCTAGTTTCGACAAATATTCGTGGACAAACCAAGCCAAATTCGATCGTGTTTCTTCCGAGCTGAACGAAAGGTAGGCGATGATCATGCCGCATATCGATACGGGAAATCACTATCCGGGAATCCTGTCGCTCTTGTATTTCAAGTCGTCCTCGGGAGGAGCGCTCTCGAACCTGGCGCAGACGATCCTGCTCGGCCCTTCATCGATGACTCCCGGCGAGCGCGAGCTCATTGCTGCCTATGTTTCGAAACTTAATGAGTGCCAGTTCTGTCATGATTCGCATGCGGCAGCTGCGTCGTGGCACCTCGAAGACGACCGCCTGATCCACGAAGTCACCACGGACCTGGAAAAGGCCGACGTCACGGAACGGATGCGGGCTCTGTTGCGAATTGCGGCAAAAGTTCAGAAGTCCGGCAGGGCAGTGCTCCCGGAAGATATCGCCTGGGCCAAAGGTGCGGGAGCCTCGGATGAGGACATCCATGATGCCGTCCTGGTTGCCGCTGCGTTCTGCATGTTCAACCGCTATGTGGATGGACTGGGTACGGTGCCTGCCGCGCGCGAAGTGTATCCGTCGATGGGCCGGCGACTGGCGCAAAAGGGCTATAGGTATCCTCCCCGAATCCTTCGGTGGCTGGTCAGGCGAATTCTCGATCGGCAGTTTGCACCTCGGGTCTAAAACGCAGGGGTGAAGCCTCCCGCCAGTTTCATCGGATTCGTCTGTATTCGAAGCCCGAGATGGTCCGGTTGATGCGAGAGTGCGGTTTGACGCGTCCAAAGATTTCAATCTACTCACCCCATTGATGTGGGAGAGGTTCCCAAGGTCCGGGAACAGTCGGGAATCATTCGAGATGAGTCGGTTTAATAATTGAAAAGCAAACACTTAACTCAAGCCACGAACCCAATGCAGTCGGTTCTCAGTTTCTCCGTCAAGGGACGCCAATTTTCTCAAGTTGAAAAGCGGCAAAAATCAGAAAAGACGAAATCTCGTCAAAATTCAAAAGCTGAAATCTCAACAGGTTGCGAAGGCGACCCCTTGCCCCTGTCACGCCAGATCACCGTTTGTCACGTTCGTTTGCTTCATCCGTCCAGGACGGATTTTTTTCCCTAGGGGAAAAAGCTGGGGCTAACCATCATTTGTTATTCAGTTTTTTTAAGGACGGTTTGAAAGGCCGCTGTCCTCACTAAAAGGGCATTTCCCAAAAAAATTTTTTCCCTCTTTTGGCGTCGTGAAGAGCCGCCGTCCTAGAAAAGACCGGGGACAACATATCGTCTATCGCTCGTCAATTCATGGGCCTCCATCGAAACTAGCATCATGTATTTAAGAAGAATCAAATGCCGTGACCGTATCTATTATTATCTGACTCGTAAGGAGCCAGGCTCAAGACAAGAAAACCGCCTAGCCAATCTAGGAATGTTAATCAATCCAACGCCTAATCAAGAATCACCTGTCGTTATTGACACCCTTCGCCCACTTGATTACGCCTTAACGGCGGTATCGCTTGGAGATCTCACATGAAAAATTTTTTCATCGGTTCGATTTGGGGTTCGATTTTAGGTTCGGTTTCCTTGAGCGCGTTGGGCGCCCAGGCCCAAATTAATCCTGATCAGATTCGGGCCGACCTTGCGCGCTATTCGGGTCGAACGGGGACGCTCACGCCAACCGAGGACGGCGAACCCATGGTCGCTCCCCCGACAGATCTTTCCTGCAAAGCGTATGCAAAAATTTTTGCAGACTACCAAAATCTGGCTCTTCAGCCGACGCTTGACGATACGCCGTTTCGTTTCATGGATGAGGACAACACCCACAACCTCTCGCAACGTGAAGTTACGGGAGATGTGGTCACCTACACCAACACCTTCGACAAAGGTGGGACGACGATTGGTTGCGGCGCGGCCGGGCATATATCCCATGGGGTACGCGACCGCAAAAATACACTGACGCTTTCGGCCAACAGCGTCGAGCTTCGGGTCGACTACCGATGTGGGCTGTTTAGCCCGCGGCGCGGGAGGCATCAGGTGAAGTGGTCCTGCGATTTCAATCCGGCCGAGCGGGCTATCGCGAGCCCAGCGGCTTCGCAAAATGCGATGCTCCTGAAAACCATTCCGCTTCCTTATATGACTCTGGATGGAGAGGATCTCTATGTCAGGTTCACTCCCGACAATCAGGGCTTGCTGACGATCAAAGATGAATCGACGGCAAAGATCGTCGATCTCAAGACCGGGGACACGATTCGAGAATTTGCACTCAATCCTCGTGAACGCATCGCAGCCCTCGCGATGACCCCGGGCGGGGATCGTGTGATCGCAACTTCAATGAACTTCGGAGTCTTTCTTTTTGACGTCGCAACCGGGAATCAGTTGGCGATGCGTCGACAGAGCGACTGCCAGTTTTGTTGGAGAACTTCGATTTCATTCAATCGTGAGGGAACCAAAGTCCTCACGTCAGGAAAGGCACGCAGCCCCCTCGACGTCATGAACGTCGCCGATCTTTCTCCGGTGACCTCGGTCTCTGAAGATAGCAATTATGATCTATTTTCTTCGAACTTAAATCCAAGCGGCAATGAGTTCGTAACGCCTCACGTTACGACGATTAAGGTTTGGAGCGTCGCGACCGGAAAAGTCGAGAGGACTTTTGATTCTGACTCCGTTGCTCACTCCGTCTTCAATCCCTTGGGGACTGAAATTCTCATCGGCAGTTACAAGCAAACGGCCGCAGTGGTCAACGCACAGACGGGGGTCGCACGCCTGAGTTTGCGCGGACACGCCCACGCTGTTTCGGCGCTTGCCTACTCGGGCGATGTAAACTGGATTGCTACGGGCTCTGCCGACGGGACGGTACGAGTTTGGAACTCGACCACTGGCGCTCTCACAGCATTTGCAGCGAATCAGAGTGGTCGCAATGCCGGCCGTGAAGTGAAGCATGTCGAGCTGTCGGCCAATGGATCGACTCTCCTTGCGGTTGTTTCGGCACCAGAAGAAGGCGGCGGCAAGATACAAATTTGGTCGCTCGATCTCACCAACCCGGTGAACCCCCCGAGTACCCCCGTGAGCCCGGCCAAATAGTTATTCGGTTACTGTCACCTCTTTGGCATCGCTCTGTACGGCTACGTCAAGGGCGCTTTCAAAGCCTGGCTGGTCGGAAACATCGAAAGCATCGGAAGCAATATTTTGACCGGCTTTGAAGATGAGTCCCAGGAAAACTACGTCAATGCGCACAGCGGCTGGATCGGTGCCAGCCTCCATGACTTCGCAGAAGATGTCAGGCGCAAGCGGGTCAAGGGACGCATCGAGTTTCATCCCAACAGCCTGGACGAAGCCTATTATCTGCACCCCAATGAGTCCTACCTGAAGCGTCTGAACCGCCTGGCCGCAGGCATCGCCAAAGAGCTCAGGGCCGAATCTCAAGGCAGTTCGAACGAGCCGCAGAGTTTACAGGATGGGCCTATCTGGAAATCACGCTCTGAGTACGCTCACCCGGCAGGAAATCATCCCTGAGAGGCCGCCTTTCAAAGGCCCCCTCAGGGATGCCGCGAGGCCATCGGGGTGACGGTGGGCCAATAGCTCCATCCCGCTGTACTTCCTCTTCCAAACGTAGATCGTCTGCATGTGGACGCCGAGTTCTCGTCACAGGGTTTTTACGTCCGTGCCGGACTCTACGCGCTTAAGCGCGGCGATGATCTGTTCCTCGGTGAATCGCTTCTTCATGGTCACTCCTTTGGCCCTGTAGGGCCATGTTAACGCGGAGTGACTCATCGTGCCTACTGGTTAGCTGGCGGGGGTAAGCGCGGCAACTGCAGTTGATAGAGTACTCGTGCGACAGTACGAGTGTTTTTGATTTGGTAAAAGCTATGGAGATTGTCTTTGAGCTCGTAGAGCTCGCCGAGTACGGGTTGTTGTTTGACTATTGTCGAAGGACCCACCGGTGTGAAC
>JBKCVM010000159.1:0-10913 GCA_046317855.1 Oligoflexia bacterium
GGCATATTCCAACGTCTTTGTGAGGAGGGCTGAAACATCAAATGAAAGGCTGTCCTGCCAATGGCGAGAGTTGAAACGGACGGGAAGCCAAACCGTTCTCGAGTATCGGAGGCCGGCCGCCTGAACATAAGTGAATTGGCCCGGCGTATAATCTGCGATTTTGATTAAGGCAGCCTGAAGGCCCAATCCGTTTCGATAGGGTTCAAAGTTGGGCGGCTCCTCATAGGCGAGGATCTTGAGTTCGCGCTCCTCTGCTTCGGTGATTTCTTTGGCCGAGCGTTCCTCAGGAGGAAGAGCCTCGGCTTCTTTGGGTTTCCCCTCGGATGCTTCATTCAAATCTTTTGGCTCTTTAGGCGGCTCGCTCTGATTCAGCTGCTCGAGCTCAAGATCCCGGACTTTGAGTATTCCGGAGTAGGTGGTTCCCAATTCTAGATTGAACTGCGGATTGTAATCTCTCACCCGTTGCGCCGCAAAGCGCGCTGCATTCTGCCCAAGATCCTGAGCATCAAAAATTTTTAACACTCTCAGGGCGGCCGCCGGAAGGCCCTCACTTTTGATCAAGATCAGTTGCCTCAGAGCTGGGGCTAGGGCTTGGTCCTGGGTGGTGAGTAAAAGGACCCGCCCATTGGTGCTCTTCTTTTCGACCGTAAAAGTGAGTCGGCTGACTTCAATATCAGCCAGAGGGGTTTCGGGGGGCTCCTCCGCCCAAGCGGTAGAGGACGTAGGCCCGCCGCTGAGGCTAGTCAGCGCAAGGAGCGAAAAAAAAACTGCTTGAATCGTCAGGCCAAGATGAAAGAACGGTCCGGAGCGCATGATCTCTCCCAGTGTAGACCGTAAGGGCGCAACTTGTCTTTTGTTGTTGCCGACAAAGTTCCCATTCCCGGGCTGGGTATGGATCGTCACGCTATTGGCATTTCTTTCGGGACTGGCTGTCCGGTCTGTTTGGGCTGATGAAGGCGAAGTTGGCCTCTCTGGGGGGCCGCTGTCCGTATTCTTGGACCTCCGCGGACGTTGGTCTCGCAATCCCAAAAGTGCAGAGTTGTCCGACCAGTTTGCCAAGGCGCTTTTTGAGCAAGGTAGGCGCGAAGAAGCGTTGCGAGTTCTTTTAGACGCGCATCATGCGGCGGTTCAGCGGTCAGAGCAGTTAAAGCTCGAATCTCGCACTCGAGTGCTTGCGCGAATTTTTTTGCACACTGAGGCCAGCAAGCTTTATCAAGAAGGGTTGATGGCGCTTTTAGGGGGACGCCTTGCTTTAGCAGAGGCGCGTTTTTCGAAGTGCCTGGAGTCGGAACCCGGAAACGTGGATGTTCTAGCGAGGCGGGGCCAAGTGCGTTGGCTCCTCGAAAATAACGACGGAGCTTTTGAAGATTTCAGTCAGGCTGCAGCCTTTCTCCCGTTTGAACCAGAGACCCAGTTATGGCTGGGTCTGGCTCAAATACGCCGGGGAGAAAGGGCTCAGGGGGTTTCTCGAATCAAAGAAACGTTTGGTCGGGGTGGGCCTGAGCAACGCAAGCTGTCCTTCTGGCAGGCTGCTCTACTCTTTGCACAGAGAGAGTCGGGGCTGCGGTGGGACCAAAGTACGATCTATCAAAACCTGCTGAAACAGGGTGCAGTGCCGAGCTGGCTCTTTGAGGAGAGTTTAAGTGGTGAACTTGTTTCTAAGGCGCTTGTCGACCAGGTGCGTCTTTTGGTCCGGCTTAAACCTGAGGCAAAGATCGAAACAGACGGAACGAGTGGCATTAGTCTGGATGTGTGGCAGCCAGAGCGGCTTTCGAGAAGATTGCTCGAGGTCCAGTCAAAATTGACGCAATAGCTCGGGAGTTTCTCTGCTTGACGTGCACTGTAAGGCCAACCTAAGACCGGCTTTCTGATCTCAAAATCTTGTGGGGGTTTTGTGGCGAGCCAAAAAATTTTCATTGCGATAGCGGGCAACATCGGAACTGGAAAAACCACTTTGACCCAGATGCTTTCACGCCGCTTTGGTTGGACCCCTCATTTTGAGTGCGTGGCAGAGAACCCCTATTTGGCGGATTTTTACAGCGACATGGGGCGCTGGTCGTTTCCGTTGCAGGTTTTCTTTCTTAATCACCGTTTTTCAGCGCATCAGCAGGTGACGCAGGGAACCGATAGCGCGATTCAGGACAGAAGCATTTACGAAGATGCCAATATTTTTGCTCGTAACCTTTATGAGCAGGGCAATATGGAGGAGCGCGACTACCTGAATTACCTCCAGTTGTATCAGACCATGGTGGGCTTTTTGACTCCACCGGACTTGGTGATTTATCTCAAGAAATCGCTCCCCAAGCTGAAAGAGAGAATTGCCCTTCGTGGCAGAGATTACGAGAAAGCCATTCCAGATCAGTATTTGATGAACCTGAATAAGTATTATGATGACTGGATGCTGAATTATGAGGACGGCAAGAAGCTGATAATCCCCAGTGATGACCTTGATTTCCTTAATAATTCCAAAGACTTTGACCACGTCTGTTCTTTGGTTTTGAGTGCGCTCGATCAGCGCGATCTTTTCTTAGGGGGGTCGCCCCGGCTTGAGACGCCTGCTCTGTTTTCTTTGAACCACGCCTCAAGTCATTAAGAGGTTTCTCCGATCAGTTGGGCGAGGAACTTCTATGTCTAATTTGGCCCAGTTTGGGATCTTGCGTCGCTATGCGTTGCTCAGCTTTTTGGCCATTGCGGTTACAGGCTGTTCGATGAGCCAGACAGCTAACGAAGAAGACGGCATCGAGCTCTCCGGGGGACCAGAAGCCCAGTCAGAGGCCCAAGAGGTTGCTCAAACGGACGCCGCACCTGTCGACTCTGCTGAGTTAGTCGCCCCGGCTCCTGTTGAAGTGCCGCCTGTGGCTGAGGCTGCTCCGATAGCAGAGCCTGCTCCGGTTTCAGAACCGGCGTCTGTGACTGAATCTCCTCCAGCAGCGGCCAGTGTGGGCGGGAGTTCTTATTCAGTTCAATCAGGCGACACTTTGATGAAGATTGCTTTTGATACTTACGGCGACCTATTTCTTTGGCGCAAAATTTATGAAGCCAACGCGTCCGCAGTCGCTGATCCAAACCGTCTCGAGGTGGGTGTGGTTCTTAATCTCCCCACCATCGATGGTCGAGGGCCCAGTTCTTCGGAAGGGTCTGAGAAGTATTTGATTCGCCGCGGAGACACCCTTGGCTCGATCTCGAGCAAGGTTTACGGTGATCGGACCCAGTGGAAGCGCTTGTGGGAACAAAACCGGAGCTCCATTCGAGATCCAAATCAGATTTTTGCAGGCTTCTATCTCTATTACTCTCTGACAGAAGAGGATCGCGCACGCATGCCCGCTGCCGCGCAGTGATTCTGATCAGATGGGGGCAACAGATTATGTAAAGAAGGGCCGCTCGGATTTCCCCGAGCGGCCCTTTAACACGATTGGGGATCGACTACTGGCCTTTGGAGAACTTCACGAGCTCCATGGTAATTTTGCCCATCTGGGTTTCCATGATCTGCTTTAGACCGCCGTCCATGACCGTTTCTGCAGGGTTGGCCCACAGTTCAATCTTAGAAATCTGCTGAGTCTTGGCAATGATGTGTACTGCGTCGAACGTGCCTGCGGGCACAGTGACCTCACCGTAGTCTTGCGAAATGACCTCGAGCTTGTCGTTAGGCACCTGAACTTCTTTTCCGTCCTGAATGAGCTTCAGGATTTTTCCGTCTGCCTTGTTCAAGAGCATATCTACAACTTGCTTTTGGAACTTGAGGTCGACTTCCTGGTGAATCCAGAGAGCGGTCCCCTCATCTTTTGTAACAGTTTTGAACATTGCACCGATTTTTCCGAACATGCCGATACTGACTTGGTAGTCCATCCGATCACCGACCCGCCAATTGATCATGTTGATCGTCGTCTGCTGGCTGAGGGACAAGAGCTCCTGCTCGCTCAGTAAATCTGCGCGGGCGCTCACTGAGAAACTGGCAACAACCACTGCTGCTAAGGCAAAAACCTTACGAATGAGGTTCATTTGGATTTCCTTTCACTTTGTAAGTGCTGACGGCCTAGGCTACCCTTTGAAAATCAGCCAATGCAATCCCTCGTGCGACAAAAACCAGTCACTCTTGCTGCAACGCTTTGCGATGTTTTTTTGGGATGCGCTGCGCCTCGCGCCGCGCGTTCTTTAAGTGAACACGATGAGGGCTGGGGGCCGCGGGCGACGCCTCGCTCTGCGGTTGCCGTCAGTGCGCCGGGTTGGTCATCCAGAAATGAAGAGTGGTTTGCGGCTGAAATTAAACGCATTTCTCAAAGGCTTGGTTCTGAGTCCGTGCCCAGCAAGGTCACGGTCATTGAAGAGCTGCTTGCTGACTCTGGCACTCCGAGCGCAGCTCACCCTTTGCCGATTTTGCAGCCACTTTTTGTAGGTCTAGTAGGAGATTGGTATTTCAATGTGCGCGCTATTCGAGGGTTGAGATTTGAAAATGAACTCGCTGCGGCAGTCGCCGCTGCGCGTTCTTTGTCCTTGGTTGCTCCGCAAACTGAGGCCTCTTGGCGTGTAATCACGCGCAACATGGTGCGTGAGCTCTATCGAGCCGGGTATGATCCACGGGGGGTCTCCAGCTTTTGGAAGAATTGGGGGTCGCTATTGACCCGCGGCAACCAACCCGGCTTCGAGGCGCCGTCGGGTGCCCTTTCATGGCCCCAGTTGGCTGTTGAACTTGAGGACGAATCCAATCAGGAGATCGCCAAACTTCCGCCGCTATTAAATCCGGTTGTTCGTTCGCCAGAGTTTGCCAAAATCGGAAAGAGGCTCCAAAAGCTGTGATGTCAGATCAACTCGGAGAGGTCAGGATGGCCATGGAAAAAACAGGCGACCCTTCGGTCGAAATTTCTGCGTGGGTGTCGAAGTCGAGAACTTTAGAAAGCGTTAAAAAAATGCCGGGCGATGCGAGCACGCGAAAGTACTATCGCGTGCGTTTCAAGAAACCGCTGGCGGGAACCTCTTCGAACTCCTGTATCGTGATGAAGGCGGAGCCTTTTGTCGAACAAGGATTGGATCTCCCCTTTTTGTTAGTGCGTACGCATTTTGAGTCCTGTGGGGTTCGAGTGCCGAGGGTTTATGATGTCGACCCGGCCCGGGGGCTCGTGCTTCTTGAAGACTTGGGCGATGTCACTCTGCTTCGTCAGCTGCAAGAAGTCTCAAATGCTGAGGTGGAGCGACACGCCTATGAAAAAGTCATTGATGGCCTAGTGCAACTGCATGTCTGCGCGGGGCCTACGGCTGCAAAGGCTGACATCTTAAAAAAGATGGAAGCGTTTCGCCTTCGGTTCGATTTTGAAAAATTGATGTGGGAAGTGAACCACACGATTGAGCATTTCTACGAGCAGCACCTTCGGCGGGTGATTGAGCCGCAGGATCGACAGGTCATGAGCGAGGGATTTGGAGAGATCTGCCGTCGTCTGGCAGCCGAGCCCGTCGTTTTGACTCATCGTGACTTTCATAGTCGTAACGTAATGCATGCGGGCGGCGAATACGTAATGATTGATTTTCAGGACGCTCGAATGGGGCCTGCGCAATACGATTTAGCGTCTCTGCTCAAGGACAGTTATTACCAGCTTGAAGAACTTCAGATTCAAAGGCTGGTCGACTATTATATTGCGCGTTTTGAGGCAGTGTCAGGGACCAGGATCCAGCGGCAGGAGTTTATTGAAATTTTCGATCTGATGGCTGTTCAACGCAATTTCAAAGCGATCGGCAGTTTTGCGTCCTTTTTGAATCGTCGCGGCGACGCAACCTACCTGAAGTACATCGGCAACACTTTTGAAAACATTCGAAGGACGTTGTTGAAGTATCCGGCGTATTCGCGCCTTCGGGAGGTCTTGTTCCATTACTACTATTTCTAAAGCAATGCTGATGGCTGCTGGGGTCGGCACTCGCCTGCGCCCTTTCTCTGAGCGACTTGCCAAGCCGCTGGTACCGGTGCTGGGCGTGCCCTGTGCTCAATTTGCGATCGACCTGCTGCTCGAAGCAGGCGTCCAAACCATCGTGGCAAACGTACACCACCTACCGGATTCAACGCGGCAGGGGCTCGAGTCATTAGATTTGGGCGGCGCTCGACTGGTGGTGAGCGATGAGTCTTCTGAGCTGTTGGGGAGTGCCGGGGGCATTCGAAAAGCCCTTGCTCACCTGGAGGGTGGGCCCTTTTTTATTGCTAACGCTGATGTGCTCTGTTCGCTCGATTGGGCGGCTCTGGGGAGGCGACATCAGCTGTTGAAAAAGAAATGGGGCGTTGGCCTGACCTTGGCGCTCATGCCTATTTCAAAGGACGCCAAAGAAGATTATCGAGAAATCCGTCTAGATGAACAGAGCGAGCGGATTGTCGGGCTTGGGACAAGGTCGCGGTCAGGACTCATGTACGTGGGTTGCGCAGTGGTTGAGCCTGAATTGTTTAGAAATCTCTCCCCAGAAAAAAACCTAGAATTTGTGCCCGAAATTTTGGAGCCTGCTATTCGATCCGGGGTTGCTGGGGCTTATGTGATGCCGCCGCAAGACTCCTGGCTTTGGCTAGATGTCGGCTCGCCCCATCTCTGGTGGCGTGCTCACATGGAGCTGATGGAGCGACTGGAGACCGCCGGGGTTCCTCGGGTTTGGCGGCATCGAATTGAGCGGGTCGCCGTTCGGCGAGGCCCCATGATTTGGACCGGGCGGGAGCTTGCTCGACGGCTGGATTTATCTGACTCGGAGGGGCCTCTGTACTGGGGTGCTTCAGGAATCGGAAAGCTCAATCCAAAGGGGCCTATCCGTCTTGATTCTGGGAGTGTCATTTACGGGGAGCCTTGTCCCCAGGCTCGGGGAGCCGGAATTAGCGCCATGGGTTTTTGGGCGCAGGTGCCTTAAGTTTCAATTTTTCTCAATAATTGGGACCAGTTTTGGCCCGGGGTGATCTTGGCTGGTGGAGCAGTGAGCGCTCCGCCAGTCCAACCCCCGCCCAGGGCTCGCCCCCGAAGTGCGCGATGGCCTAAAAATGCAAAAGCAGTAGATTCCATGTACTGAGGGTCGATTCCAATCTTCGATGAATCCTCAATTGAAACAAACCAGCCCTTTTCGATGAGCTCTAGTTCAATCAGTTTGAGTAGAGTTGGGTTTCGAGCGCCACCCCCGCAGACTAAAATCTTTGAAAGTGGCAGTCCTTTTTTCAAAATGAAACGCACATAGCTGTCGGAAATTGAGCGGGCAGTTGCCGCGGTCACAGTGGCCACCGCGTCCGGTGTCTCTAGGGATGCGGTGATCTTGATGGCATCCTTTTCTGCAAAATCATCCCTCCCTGTTGATTTTGGCGGACGCCGTAAAAAGAATGGGTGCGACAAAAGACGGGCTACCTGATGTGGGTGGATCTTGCCCCGAGCAGCAAGCCTTCCCATTGCGTCAAACTGACTCACCCCCCGAGTGCGATGCCGCACAATGGCATCAATCCAAAGATTGGCAGGACCCGTGTCCCAGGCTAGCGGCTCCGCGTCCGGGCGCAGGTAGGTGAGATTACTGACTCCGCCCAGATTGTGAATCGCAAGCCCAGTCCCCCTCAGATTTGAACGCTCATAAAGATCCTGATGAAAGGCGGGTACCAGAGGAGCTCCCTGGCCCCCAGTAGCGAGATCCCCCCAGCGGAAATCCGAAACCACTGTGATCCCAGTGGAGTGCGCGATGCAGGCAGCCTCACCCAGTTGCAGTGTAGATTTTGGCGGAAAGTGAGCGACGGTTTGTCCGTGATTGGCGATAGCGTCCACCCGAGCCAACGGCATCTTCTTAAGGGTAGCACCATACCACTCACCCAGATCGCGGTGGAGCTCCAGCAGCTCTTGGATACTGGTCTTCTTATGCGAGCTTTGAAGTCGGAGGACTCGTGTGCGCAGAGCTGAAGGGTAAGGCACCGAGCGATTCCAGAGAACAGAGAATTGCCCCTGTTTGGGCCCTGTGCCCATCCTTCCGCTAAAACGAACCGCTGTTGCATCAAGGCCGTCACAAGAGGTGCCCGTCATCACTCCAAGGAGGGTCAGCATCTCTTAAGACTAGGGCGTAGCAGCTGGGATTGACAAGCGATGGTGGGGCGGCGAGCCTCAAAAGATGTTGGTCGTAAAAGCACCTCGCAGACTTTTGTTGCTCGGAGCGAGCCTTTTCTTTTTGGTTCCGCTTGCAGTGGTCACTGCGGGAGTGTTTTCTCCACAGGTTTGGTGGGACCTCCCTGTTCAACAACTTGCAATGGTCGGGTGGGTCTCGCTAGCGCTTGTGGCGCCCCTTTCGTGGAGGTTGATGATGGGGCGGCGTGGGGCCCAGCAAACTCTGAATGCCCTTTTGGTTTTGGCGTGCGTCTTTCTTGCTCTTCGCTCACTTTTGGGGGGGACCACGTTTCAGGGTGTCTGGACTTTGACGGTCATGTTGATCGGGGTAGGGCTCGCGGCGTGGGTTCGGTCCGAGCTTTCGCAACCTTACTTTGATCCCAGGATGGAATGGTTTTCTGGACTGCCCAAGGCCATTGCTCGGTTAGAGGCCAGAGTGAATCTAGAGAAGGCTGCGTCAGAAGAAAATCGAAGGACCGCTCTGTTTCAAGTTGCTCGGATCGGAAGTTCGGGCGCTTTTATTTTTTCGTCTCAAGGCGCAATGGAGCTCCCTGAGCCAGTCTGTGTTGAATTTCGATTCAGAGAGCGGAGTGTTCGCCTCGAGGGCAATGTTGTGCGACAATTTTACAATCCGGGATCTGGGTGGGGGGTAGGCATACGATTTCTCCCCCACTCGCCTGACGTCAGTTTTGAGCTGGGAGAATTTTTGGATGCGATACAGAGCGAGGGGTGTTTGGCTTAGTCGAGTAGGGTTAGCCCTGTGGCTTGCGCTGAGTGCGGGCTGTTCAACCCGACAGGCAGGGTTTGATAATCCTAAAACGGTTCTTCAGGATTACATTTCAGAAAGTTTCAACGTCGAGAGCATTCAGGATCGGGATGGATTGCTACGCTACTTGACCGGATCCGCAAAGAATCGGCTGGCAGCATGGAGCGACGAGCAATTTCAGGCGGCCTTTATCAAGAGCCGTAGGCAACTCATTAAGCTCGAGTTTGTGGATCTCAAGAATCCCAATCCCAACGAAGCGGGAATCACTTACGAGCTGACCTATCTTGATCAAAACCGTGGGCAAGACGCTAAAGTCATTCATCGTAAGGCCGCTCAGTTGATCCGCCGAGAGGATCGGTGGTTGATTTCAGAAGTTCGCAATCTCAAAGAGATGATCGAATATAAGAACGAGATGTCTCTCCCGTAGTTCAGTTCGTGCCGGATAGCGTAGCAGAACAGTAAGCGGGAGAATTAGGGTTCTCGATGGGCCTCAGCGAGACCGTGGTCCAAACCAGGGAACTCGAAGCGAGTGAGTTAAGCGTGTAATTTTGGTTGCCCCTCCCCGACCGGAGAGTTTTGGAGGTACTGCCGGTAGTGTGCTGCGCCACCACAGACAGGAGCCCTGGAGTCACGTCTTGGCCGTCGCTTTGAACAGACAAGCTTTGCAGGCGGAGTACCTCTCCTGTAGCGGTTTGATAAACCTGGGCTAATCCCGAAACGGTTTTGCCAGGGTAGCAGTTTTCAAACTGACCCTGATACTTGAGAGTGCCTGTCGGTACTGGATCGAGCAGAAAAGGATTGGCTTCAAGCCCCACGCCACAAGAGCATAGGAGTGTCGCGAGAGACACAGTGGCCCACGGTGCGCGTTTTTGAAGAGAGAGCAGAAGCGGCATACCGTCAGAAAACCCTCAATGGATGTTCCCACGGTGCCGAAAAGCTTGCAAGAAAGGCATATTCCGAATGTCCGGAGAGAAGCCAGATCCCGATTTGCCGTCCTTAGAGGACTTGTCGCTTCCGACACTGGAGGCTCCAGGGAGCGCTGATTTGAGCCCTGCGGGTCAAGGTGCAGTGCTTTTAGATGGAGCATCGGTAGCGCTGAATGCCACCAAGCTGGTGGTTGCTGAGACTCTCCTCGCCTTAGTGATCAAAGATCTGTCCTATCCGGACTTCATGCGTGAGATCCTTTTGATGTTTCTGAAGACAATTAAATGCGAAGCCGGCTCGATTTTTGAAGTGGAGCCTGCCGGAAAGTTTTTATTCTTTAGAGCCGCAGCGGGACAGCAATCCGACCGCCTCAGTGCGCTGCAGATTCCGATTGGTCGAGGAATCGTGGGCTATGCCCACGAGTCGCGCCAGATTGCCTGCGTGCAGGACTGTAAGCATGACCCACGGTTTTTGAAAGCCGTAGACCAGACTGTGGGGTTCAATACCCGAAACCTGATTGCCATCCCTATCGTGATTAGAGATCGAGTGTTCTGCGTTGTCGAAGTCCTGAACCGGATCGGGGCAGATCAGTTCTCGGATGAAGATATCGAGCTCGTAAAATACATAGCCGATCTGGTTGGCAAGGGCCTCGAGGCGAGACTGATGATGAACTGGGCGTTGGCTCAGGCAAAAAATCAAACCGCCAAGGACGTTGCATGAGCAGTGCTCAACGTGCCTCGCTCGATCAGTCAAGCATCTCACTCGAATACTTGGTCACAGCTTTAGTGAAATTCAATGCCTCCGATCTTCACTTAAAAGCGGGCCGACCGCCGATCTATCGAATCAATGGCAAGTTGGTGCCCGCTAAAATGCGACCCTTAAGCGCCGCAGAAGTGAACGAGATCTTGCTAGCCATGCTGACTTCCCGGCAGCGGAAAGACCTCGACCTAAAGCTTCAGGTCGACCTCTCAGTGCGCTTTGGAGAGTTGGGCCGATTTCGGTGCAACATCTATTATCAAAGGGGCAGCCTGTCGGCTGCGATTCGGATGATTCCGGTTCAGATTCCCAGACTTGAAGATCTGGGGGCACCGTTAGTTCTGAAAGAGCTCGCTCAGCGACAGCATGGCATTCTTCTGATC